>NZ_JBSKHP010000011.1:0-105332 GCF_057128625.1 Pseudomonas imperatae | reverse complement strand
GCGCGCAGCCCGCCGATCGCGCCGTTTGCATCGCGGCCAAGGCCGGCTCCTACCCCGCACGCGGTAGGAGCCGACCTTGGTCGCGATGAAGGCAACACGGTTCCTGTAGCAGCGGCCCCAGGCCGCGTCCAAGGTGCCGCGCTGCTCCCGGCACACCGCAGCGAACCCGGACGCCGCCTGCGGCAGCTGCTACAGGGACGCGCGCAGCCCGCCGATCGCGCCGTTTGCATCGCGGCCAAGGCCGGCTCCTACCCCGCACGCGGTAGGAGCCGACCTTGGTCGCGATGAAGGCAACACGGTTCCTGTAGCAGCGGCCCCAGGTCGCGTCCGGGCTTGCACGAATTTGCGGAATGAAACACCTACTTTTTTTCGCTTGCGGCCCCTGGTCATTCCCCGCTTTCATAGGCGCAGCTCATTCACTCGGAGTTTCGCCATGCCCAGCTTCGTCAGCCCCGACCAGATCCGCGCCCGGTTCTCGCGGGCCATGTCTGCCATGTACAAGCAGGAGGTGCCGCTCTACGGGGCGCTGCTGGACCTGGTAGGCGAGGTCAACCAGGCCGTCATGGCCCAGCAGCCGGAGGTCGCCGAGGCGCTGCAATGGACCGGCGAAATCCAGCGCCTGGACATGGAGCGCCACGGCGCCATCCGCGTGGGCACCGCTGCGGAGCTGGCCACCATCGGCCGCCTGTTCGCGGTCATGGGCATGCAGCCCGTGGGCTACTACGACCTGACGCCCGCCGGCGTTCCGGTGCATTCCACGGCCTTCCGCGCAGTGCACGAGCAGGCCCTGCAGGTCAGCCCGTTCCGCGTGTTCACCTCGCTGCTGCGCCTTGAGCTGATCGACAACCTGCCCCTGCGCGAACTGGCCCAGGGCCTGCTGGCGCAACGGCAGATCTTCACCCCGCGCGCGCTGCAACTGATTGACCAATGCGAACGCGACGGCGGCCTCGATGAAACGGACGCCGAGGCCTTCGTCACCCAGGCCCTGGAAACCTTCCGCTGGCACCATAGCGCCACCGTCAGCAGCGCGCAGTACCAGCAACTGCACGACCAGCACCGGCTGATCGCCGACGTGGTGGCCTTCAAGGGCCCGCACATCAACCACCTGACCCCGCGCACCCTGGACATCGACGCCGTGCAGGCGGCGATGCCCGGCAAGGGCATCACCCCCAAGGCCGTGATCGAAGGCCCGCCCACCCGCCGTCACCCTATCCTGCTGCGCCAGACCAGCTTCAAGGCCCTGCAGGAAAGCATCACCTTCACCGACCAGCACGGCACCCGTGGCAGCCACACCGCGCGCTTCGGCGAGATCGAACAGCGCGGCGCAGCGCTGACGCCCAAGGGGCGAGCGCTGTACGACCGTTTATTGAACAATTCCCGCGAGGCGCTGGCAGGCTTCCCCAGCGAAAGCAACGCCGAAGAGTACATGCGCCAGCTGGGCGAACATTTCGCCGAGTTTCCGGATGATATGCGGCAGATGCGCGAGCAGGACCTGGCCTACTTCCGCTACTTCGCCACCGAGCAAGGCCTGGCGGCACGCGACCAGGCTGGCCGCCCCACCAGCCTGCAAGGGCTGATCGACGCCGGCCACGTGCACTTCGAGCCGTTGGTGTACGAGGACTTCCTGCCCGTCAGCGCCGCCGGGATCTTCCAATCCAACCTCGGCGACGCGGCCCAGAGCAATTATGCCGGCGGCTCGACCCAGGACAGCTTCCACCTGGCCCTGGGCCGGCCGGTGCTCGACGAGCTTGAGCTGTACGCCCAGAGCCAGCGCCGCTCACTGCAACAGTGCGCGGCGCAGCTGGGGTTGGCGAGCCTGGCCTGAGGCTTAGCGGCCGACGCGGAAGCGGTTCACTTCCTGGCGCAAGTCGGCGGCCAGGGTTTCCAGCTCGCGGGCAGTGATGGCCAGGTTGGAGACCACTTCGCGCTGTTCGCTGTTGGCCAGGGCAATGCTCTGCAGGTTGCTGCTGAGCAAGGTGGCGGTGCTGCTCTGTTCCTGAGTGGCCGTGGTGATGGCGGCGAACTGCTCGCCCGCCGAGCGGCTCTGCTCATCAATGTGCGACAGCGCCGCGGCGACCTTGGCGTTGCGCGACAGGCCTTCTTCCATCAGTTCCTTGCCCTGCTCCATGGTGCTGATGGCATTGCCAGTCTCGTGCTGGATGCTGCCGATCATGGCCGAGATTTCATCGGTGGCCTGGCGCGTGCGCGAGGCCAGGCTGCGCACCTCGTCGGCGACCACGGCAAAGCCGCGGCCCTGCTCGCCAGCGCGCGCCGCTTCAATGGCGGCGTTCAGCGCCAGCAGGTTGGTCTGCTCGGCGATCGAGGTAATAACCCCGACAATGCCGCCGATTTCCTGGGAACGCTGGCCCAGGGTGTTGATGACGGTGGCGGTGCTGTTCAGCGCGCCGGCGATCTGCTCCAGCGACGACGACGCCTCGGTCATCGAGCTGCGGCCGATGCGCGTCTGCTCGGCGTTCTGCTGGGCCATGCGCTGGGTGTTGCCCATGTTGTCGGCGATGTTCAGCGACGTGGCGCTGAACTCTTCCACCGCGCCGGCCATGCTGCTGATCTCGCCGGACTGCTGCTCCATGCCCTCGTAGGCGCCGGTGGACATGCCCGACAGCGCCTGGGCGCGGCCACTGACCTCGTGGGCGGCGTTGCGGATGTGCGTCACCATGGTGGCCAGGGCTTCGCCCATGTGGTTGAAGCTGCGCGCCAGCTGGCCGATTTCATCGTTGCTGGCCACGTTCAGGCGCGCGTCCAGGTCGCCAGCGCCCAGCGCTTCGGCCTGGCGCACCAGCTCACCCAGCGGCTTGAGCTTGCTGCGCAGCAGCCACATGGACACGCCCACCGCCAGCAGCATGGCCAACAGGCTGCCGATGGCCAGGCGAATGCCCACGCTCCAGGTCACCGCGCGGATTTCGGCCTTGGGCATGGTCGCCAGCACGCTCCAGGGGCCGCCATCAAAGCGCACGGCCACGCTGTAGAAGTCTTCGTTGGTGTCGCTCCAGAAGTCACCCTGGCCCGGGTGCTTGATGAAGTCGTCGAGAATGTCGGTGGCCTTGGCCAGGCCCTGCACGCCGGCGGGTGCCACCAGCCACTTGCTGTTTTCGTCCAGCAGCGCCAGGGAACCAGTGTGGCCGATGCGGAAGCGGCGCAGGTTGTCGAACTGGGCGTTCTGCGCGTCGGTGTAGTCGAAGCCGACGAACAACACGGCGATGACCCGGCCGTTGCGGTCGCTGACCGGGGTGTACTGGGTCATGTAGTAGCGGTCGAACAGTAGCGCGCGGCCCACGTAGTTCTGGCCGGCCAGCAGGCGCGTGTACGCCGGGTGCTGGTGGTCGAGCAGGGTGCCGATGGCGCGGCTGCCGTCCTGCTTGGTCAGCGAGGTGCTGACGCGCACGAAGTCGTCGCCCTTGCGCACGAACACGGTGGCCACGCCGGCGGTCATCTGGCGGAAGTCGTCCACTTCGCGGAAGTCGTTGTTCAGCGCCTTGCCGTTGAGCAGCAGCGCCGGGGTGGCGACGCCGGCCACGGTGATGGGCGCGTCGCTGTCCAGGGTCAGGCCGCTGGCGAAGCGCTTCTCGAACAGCCCACTAAGGCGCTGGGTGCTGTCGCGCAGGGTGCCGTGGAAGGTGCTGAGCTGGTCGGCCAGCAGGCGCGCCTCGCTGGCCAGGTGCTGCTCGCGGGTGGCGAGGTTGGCGCTGTCCAGCGAGCGCAGGGCAAAGACAGTACTGCCGGTAATGACGACAGCGAGAATGGCCGCAAGGGCGATACCGAGTTGCGAGGCAATCCGGGCACGGGGTTGAGACATGATGGCTCCTGACCGCAGGGCACACCCGAGATGCTCGGGGCCAGGCGGCGTAGTGTTCGATTCGGTTTTAAACGGACCTTTCTGGATGAGGTCCTGCACCCTGTAGATTCGGCTGCGACGGCCAATACTTGAGTGCTTGGGCAGGTTATTCGCAAACGTTAAACTGATGGCATTTTAAAGGCTTTTCGCCACCTAGCGCAGAATTTCGACCACCGGCAGTTCCATGGCCTGCACCTCGGCCTGCAGGAAATCACTCAGGCGTTTGAGACGCTCGCCACCCGGCCGGGTCTTGGGCCACACCAGGTAATAATTCAGTCCACTGGCCACGGCGGTCGGCCACGGCAGGCTCAAGCGGCCCTGGGCCACGTCTTCGGCCACCATCAGCAGGTCGCCGATGGACACGCCATAGCCCCTGGCGGCGGCAATCATCCCCAGCTCCAGGGTATCGAAGGCCTGGCCGCCCTTGAGCGATATACGCTCGGCCAGGCCCATGCGCTCCAGCCAGTCGCGCCAGTCGCGGCGGTCCGGCGTGGGGTGCAACAACTCCACCGCCGCCAGTTGCTCCACGGTCCACGGCTGGTCGCTGATCAACGCCGGCGAACCCACCGGGATCAGCAGTTCGGGGAACAGGTAGGTGGCCTGCCAGTCGGGTGGGAAATTGCCGTCCCCCAGCAGCACCGCGCAGTCGAACGGCTCGTGGTTGAAGTCCACGTGGTCCACGTCCATCCAGGCGCTGGTGAGCTGCACCTCGTTGCCGGCCTGCAGGTGGCGGAAGCGGCTGAGCCGTGCCAGCAGCCAGCGCATGGTCAGCGTGGAAGGCGCTTTCATGCGCAGCACATCGTCTTCGCTCTGCAGCGTGGCGCAGGCGCGCTCCAGGGCGGCGAAGCCCTCGCGCACGCCGGGCAGCAGCAGGCGCGCCGACTCGCTGAGCTGCAGGTTGCGGCCGTTGCGCTGGAACAGCCGGCAGGAAAAGTGCTCTTCAAGGGTACGAATGTGCCGGCTGACCGCGCTCTGGGTAATCGATAACTCATCCGCCGCACGCGTGAACGAGCTATGGCGGGCGGCGGCCTCGAAGGCACGCAGGGCATACAGAGGCGGCAGGCGACGGGACATGAGGGCAATTCCTGGAAAAATCACGGGCGCTGGCAAACGACGTTGCTCGAATGAGTAAAACTCATGCCAGGCATCGTTTTTATCCTTTTGTGCCAAAGTCGACAAGCGCCCAGAATTGCCGCTCTCCTGCTACCTGTGAAACGAGCCTGCCCATGCCTTCCGCCATCCGTATCGAACTCGGTGCCCTGCTACGCCTGGCGGGGCCGCTGATTGCCTCGCAACTGGCGCACATGCTGATGGTGCTCACCGACACCCTGATGATGGCCCGCCTCGGCCCGCAAGCCTTGGCCGGCGGTAGCCTGGGCGCGGTGAGCTACACCTTCGTGTCGATTTTCTGCATTGGCGTGATCGCCGCCGTGGGCACCCTGGCGTCCATCCGCCAGGGTGCTGGCGACGTGCCCGGGGTGACGCGCCTGGCCCAGGCCGGGCTATGGCTGGCCTGGGCCATGGCCCTGGCGGGGGCGTTGGTGATGTGGAACCTGGGCCCGGTGCTGCTGATGCTGGGCCAGACGCCGGAAAACGTCGACGGCGCGCGGCAGTTCCTGTTGCTGCTGCCCTTCGCCCTGCCCGGCTACCTGAGTTTCATGGCCCTGCGCGGCTTTACCAGCGCCCTGGGCCGCGCCGGCCCGGTGATGATGATCAGCCTGGTGGCCGTGGTGGCCAACTTCGGCCTCAACTACGCACTGATAGAAGGCCTGTTCGGCCTGCCGAAGCTGGGCCTGACCGGTATCGGCCTGGTCACGGCCATCGTCGCCACCGGCATGGCTGCGGCACTGGCGCTGTATATCCGCCTGCATTCGGCCTACCAGCCCTACCCGCTGCGCCAGGGCCTGGCGCGCCCGCACCTGGCGGCGTTGCGGGAACTATGGCGGCTGGGCCTGCCAATTGGCGGCACCTATTCGGTGGAGGTCGGGCTGTTCGCCTTCGCGGCGTTGTGCATGGGCACCATGGGCAGCACGCAACTGGCGGCCCACCAGATTGCCCTGCAGATCGTCTCGGTGGCGTTCATGGTGCCGGCCGGCCTGTCCTATGCGGTGACCATGCGCGTGGGCCAGCACTATGGCGCCGGCAACCTGCACGCCGTACGCCTGGCCGGGCGCGTGGGCATCGGCTTCGGCGCCCTGGCCATGCTCGGCTTCGCCCTGCTGTTCTGGGTGGCGCCACAGCCGCTGGTGGAGCTGTTCCTGGACCGCGACAACCCAGGCTTCACCGGGGTGATCCAGCTGGCCGTGGTGCTGTTGGGCATCGCCGCCTGGTTCGAACTGTTCGACGGCGTGCAGACCATCGCCATGGGTGCCATTCGCGGCCTGAAGGACGCCAAGGTGACCTTCCTGGTCGGCCTGGGCTGTTACTGGCTGATTGGCGCGCCCGCGGCGTGGTTGCTGGCGTTCCCGCTGGGCTGGGGGCCGCAGGGGGTATGGTGGGGTCTGGCGCTGGGGCTGGCCTGCTCGGCCACCAGCCTGACGCTGGCGTTCGAGTGGCGCGTGCGGCGGCTCAAGGCCGCCGCCGCGCTCAGCCCTGCACCGCGCGCTGGGACAGCCCAAACATCAGGTACTCCTGAAGCTCGGGCAGGGGCAGAGGCTTGCTGATCAGGTAACCCTGCACCTGGTCGCAGCCAAAGCTGCGCAGCAGGGCCAGTTGCTCGGGCGTCTCGACGCCCTCGGCCACCACTTCCAGGCTCAGGTTGTGCGCCAGGTTGATCATGGCGTGCACCAGCTTGCGGTTCTCCTCGCGCTGCTCCATGCCGCCGACGAAGCTCTTGTCCACCTTCAGCAGGGCGATGGGCAGGCTGTTGAGGTGCACGAACGACGAAAAGCCGGTGCCGAAGTCGTCCAGCGAGAAACGCACGCCCAGGCGGCCCAGCGCGTCCATGGTCTGCTTGACCAGGTCGTTGCGGCGCATCACCGCGGTTTCGGTCAGTTCGAACTCCAGCCAGCGCGCATCGATGCCACGGTCGGCGATCAGCCGGCCCAGGGTGGCCAGCAGCTGGCTGTCCTGGAACTGCCGGAACGACAGGTTCACCGCCATGTGCAGCTCCGGCAGGCCGGCTTCGCGCAGCGCCTGCATGTCGCGCAGCGCGCGGGAAATCACCCAGTAGCCCAAGGGCACGATCAGCCCGCTCTGCTCGGCCAGCGGCACGAACTCGCTGGGCGGCAACAGCCCGCGCTCGGCGTGGCGCCAGCGCACCAGCGCCTCCAGGCCGACGATGGCGCCGCTTTGCAGGTCCAGGCGCGGCTGGTAGTGCAGTTCCAGTTCGTCACGGCGCAGGGCGCGGCGCAGCTCGCTTTCCAGGTCGGCGAGGCTGCGGGCGTTGCGGTTGATGCGCTCGTTGAAGACATGGAAGGTGCAGCCCTGGGTGCTCTTGGCCTGCTGCATGGCGATGTGCGCGTGCCACATCAGCGGGTCGGCGCCGGCCTGGGCGCGGGCGTGGGCGATGCCCAGGCTGCAGCCAATCAGCAGGCTTTCGCCATCTACCCAATAGGGCTCGGCCAGGGCCTCGACGATGTTCTCGGCCAGCCGCTCGGCGCGCTCGGCGTCGCGGCGGGTGTCGATCAACAAGGCGAACTCATCGCTGCCCAGGCGTGCCAGCTGGTCGCCGGCGTCCAGTTGGCTGCGCAGGCGGGCCACCACCTGCAGGATCAGGCGGTCGCCGGCCTGGTGGCCAAGGGCGTCGTTGGCGTGGCGGAAGTTGTCCAGGTCCAGGTGCCCCAGGGCCAGGCCGCGGCCCTCGAATTCAGCCAGGCGCGCGTTGAGCAGGGTCTGGAAGCCCTGGCGGTTGGCGATGCCGGTCAGTGGGTCCTGCTCGGCCAGGCGCTGCAGCGTGCCTTCCAGCACCCCGCGCTCGCGCACGTGGCGCAGGCAGCGGCGTAGCGCATCGACGCTCAGTGTGTCGCGTACCAACCAGTCGCTGGCGCCCAGGGGCGGCTGCGCCGGCTCCTGTTCCAGCAGCAACACCACCGGCAGGCTGCAACGCCCCGGCACCGGTTGCAGCTGCGGGGTCGCCAGCACCACGGCGGTGCGGTCGGTCTGGAACACCTCGCCCAGCGCCTCGAACGACTGCGCCACCACCAGCATGGCGGCGGCGCCAAGCGGTGCCAGGCACTCGCGCAACGACGCCGCCCAGGCTGGGTCGTTGGCCAGAAGCAACAGGCGCACAGGTTCGACGGGCGTAGACAAGCGGGCTCCTCAGGAAAATCCACTGGCAAATACGGCAGGAAAAAGGACTGCATCACAGGACGCGACAACCCCGGGATGGCGACGGCAGCCATCCCTGACCGCTATTTTCGACTATCTGCGGTAAAATTGTTACGTATCCTGCGGCAAAGTATCAAAAGCGGCAAATTTAGATAGAGGGATGCGTCACAGTGTCGGATGGTCGCGGCATTATTCCTCGACCCTGTTAAAATGCCCGGCCATTTTCGCTAGCGACCCTAATTTCGCATGTCCCGACTCAACCCCCGGCAGCAAGAAGCCGTGAACTACGTCGGCGGCCCTCTTCTGGTGCTCGCCGGTGCCGGCTCCGGCAAGACCAGCGTGATCACCCGCAAGATCGCCCATTTGGTGCAGAACTGCGGCATCCGCGCCCAATACATCGTCGCCATGACCTTTACCAACAAGGCCGCGCGCGAGATGAAGGAGCGCGTGGGCACCCTGCTGCGCGGCGGCGAAGGCCGCGGCCTGACCGTGTCCACCTTCCACAACCTGGGCCTGAACATCATCCGCAAGGAGCATGCGCGCCTGGGCTACAAGCCTGGTTTCTCGATCTTTGACGAAACAGACGTCAAGGCATTGATGACCGACATCATGCAAAAGGAATACTCGGGCGACGACGGCGTCGACGAGATCAAGAACATGATCGGCGCCTGGAAGAACGACTTGATCCTGCCGCCCGAGGCGCTGGAAAACGCCCGCAACCCCAAGGAACAGACCGCAGCCATCGTCTACACCCACTACCAGCGCACGCTCAAGGCGTTCAACGCGGTGGACTTCGACGACCTGATCCTGCTGCCGGTCAAGCTGTTCCAGGAACACGCCGACATCCTGGAAAAGTGGCAGAACCGCGTGCGCTACCTGCTGGTGGACGAATACCAGGACACCAACGCCAGCCAGTACCTGCTGGTGAAACTGCTGATCGGCACCCGCTGCCAGTTCACCGTGGTGGGCGATGACGACCAGTCGATCTACGCCTGGCGCGGCGCGCGCCCGGAAAACCTGATGCTGCTCAAGGACGACTACCCGTCGTTGAAAGTGGTGATGCTGGAGCAGAACTACCGCTCCACCAGCCGCATCCTGCGCTGCGCCAACGTGCTGATCGCCAACAACCCGCACGCCTTCGAGAAGCAACTGTGGAGCGAAATGGGCCACGGCGACGAGATTCGCGTGCTGCGCTGCAAGAACGAGGACGCCGAGGCCGAGCGCGTGGCCATGGAAATTCTCACCCTGCACCTGCGCACCGACCGCCCCTACAGTGACTTCGCCATCCTGTACCGCGGCAACTACCAGGCCAAGCTGATCGAGCTGAAGCTGCAGCACCACCAGGTGCCCTACCGCCTCAACGGCGGCAACAGTTTCTTCGGGCGCCAGGAAGTGAAGGACCTGATGGCCTACTTCCGCCTGATCGTGAACCCGGACGACGACAACGCCTTCCTGCGGGTAATCAACGTGCCGCGCCGCGAGATCGGCTCCACCACCCTGGAGAAGCTCGGCAACTACGCCACCGAGCGCAAGATTTCCATGTACCAGGCCACCGACGAGCTGGGCCTGACCGAGCACCTTGACGCGCGCTTCACCGACCGCCTGTCGCGCTTCAAGCGCTACATGGACAAGGTGCGCGAGAACTGCGCCGGCGAGGACCCGATCGCCGCCCTGCGCAGCATGATCATGGACATCGACTACGAAACCTGGATTCGCACCAACAGTTCCAGCGACAAGGCCGCCGACTACCGCATGAGCAACGTGTGGTTCCTGGTGGAGGCCCTGAAGAACACCCTGGAAAAAGACGAAGAAGGCGGCATGACCATCGAGGAAGCCATCGGTAAACTGGTGCTTCGCGATATGCTTGAACGTCAGCAGGAAGAGGAAGACGGTGCCGAGGGCGTGCAGATGATGACCCTGCATGCCTCCAAGGGCCTGGAATTCCCCTACGTGTTCATCATGGGCATGGAAGAGGAAATCCTTCCGCACCGCTCCAGCATCGAGGCCGACACCATCGAGGAAGAGCGCCGCCTGGCCTACGTGGGTATCACCCGCGCACGCCAGACCCTGGCGTTCACCTTCGCGGCCAAGCGCAAGCAGTACGGCGAAATCATCGATTGTGCGCCCAGCCGTTTTCTCGATGAATTGCCGCCGGATGATCTCGCCTGGGAAGGCAATGATGACACCCCCACGGAAGTCAAAGCCGTAAGAGGCAACAATGCATTGGCCGATATTCGCGCCATGCTCAAACGCTGATTCAACACCGCCTCGGCCCCGTAGCCGGGGCCAATACGTATATTGAGGAACTGCCGTGGAAGCACTGCACAAGAAAATTCGCGAAGAAGGCATCGTGCTTTCCGATCAGGTACTGAAGGTCGACGCCTTCCTGAACCACCAGATCGACCCGGTCCTGATGCAGCAGATCGGCGACGAGTTCGCCCGCCTGTTCGCGGACTCCGGCGTGACCAAGATCGTCACCATCGAAGCCTCGGGCATTGCCCCGGCGGTGATGACCGGCCTGAAACTGGGCGTGCCGGTGATTTTCGCGCGCAAGCACCAGTCGCTGACCCTGACCGAGAACCTGTTGTCGGCCACCGTCTACTCGTTCACCAAGCAGACCGAGAGCACCGTGGCCATCTCGCCGCGCCACCTCAACAGCAGCGACCGCGTGCTGGTGATCGATGACTTCCTGGCCAACGGCAAGGCGTCCCAGGCGCTGATCTCGATCATCAAGCAGGCCGGCGCCAGCGTTGCCGGCCTGGGTATCGTCATCGAGAAGTCGTTCCAGGGCGGCCGCGCCGAACTGGACGCCCAGGGTTACCACGTGGAATCCCTGGCGCGCGTTAAGTCGTTGAAAGATGGCGTGGTTACGTTCATCGAGTGACGGCTGACGCAGCCTTCGGCAGCTGCTACGGGTCTTCGTAGCAGCGGCCAAAGGCCGCGTCCCGCTACCCCCGCAGGTAGCTCAGGGGCTCCGGCTGCACCGTGGCCTGCAACCCCGCCAGCAGCAAGCGCTGCAACAAGTCCTCCCGCAAGCCCTCTGGCTGCGCCAGCTGCATGCGCATCAGGTGCACGGGGAAGCTCGACGCCGGTGGCGCGTCCAGCGCCGCCTTGCCCAGGTCCAGCAGCTCGGTGAGTTTGAACTTGCTCTTGAGCCAGTTCAGCGCCCGCAGCAGGTCCCGTTCCTCAACCGTGAAATCACATCCCAATGGATATTCGGGGAACAGCTTCGCGTGCTTGTCTGCCAGGCTTTTCAGCCGTTCGGGTGTGTTGTCGGTAAAGCGTGGGTGCAGGCGGAAATCCTTGGGCAGCTTGCCGGCCACCTGCGCCTGCTCGATCAGCGAGGTCTGGAAGCGTGAGTCGGTGATGGTCAGCATGGCCTCGATCACCTGGGCATCGGTGCGGCCGCGCAGGTCGGCGATGCCGTACTCGGTCACCACGATATCGCGCAGGTGCCGGGGGATGGTGCAGTGGCCGTACTCCCAGAGAATGTTGGAGCTCACCTCGCCCCCGGCCTCGCGCCAGCTGCGCAGCACCAGGATCGAACGCGCGTCGTGCAGCGCATGGCCCTGCACCACGAAGTTGTATTGCCCGCCCACGCCGCTGAGCACGCGGCCGTCTTCCAACTGGTCGGAGACCGCCGCGCCCAGCAGGGTCGCGGTAAACGCGGTGTTGATGAAACGTGCGTCGCACCGTTGCAGGCGCTTGAGCGCTTCCTGGCCATACAGCTCGTTGATGTAGCTGATGGCGGTCATGTTGAAACCGTCCAGGGTTTCCAGGGGCAGTTCGCGCAGGCGCTGGTAGAAACTGCGCGGGCCCAGGAAGAAACCGCCGTGGATGCTGACACCCGGCGGCTCGGCACCGTCCAGGCTGCCATTGTTGGCCAACGCCTGGGTAGCGACGTCGGCGTACACCTTGCGCCGCACGATGCCGGCCTCCGCCAGCACCAGCAGGCCATTGACGAACATTTCGCTGCAGCCGTACAGGCCCTCGGCAAACAGCGCCAGCCCGCCTTCGCGCTCGATCAGCGGCTGCCAGGGGGCCAGGTCCATATCTTCCAGCAAGGCCCGATAGCCGGTGTTGTCGGCCTGGCGCGCCAGCAACGCGGCGGTCAGCGCATCGCCCATGGAGCCGATGCCGATCTGCAACGTGCCGCCGTCGCGCACCAGGGTGCTGGCGTGCAGGCCAATGAAGTGGTCCTGCAGCCCTACCGGCATGTTCGGCGTGGAAAACAGCGTGGTGGCGTCGGCTTCGTCGATCATCAGGTCGAACAGGCTGCGGTCCACCTCGGCGTCGCCGGCCATGAACGGCAGCTCGGCATGCACCTGGCCGAGCATCAGGATCGTCTCGCCGGCCTCGCGCCGCTTGGCCAGCATCGGTAGCAGGTCCAGGGTGATATCCGGGTTGCAGCTCAGGCTCAGCTTCGCCGGCTGGTAAGGGGCCTGGGCCACCAGTTGCGCCACCAGGTTCAGGCCCTGGGCGTTGATGTCACGGGCGGCGTGGCTGTAGTTGCTGCTGACGTAGGATTGCTGCGCCACATGGCTGTGCAGCAGGTTGCCCGGCTGCATGAAGAACTGCTCGACGCGAATGTTGGGGGGCAGCTTGTCGGCGTGCAGGTCGGCGAGGTAGTCCAGCTCGGGGTAATCGCCGTAGACCCGCTCCACGAAGGGCTCGAGGAAGCGCTTCTGCAGGCCGTCGCCCAGCTTGGGGCGGCCCAGGCTCAGGGCGGTGTAGATGGTCAGGCGCCGCTCGGGTAGCTGGCGAATGCGCGCGTACAGCGCGTTGACGAACTTGTTGGGCTTGCCCAGCCCCAGCGGCAGGCCCATGTGAATATGCGCCGGCAGCCTTGCCAGCACCTCGTCCACGGCACGATCGATCGAACAGACTTGCGTCATCGGCACCTCCGCTTGCGCTCAATTGCACCCTGATGCTCCAGAGGGCCATTCAGATGGTCAGCGGAACAGCTCCGCATGGCTACCCAGATCGACAAACAAAACGAGGTCGGGTTCGGGCAACGAATAAATCAAAAGAAAGTCGCCCCCAATATGGCATTCCCTGAACCCTTTCCACTCCCCCACAAGATCATGATCCCTATAAATCGGCGGTAACGGCTCGCCCATGAAAAGCAGTGTCATGACCCGACATACTTCGTTCATGTCACGGCGGCCCGCACGGTTATAGCGCTCCCAGGACTTCCTGAACTCCGGCGTTTGCGAACACCGTTTAGGCCTTTTTGCCCGTTTTTCCTTTTTTTGGAACATCGCCATCCGTATCACCGAGCATTTCGTCTATCGAGTTGAAATGCCGATGGATCTCCCGTGCCTGCTGCATGGCGCGCGCGGTTTTTTCCGACGGCACTCTTACCTCAAAAGGCAGACCTTGACTCGCCACAACCTGACGGAGGAACAGGCGCATTGCATCACTCAAGCTTAGCCCGCAGGACTTCAGCACCTCGGTGGCGCTGATTTTCAAATCCTCTTCAATGCGGCACCGCACATCAGTGGTCTTCAGTATCGCGGCCATGTTGATCACCTCTCCGCCAAAATGTAGCTACATTGTTCCCACGCGGGACATTATCGGTTCTGCCTCACGGTGGCACAACACAAGAGATGTTTCCAAACAAAACGCACCCGTTGCCGCTGCGGCTCCGGTGGGGTGGTGAGCATGGGAAAGGCGCGTCAGAGCCCGGACATTTTCTTGATGGCGCCTTTCAGCTCGTCGTCGGTGCAGTCGGAGCACGTGCCCTTGGGCGGCATGGAGTTGATGCCGGTGATGGCCTTGGCCAGCAGGCCGTCGACGCCGCCCTGCTCCTTGGCGCGCTTGCCCCAGTCGGCGCCGTCGCCGATTTTCGGCGAACCGAGCAGGCCAGTGCCGTGGCAGGCGTTGCAGTGCTTGGCGATGACGTCGTCGGGGGATTTTGCGGCGCCGCCGGCGGCCACGGCGGTCACGGCCATGCCGGGGCACTCCTTGCCTTGCACGCAGACCTGGCCAACGGGCTCCAGGCGCTTGGCGATGTCGTCGGTGGTGGTTGCCTGGGCAGTCAGGGCCCAGAGGGCCAGTGCGGTTGCTGGTGCGGCCAGCATCTTGTTGATTTTGAAGTTCACGCCTACACCCTCATGGTGGCTAATCGCGCCCGCGGCCACGGTTTCGCAGGCAGCGTCCAGTATAGCGACAAAGCCTGCCGCCCCGGAACAACCTTATTGTTCTCATGGGTATTGCCGTGGCGCGCAGGCCACGGCTCCCTGAACATTGAGTGTAGCGCTGTAATCGGCGGTCAGAAGTTCGCCGGGGTGGCGGCGCTGATCAGCCGGGCAGGCTCGTCGTAGGGGTTGCGGAAACGGTGCGGCTTGGTGCTTTCGAAGTAGTAGCTGTCGCCCGCCTCGAGAATGAAGGTCTCCGCGCCCACCACCAGTTCCAGCTTGCCCTCGAGCAGGATGCCGGTCTCTTCGCCTTCGTGGGTGAGCATCTCTTCGCCGGTGTCGGCGCCCGGCGGGTAGATCTCGTTGAGGAAGGCGATGGCCCGGCTCGGGTGCGCCTTGCCCACCAGCTTCATCGTCACGGCACCGTCGGAGATGTCGATCAGCTCATTGGCCTTGTAGACGATCTGGGTCGGGTTTTCGGGCTGCAGCTCTTCGGAGAAGAATTCCACCATGGACATGGGAATGCCCCCCAGCACTTTGCGCAGGGAGCTGATCGAGGGGCTGACGCTGTTCTTCTCGATCATCGAAATGGTGCTGTTGGTGACGCCCGCACGCTTGGCGAGTTCACGCTGGGACAGACCTTTGAGTTTGCGAATGGCTTGCAGTCGTTCACCGACGTCCAATGCTGGTGCCTCCAGGGGGTATTCACGGTCAGGGGTGTTGTTATGAACGTTATCATGGCAACAGCGTTCAGTATTTACAACACTTGTACCCCACCCGGCCTACGCCCTGGCGACTTGCGGCCCTGCGCAACCAGGCGTCAATCCCCGGAATAGACCAGTGGCACCCGGCGCAGGTT
Organism: Pseudomonas imperatae; assembly: GCF_057128625.1. Classification (NCBI taxonomy): domain Bacteria; kingdom Pseudomonadati; phylum Pseudomonadota; class Gammaproteobacteria; order Pseudomonadales; family Pseudomonadaceae; genus Pseudomonas; species Pseudomonas imperatae. The sequence continues at coordinate 90,211 of NZ_JBSKHP010000011.1, read as the reverse complement.
GCAGAAGATCTGGTACGGGATGGTCTCGGCGCAGGCGGCCACTTCACTGGCCATGATGTGCTTGCCCCACAGTTCCACGGGGCTGCCCAGCTCGGCTTCGGGCACGTCGGTGAGGTCGATGCACAGCATGTCCATGGACACCCGGCCCAGCAGGCGGCTGCGCTTGCCGGCCACCAGCACCGGGGTGCCGGTGCCCGCGTGGCGTGGGTAGCCGTCGGCATAACCGAGGGCGACGACGCCGATGCGCATGGGCTTGTCGGTGATGAACCTGGCGCCGTAGCCAACCGGCTCGCCAGCAGGCAGCTCGCGCACGCAGATGACCTTGGACTCCAGGGTCATCACCGGCTGCAGGCGCGCCGCCTCGGCCTGGGGCGCTTCGAACGGCGTGGCACCGTAAAGCATGATGCCTGGGCGCACCCAGTCGCCGGGCACCTGGGGCAGGCCCAGCAGGGCCGGCGAGTTGCGCAGGCTGGTTTCCGCCGCCAGGCCCTGGCGCGCGGCTTCGAACACTGCCACCTGGTCGGCGCTGCTGGGGCAGTCCAGCTCATCGGCGCGGGCGAAGTGGCTCATCAGCACGATTTTCGCCACTTTGCCGCTGGCCAGCAGGCGCTGGTAGGCGCCCGCATAATCCTTGGGATGCAGGCCGACCCGGTGCATGCCCGAGTCCAGCTTCAGCCACACCACGATGGGCTTGCTCAACTGCGCCTGCTCGATGGCTTCCAGCTGCCACAGCGAATGCACCACGCACCAGAAGTTGTGCTCCACCACCAGCTGCAGCTCATCCGCCTCGAAGATGCCTTCCAGCAGCAACACCGGCGCCTGGATGCCGCCGGCGCGCAGTTCCAGGGCCTCCTCGATGCAGGCCACGGCAAAGCCGTCGGCCTCGCGCTCCAGGGCCTGGGCGCAGCGCACGGCGCCATGGCCATAGGCATCGGCCTTGATCACGGCCAGGGCCTTGGCCCCGTTGGCGAGTTCACGGGCCAGGCGGTAGTTGTGACGCAGGGCGTCGAGGTCGATCAGGGCACGGGCAGGACGCATGACGGCTGTCTTCTTCTGGGCAGGCTGTGGGCGTAAAAAGCCCGGCGATGGTGGCAGCCACTACCGGGCACAAGGTGTTTCTCAGGGCAGCGCGGCGACCACCGACAGCTCGACGAGGATTTCCGGCTCGCACAGCTTGGCCTCGACCGTGGCCCGGGCCGGTGCCACGCCCTTGGGCAGCCACTGGTCCCAGACACTGTTCATGCCGGCGAAGTGCGCGTCGATGTCCTTCAGGTAGATGGTCACCGAGAGCAGGCGCGACTTGTCGGTGCCGGCCAGGTCCAGCAGGCGCTCGATGTTGTTGAGGGTTTCACGGGTCTGCTGCTCAATCCCGGCCTCCATGCTATCGCCCACCTGCCCGGCAAGGTAAACGGTGCCGTTGTGGGTGACGATCTGACTCATGCGCTCATTGGTGAGCTGGCGCTGGATTGACATGCTTTGCAGTCTCCTGGTGTTTGCCGTAACGGGAAATATCGAGGCCTTCTGCGCTGATTTGCGGCTTCTTGCGCGCCATCAGGTCAGCCAGGAAGCGGCCGGAGCCGCAGGCCATGGTCCAGCCGAGCGTGCCGTGGCCGGTGTTGAGGAACAGGTTGCGCAACGGTGTGGCACCGACGATGGGCGTGCCATCGGGGGTGGTGGGGCGCAGGCCGGTCCAGAAGCTTGCCTGGTTCAGGTCACCGCCGTGAGGATAAAGATCGTTGACGATCATCTCCAGCGTTTCACGCCGACGCGGGTTCAGCGACAGGTCGAAACCGGCGATCTCGGCCATGCCGCCCACGCGGATGCGGTTGTCGAAACGGGTGATGGCAACCTTGAAGCTCTCGTCCAGGATGGTCGAGGTGGGTGCCATGGCCGGGTTGGTGATGGGCACGGTCAGCGAGTAGCCCTTGAGCGGGTACACCGGCGCGCGAATGCCCAGCGGCTTGAGCAGCTGCGGCGAGTAGCTGCCCAGCGCCAGCACGTAGCGGTCGGCGGTTTCCAGCTTGCCGTCGATGACCACGCCGTTGACCCGGTCGCCGGCAAAATCCAGGCGCTCGATGTTCTGCCCGAAGCGGAACTCCACGCCCAGGTCCACGGCCATCTGCGCCAGCCTGGTGGTGAACATCTGGCAGTCGCCAGTCTGGTCGTTGGGCAGGCGCAGGGCACCGGCGAGGATGTTGGTGACGCCGGCCAGGGCCGGCTCGACGCGGGCGATGCCGTCGCGGTCGAGCAGCTCGTAGGGCACGCCGGATTGTTCCAGCACGGCGATGTCCTTGGCGGCGTTGTCCAGCTGCGCCTGGGTGCGGAACAGCTGGGTGGTGCCCAGGGTACGGCCTTCGTAGGCGATGCCGGTCTCGGCGCGCAGTTCATCGAGGCAGTCGCGGCTGTACTCGGACAGGCGCACCATGCGTTCCTTGTTCACCGCGTAGCGGCTGGCGGTGCAGTTGCGCAGCATCTGCGCCATCCACAGGTACTGGTCGATGTCGGCGGTGGCCTTGATGGCCAGGGGCGCGTGGCGCTCCAGCAGCCACTTGATGGCCTTGAGCGGCACGCCCGGGGCGGCCCACGGCGAGGCGTAGCCCGGCGAGACCTGGCCGGCGTTGGCGAAGCTGGTTTCCATGGCAACGGCGTTCTGACGGTCTACCACCGTCACTTCAAAGCCCTGCCGCGCCAGATAATAGGCACTGGCGGTACCTATCACACCGCTACCAAGTACCAGAACTCGCATGCTCAATCCCTCAACGCGGATAACCGCTGACATTTGTTGTTTATTGCGAAGATGCACGCAGTTTAAAAAACATCAGCCAGTGCTATTCACTATATAACGGCCTATTATTGGCGAGAATTCTCGGCAAAAACCGCTTTTACGGAGGGGCATCGCCTATGCGTACCCAGCATCAGAGCAAACGTGAGCTGGACAAGATCGACCGTAATATCCTGCGCATCCTGCAGGCCGACGGGCGTATTTCGTTCACGGAACTGGGGGAAAAGGTGGGGCTGTCGACCACGCCCTGCACCGAGCGCGTGAGGCGCCTGGAGCGCGAAGGCATCATCATGGGCTACAACGCCCGCCTCAACCCGCAGCACCTCAAGGGCAGCCTGCTGGTGTTCGTGGAGATCAGCCTGGATTACAAGTCGGGCGATACCTTCGAGGAATTCCGCCGCGCGGTGCTCAAGCTGCCCCACGTGCTGGAATGCCACCTGGTGTCGGGCGATTTCGACTACCTGGTGAAGGCGCGTATCTCGGAGATGGCCTCGTACCGCAAGCTGCTGGGCGACATCCTGCTCAAGTTGCCGCACGTGCGCGAGTCCAAGAGCTACATCGTGATGGAAGAGGTGAAGGAAAGCCTGAACCTGCCGATCCCGGATTGAAGTTGACGTTATCCGTTACACCAGCACCTGGCGCGTGCTGGCGATGAAGGTGTGCACGGCCTTTTCCGCCAACGGGTGAATCAGCTCTGCCGGGCGCCGGCCATTGGGGCACGGCAGGCTTGCGGTGGTGCCGAACAGCCGGCAGATCAGCGGCCGCTCCTCATACACCGTGCAGCCGTTGGGCCCCAGGTGCACACAGTTCAGCTCGGCCAGCGCCGCCTCCTGCTCGGCCGCGGTCTTGCGCGGCAGGCGGGCCATCTCCTCGGACGAGGTGGTGACCGGGCCGCAGCAATCGTGGCAACCCGGCACGCACTCGAAGGAAGGGATCTGCTCACGCAGGAAGAGAATCTTGTGGCGGTTGCAGCTCATGGGGCGGTACCTGTCGACGCGAGCCGCCATTTTGCCTGCCCGGCGCCGCCCGACGAAAGCCCCGCCGGTCCTTCACTCCTTCCAGAACGGCTTCAGCCCCTCGACCCGTGCCTCACTGGCGGACACGCCGATGTCACGCAACTGGTCGGCATCCAGCTCCAGCAAGGCCCGGCGGGTGGTCAGGCGGTGCCACATCAGGTTCCAGAACCCCAGGCCTTCAGGGGCCGAGCGCACGCGCCGCCCTTGGGCATCACATGCCTGGAGTTCCTGGCTGCGCAGCAGCAGACGCACATCGCTCAAGCCGTTCATGACCTTGCTCCTTGGTGTTGGTGTGGGTACGGCTTCATGATCTGCCCAATACAGCCGACCTTACAGATCCAAAAAACAGGTATATTCGCCATACAGATCAGCCCGAACGCGGTCTGTATCGCTGCAATTCAGCGCCATCTGTATGGTCCGCACACGCCGCCGGGAGTACGCCATGACCCTCTACGTGAATCTTGCCGAACTGCTGGGCTCGCGCATCGAGCAGGGTTTCTATCGCCCCGGCGACCGCCTGCCCTCGGTGCGCGCGCTGAGCGCCGAGCACGGCGTCAGCCTGAGCACGGTACAGCAGGCCTACCGGGTGCTGGAGGACAACGGCCTGGCGGCGCCGCGCCCCAAGTCCGGCTACTTCGTGCCCAGCGCCCGCGAGCTGCCGGCGCTGCCGGTGGTGGGCCGCCCGGCGCAACGGCCGGTGGACATCTCCCAGTGGGACCAGGTCAGCGAACTGATTCGCAGCGTGCCGCGCAAGGACGTGGTGCAGCTGGGCCGCGGCATGCCCGACGTCGACACGCCCACGCTCAAGCCGTTGCTGCGCAGCCTGGCGCAGCTGTCGCGGCGCCAGGACATGCCGGGGCTGTACTACGACACCGTCAACGGCACCGAAGCCCTGCGCACCCAAGTGGCGCGGCTGCTGCTGGACTCCGGCTGCCAGCTGCAGGCCAGCGACCTGGTGATCACCACCGGGTGCCACGAAGCGTTGTCGGCCAGCGTGCGCGCCGTGTGCCAGCCGGGAGACATCGTCGCCGTCGACTCGCCCAGCTTCTTCGGCGCCATGCAGACCCTCAAGGGCCTGGGCATGAAAGCCCTGGAAATTCCCACCGACCCCATCACCGGCATCAGCCTGGAAGCCCTGGAGCTGGCCCTGGAGCAGTGGCCGGTGAAGCTCATACAGCTGACCCCCAACTGCAACAACCCGCTGGGCTACGTGATGCCCGAGGCGCGCAAGCGGGCGTTGCTGACCCTGGCCCAGCGCTACGACGTGGCCATCATCGAGGACGACGTCTACGGCGACCTGGCCTACACCTACCCGCGGCCGCGGACTATCAAGTCGTTCGACGAGGACGGCCGCGTGCTGCTGTGCAGCTCGTTCTCCAAGAGCCTGGCGCCCGGCCTGCGCATCGGCTGGGTGGCGCCGGGGCGCTACCTGGAGCGGGTGCTGCACATGAAGTACATCAGCACCGGCTGCACCGCCACACAGCCGCAACTGGCCATCGCCGACTTCCTCAAGGAGGGCTGCTTCGAACCGCACCTGCGGCGCATGCGCAGCCAGTACCAGCGCTCGCGCGACTTGATGATCGACTGGGTGAGCCGGTATTTTCCCGCGGGCACCCGCGCCAGCCGCCCCCAAGGCGGCTTCATGCTGTGGGTGGAGCTGCCGGAAAGTTTTGATACGCAGCGGCTGAACCGCGCTTTACTGGAGCAGAACGTGCAGATTGCCGTGGGCAGTATTTTCTCGGCCTCGGGCAAATACCGGAACTGCCTGCGAATGAACTTCGCCGCGCGCGCCACCCGGGAAATCGAAGACGCGGTGCGCAAGGTCGGGGAGACGGCCAAGCGGCTGATCGCCGAGATTGACCACGCCACTGAATGACTTTTCCCCGGCTGCTGGAGTCATAGCCACGCCTGCCCTGCCTTGAAGGATGCCCGAGTTGCGAAACCACTGGCTGTTGCCACTGCTGATGACCGCCCTGCTGGCCGGCTGCGCCACCAGTGGCAGCCACCGTCAACCCAGCCAGGCCTTGCCCGCCGACCAGTCGGCGTTCGGCCGCTCGGTGCAGGCGCAGGTGGCGGACCACCAGGGGTTGTCGGGCTTCCGCCTGCTGCCCAACGGCCCGGAAGCGTTCCGCGCCCGCGCCGAGCTGATCCGCAACGCGCAGAAGAGCCTGGACCTGCAGTACTACATCGTCCATGACGGCCTGAGCACCCGCGCGCTGGTGCACGAACTGCTCAAGGCCGCTGACCGTGGCGTGCGCATCCGCATCCTGCTGGACGACACCACCAGCGACGGCCTGGACGACATCATCGCCACCCTGGCCGAGCACCCCAATATCCAGATCCGCCTGTTCAACCCGCTGCACCTGGGCCGCGCCACCGGCGCCACGCGGGCGATGGGCCGGCTGTTCAACCTGTCGCAGCAGCACCGGCGCATGCACAACAAGCTGTGGATCGCCGACGACAGCATGGCGATTGTCGGCGGTCGCAACCTGGGCGATGAATATTTCGACGCCGAGGCCAACCTCAATTTCACCGACATCGACCTGCTCAGCGTCGGCCCCGCCGCCGCCCACCTGGGCGAAAGTTTCGACCAGTACTGGAACAGCGCCCTGAGCCGGCCCATCGGCGAATTCCTGTATTTCAAGCCCTCGCCCAAGGACCTGGTGAAGACCCGCGGCCGCCTCGAAGCCTGGCTCGCAGACGCCCGCGAGCAGCGCCCGGCGCTGTACCAGCGGATGATGAGCTACCGCTTCGAACCGCAGATGGCCACCTGGCGCAACGAGCTGATCTGGGCCGACAGCCAGGTGCTGTGGGACGCCCCCAGCAAGGTGCTGGCGGTGGATGAGCCCGACCCGCACCTGCTGTTGACTACGCAACTGGCGCCGCAGCTGGCCAACGTACACCAGGAGCTGATGCTGATCTCGGCGTATTTCGTGCCCCGTGAGCCGGGCCTGTTGTACCTGACGGGCCGCGCCGACGCCGGGGTGTCGGTCAGCCTGCTGACCAACTCCCTGGAAGCCACCGACGTGCCCGCCGTGCACGGCGGCTACGCGCCCTACCGCAAGGCTTTGCTGGAACACGGCGTGAAGCTGTACGAACTGCGCCGCCAGCCGGGCGAGCAGCCCAAGCGCAAGCTGCTGGGCTTCCACGGCAGCTCCGACTCCAGCCTGCACAGCAAGGCCATGATCTTCGACCGCCAGCGGGTGTTCATCGGCTCGTTCAATTTCGATGCACGCTCGGTGCTATGGAACACCGAGGTAGGCGTGCTGGTGCACAGCCCGGAACTGGCCGAGCGCACCCGCGAGCTGGCGCTGCAGGGCATGGCGCCGGCGCTCAGCTACCAGGCGGTGCTGCAGGACGGCAAGGTGGTGTGGGTGACGGAAGACAACCACCACCTGCACACCCTGACCACCGAGCCGGGTGACCTGTGGCGGCGCTTCAATGCCTGGATGAGCAAGGCCATCGGCCTGGAGAAGATGCTCTGACCCCTCCACACCCGTAGCCGCTGCCGCCAGGCTGCGCTGGCCAGCATGAACCCTGAAGATCTCCAGCGAGGCATACGGCCAGCGCAGCCTGCGGCAGCGGCTACGGGATTGGGCACCTGGGCGTCGTCAAGCAGGCAGCTCCAGCGCATGGGGTTTGCGCGCCAGCAGCACCAGGCCAAACGCGCCGGCGGCCATCAACAGCGGCAACGCATGCCCGCTCACCCACTGGCTGCCGGCCCCGGCCAGCACCGGCCCGATCAGGCAGCCAATGCCCCACAGCTGCGCCACGTGGGCGTTGGCGCGCACCAGCGCGTCATCCCGGTAGCGCTCGCCAATCAACACCAGCGACAAGGTGAACAGGCCCCCGGCGCTGGCGCCGAAAATCACCCACAGCGGCCAGATGGCAATCGTCTCGATCAACAGCGGAATCGCCAGGCTGGACAGCATCAAGGCCACCGCGCAGCCGAAGAACAGCGTGCGCCGCGACATGCGGTCGGCCAGCGCGCCAATCGGCAGCTGCAACAGCGCGTCGCCCACCACCACGGTGCTGACCATGAACAACGCGATCTGGGCGGTGAAGCCCTGCTGCAGGCAATACACCGGCAACAGCGTGAGGATCATCGCCTCGAAGGCGGCAAACAGCGAAATGGCCCAGGCAATCACCGGCAGGCGCCGGCAGAAGCCGGCCAGGTCGCGCAGGGTCACGTTGCAGGCCTCGGCGCTGGGCGCGCCGCTGCGGCCCAACAGCAGCAAGGGCGACACCACCAGCAAGGCCACGCCCACCCAGAAACCGTAGTCCTGGTCGGTACCCACGGCGCCCAGCAGCAACGGCCCGCACAGCTGGCTCAGGGCATAGCTGCTGCCATACAGCGCCACCAGCCGGCCGCGCCACTGCTCCACGACGATCTGGTTGATCCAGCTTTCGCCGAGGATGAAGACGATGGTCAGCACCATGCCGATCAGCAGGCGCAGCGCCAGCCACACCGGGTAGCTGGGCAGCAGCGCCAGTAGGCCGACGGACAACGCCCCGCCCCACAGGCACAGGCGCATCAGCTGCGCCGTGCCAAAGCGCGCCGCCAGCCGGCTGGCCAGGCCGGCGCCGGCCAGCACGCCAATGGCCGGCATCGACGCCATGACGCCAATGGCGAAGCTGCCGTAGCCCCAGCCTTCCAGGCGCAGCGACACCAGCGGCATGCTCACGCCCAACGCCAGGCCTACGCTCAACACGGCGCTCAGCACGGCGAAATAGGTTCCCCAACGCATTTCCACGCTCCTGTGGATAACTGCCAAGACGACACAGCCGGGCCTCCCCTGCGGAAGGCCCGGCTGTGTGTGGGTGTATGCAAACCCGGTAGGAGCCGACCTTGGTCGCGATGCAGGCACCACGGTGTGATGCCATCGCGACCAAGGTCGGCTCCTACGGGCGGATCAAAGCCTTACAGCTTGATCCAGGTCGCCTTCAGCTCGGTGTACTTGTCGAACGCGTGCAGCGACTTGTCGCGGCCGTTGCCCGACTGCTTGAAGCCACCGAACGGCGCGGTCATGTCGCCACCGTCGTACTGGTTCACCCACACGCTGCCGGCGCGCAGCGCCTTGGCGGTCAGGTGGCCCTTGGAGATGTCCGAGGTCCACACCGCGGCGGCCAGGCCGTACGGGGTGTCGTTGGCGATGTTGATGGCTTCCTCGACGCTGTCGAAGGCAATCACCGACAGCACTGGCCCGAAGATCTCTTCCTGGGCGATGCGCATGGCGTTGTCCACGCCGTCGAAGATGGTCGGCTCGACGTAGGTGCCGCCGGTTTCTTCGAGGATGCGCTTGCCGCCCACCAGCAGCTTGGCGCCGTCGCTGTGGCCAGCCTCGATGTAGGACAGCACGGTGTTCATCTGCTGGGTGTCCACCAACGCACCGACGGTGGTTTCAGGGTCCAGCGGGTTGCCCGGCTTCCACGCCTTCAGGGCTTCAAGCACCAGCGGCAGGAATTGATCCTTGATGGAACGCTCCACCAGCAGGCGCGAGCCGGCTGTGCAGACTTCGCCCTGGTTGAAGGCGATGGCGCTGGCAGCCGACTCGGCAGCAGCCTTCAGGTCCGGGGCATCGGCGAACACGATGTTCGGGCTCTTGCCGCCGGCTTCCAGCCAAACGCGCTTCATGTTCGACTCGCCAGCGTAGATCATCAGCTGCTTGGCGATCTTGGTGGAGCCAGTGAACACCAAGGTGTCCACGTCCATGTGCAGCGCCAGGGCCTTGCCCACAGTGTGGCCATAGCCTGGCAGCACGTTGAACACGCCCTTCGGAATGCCGGCCTCGATGGCCAGTTCGGCGATGCGGATGGCGGTCAGCGGCGACTTTTCCGACGGCTTGAGGATCACCGAGTTACCGGTGGACAGCGCCGGGCCCAGTTTCCAGCAGGCCATCATCAGCGGGAAGTTCCACGGCACGATGGCGGCCACGACGCCCACTGGCTCGCGGGTCACCAGGCCCAGCTGGTCATGCGGGGTGGCGGCGACTTCGTCGTAGATCTTGTCGATGGCCTCGCCGCTCCAGGACAGCGCGTTGGCGGCGCCGGCCACGTCGATGTTCAGCGAGTCGCTGATCGGCTTGCCCATGTCCAGGGTTTCCAGCAGCGCCAGCTCCTGCGCGTGCTGCTTCAGCAGGCCGGCGAAGCGAATCATGGTGGCCTTGCGCTTGGCCGGGGCCAGGCGCGACCAGACGCCGCTGTTGAAGGTGCTACGGGCGTTTTCCACGGCGCGCTGGGCGTCCGCCAGGTCACAGCTGGCAACCTGCGCCAGGAGGCGACCGTCGACCGGGCTCAGGCACTCGAACGTGGCGCCGGAAGCGGCCGCGGTGTATTCACCGTTGATGAATGCACGGCCTTCAATCTTCACATCCCGGGCACGTTGTTCCCAGTCCGCACGAGTCAAAGTGGTCATACGTATCCCCTCCTCTTATTGATTTACAGCGCCCGCGAAGCATAATCGCGCACGCTTGCGAATAGTGCCGGTCCGGAATCGCGACTCACGGCATCCGTTACCCTAAACCACCCGGACCCGAATTTTCAATATATTTGACAACAAACAGTAAAAAGCCGTGTCATGTTTGTTTTATTGGACAACTGAGGAGGATTCGCCCATGAGCATCGCCACCATCGTCGACTTTGCCCTGGCCACCACGCCAGCCGATCACTACCGCCCCGCCGCGGAAAAGATTCTCAAGGGCGACCCTGCGCAAAAGGTCCACCACCACTACTCAAGCCCCTGCGAGCAATTTGGCGCGGGCGTGTGGGAAGGCGAAGTGGGCCAGTGGACCGTCAACTATACCGAGCATGAGTACTGCGAGATCGTGCAAGGTGTGTCCGTGCTGCGCGACCTGGACGGCAACGCCAAGACCCTGCGGGTGGGCGACCGCTTCGTGATCCCGGCAGGCTTCCGTGGCACCTGGGAAGTGCTGGAGCCGTGCCGCAAGATCTACGTGATGTTCGAGCAAAAAGCCTGAGCAAAAAAAAGGCCCGCATCGTGAGATGCGGGCCTTTTTTTTCGGGCGAAAATCAATTACTTGATTTTGCCTTCTTTGTACATCACGTGCTTGCGAACAACCGGATCATATTTCTTGATCTCGATTTTGTCCGGGGTAGTACGCTTGTTCTTGTCGGTAGTGTAGAAATGACCAGTACCGGCACTCGAAATCAAACGAATCAATTCACGCATGATTTTGCTCCCTTAGACCTTGGCGCCAGCAGCGCGGATTTCGGCCAGCACGACATCAATGCCGCGCTTGTCGATGATACGCATGCCTTTGGCGGATACGCGCAGACGCACGAAACGCTTCTCGGACTCGACCCAGAAGCGGTGATGCTGCAGGTTCGGCAGGAAACGACGACGGGTTTTGTTGTTTGCGTGGGAAATGTTATTCCCAGTCACCGGACCCTTACCGGTAACTTGACATACTCTCGACATGCCTCAGCCCTCTAAAACCACATGCCCAACCCGGCATGGGTTGGCCGCTTATCTCTCAGTCTTGGCGCCAGGCGCCGCGTTTCTTCAGGGGTCTTACCAGCCTCGCCTGTCGGCGAAGGATCCGGGCCCCTAGAAAAGAGCGCTGCTTTATACCAGAAAGACCTGCGTGCAACAACTCCGACCGCACTTTCAATTCCGCACCAAAGCCCTCGCCGCAGCGCAAAGGCCGCCGTTACAGGGCGCGCTGGCCCTGAACCGCTCGTCGCGCCGGCAACGAAAATTTGGATGGTCAACGGCGCCAGAGATCACTAGGGTAGGACCTTTCTCCAGACTGCACTGGCAGATGGGTCATCAATCAGCCAAGGATCCCACCATGCGCCTAGCGACTTTGCCGCTGCTGCTCGCTCCCCTTTTCAGCCCGCTGCTGGCCCATGCGGCCCCGCTGACCGTGTGCACCGAAGCCAGCCCCGAGGGCTTCGACGTGGTGCAATACAACTCCCTGACCACCACCAACGCCTCGGCCGACGTGCTGATGAACCGCCTGGTGGACTACGATACCGCCCAGGGCAAGGTTGTCCCAGGCCTGGCCGACAGCTGGACCCTTTCCACCGACGGCCTGACCTACGAGTTCAAGCTTCACCCCGGGGTGAAGTTCCACAAGACCGAGTACTTCAGCCCCACCCGTGACCTCAGCGCCGAAGACGTGGTGTTCAGCTTCCAGCGCATGCTCGACGCCGGCAACCCGTGGCACAAGGTGGCCCAGAGCGGCTTCCCCCACGCCCAGTCGATGCAGTTGCCCGACCTGATCAAGAAGGTCGACGCGGTGGACCCGCTGACCGTGCGCTTCACCCTCAACCACCCCGACTCGACGTTCCTGGCCACCCTGACCATGGGCTTCGCGTCCATCTACTCGTCGGAGTACGCCGACCAACTGCTGCGCGCCAACGCCCAGGACAAGCTCAACAGCCAACCCATCGGCACCGGCCCCTTCGTCTTTGGCCGCTTCCAGAAGGACGCCGTGGTGCGCTACCGCGCCAACCCCAGCTACTTCCGTGGCAAGCCGGCGGTCGACCCGCTGATCTTCGCTATCACCGGCGACCCCACCGTGCGCCTGCAGAAACTCAAGCGCAACGAGTGCCAGATCGCCCTGTCGCCCAAGCCGCTGGACATCGCCGCGGCCGCCAGCGACAGCGCCCTGCAGGTGATCAAGACCCCGGCCTTCATGACCGCGTTCGTGGCCATCAACAGCCAGCACCCGCCGCTGGACAAGCCCCAGGTGCGCCAGGCCATCAACCTGGCTTTCGACAAGGCCAACTACCTGAAGGCAGTGTTCGAAGACACCGCCACCGCCGCCAACGGCCCCTACCCGCCCAACACCTGGAGCTACGCCAAGGACCTGCCCGGCTACAGCTATGACCCGGCCAAGGCCCGCGACCTGCTGGCCAAGGCTGGCCTTGCGGATGGCTTCAGCACCACCATCTGGACCCGCCCTTCCGGCAGCCTGCTCAACCCCAACCCCAGCCTGGGCGCACAGATGCTCCAGGCTGACCTGGGCAAGGTCGGCATCAAGGCCGACATCCGCGTGATCGAGTGGGGCGAGTTGATCCGCCGCGCCAAGGCCGGCGAGCACGACCTGCTGTTCATGGGCTGGGCGGGCGACAACGGCGACCCGGATAACTTCCTGACCCCGCAGTTTTCCTGCGCCGCCGTGCAGTCGGGCACCAACTTCGCCCGCTACTGCGAGCCGTCGCTGGACAAGCTGATCACCGCCGGCAAGACCACCGGCGACCAGGGTGTGCGCAGCCGCCTGTACCTGCAGGCACAGCAGCAGATCCAGGAGCAGGCGCTGTGGGTGCCACTGGCCCACCCGACCGCCGCCGTGCTGGCGCGCAGCAGCGTGAAGGGCTACGAGGTCAGCCCGTTTGGCCGCCAGGACTTTGCCAAGGTCACGGTAAGCCCTTGATGCGCTTGGCGTAATTGCACCAAATCAGGGCCGCATCGCGGCCCTGCACGTTTCAGGGGCGAAACGAACCATCAAGTTGTTCTGCAAACGCCGTCGATTGGCTGGGAAACGACGTGGCAGGCAATTTGCTATCACCAGGTCATCCTTTGTAGTCAATGTAAGGAATGGCCATGACCCTGCGTAGCGACTCCATGCAGCTTTCTCCCGCCGAGCGCCGCTGGCTGCCCTGGTTCGGCAAGACCGGCAAGCTGGCCATGCGCTGGGCCTGCCACTGGAACAGCGGCGCTGGCCACACCCTGGAAAAAACCTTCGAAGCCATCGCCGACACCCGCGTGAAGCTGCTGCACAGCTGGGCCCAGGAGCAATGGCAGCACCTGGGCGAGCTGGCTGCGGTGCTGGCGCGCGAGCCCGGCGGGGTGGACGCCGGGTTGCTGGCCGACAAACTGCGCCAGGCGCCATCGTTCTCCGAGCTGTTCGTGATCGACGCCAGCGGCGCGCTGCTGGCCAGCACCTTCGCGGGCCCGGCAAACCGCCAGGTGAACCCGGCCGCCCTCAAGGCAGGCTTGAAAGCGCCGTTCCTGCATGGCCCCTATATTGACCCGCTGACCCTGCAAGCTGGCCCCTCCACCTCGCGCTTCCACGACGAGGTGACGCTGATGTTCTACCAGCCGCTCAGCCAGCACGGCAACGTCGTCGGTTGCCTGTGCGGACGGGTGCCCAACGACGTGCTGGGCGACCTGATCCAGCGCGAAGCCGGGCACATCTACCCCGAGTCCGGCGACAACTACCTGTTCATGGTGCGCCCCCAGTTCGACCCCGCCGTGGCGCCCGGCACCGCGCTGTCGCGGTCACGCTTCGAGGACGGCACCTTCACCGGTGGCGATAACCTCAAGGACGGCGTGCGCACCGCCTTCGGCACCGTGCGCGTGCAGCGCCACACCGAGCTGGAACTGCGCTTCACCGACCCCGCCACCGGCCAGCTGCACCCCGGCATCCGCGAAACCATGCGGGCCGGCAGCAACCTGTTCGTCAGCTACCCCGGCTATTCCGACTACCGCCACATCCCCGTGATCGGCAAGGGCGTGACCTTCCAGCTGCCCGGCTCGCCAGACCGCTGGGGCATGATGTGCGAGGCCGACCTGGAAGAGGTCTACCGCCGCCGCTCGCTGACCCATGGCCTGATGAAACCGTACCTGGCGACCATGGCCGCGCTGTTTGCCTGCAACTTCGCCGTGCAGCACTACAGCGGCCTGGCACAGACCTTCATCGACCTGCTCCAGGCCGGCAGCATCCTGCTGGCCGCCTGGCTGTTCAGCGCCCTGGGGCCCAAGCGCCTGGCCGCGCGCCTGGAAGGCATGACCGACGTCATCCGCACCATTGCCGAAGGCGAGGGCAACCTGCGCCAGCGCCTGGACACCAGCACCCTGGCCAACGACGAGACCGGCGACATGGGCCGCTGGATCAACAGCTTCATCGACAACCTCGACGCCGTGGTGGGCCAGGTCATCGTCGCGTCCCATTCGGTGGGCCAGACCAACGAGATGATGCTGGGCAAGAGCCGCATGGCCGGGCAGACCTCCAACGACGTGGCCCAGGCCATCCACCGCATGATGATCATCGTCGAAGGCCAGCTGGGCGAGATCCAGCAGGCGTCGCTGACCGCCGAGCAGATGAAGCGCGCCATGGACGAGGTGGTGCTGCGCGCCCAGGCGCAGTTCGCCTCGGTGCAGGCCGGCACCCAGTCCATCCGCGACGTGGTACAGCGCTCCGCCGCCAGCGTGCAGGAGCTGGACAAGCGCATGAGCGAGATCGGCACCTTCACCGGGCTGATCACCGACATCACCAACCAGACCAACCTGCTGGCCCTGAACGCCGCCATCGAAGCCGCCCGCGCCGGTGAAAACGGCCGTGGCTTCGCCGTGGTCGCCGACGAAGTCCGCACCCTGGCCAGCCGCACCGCCCAGGCGGCCGGGCAGATCCGCAACATGGTCGAGGGCCTACAGAACGAAACCCGCAACGCCGTGGCGTTCATGGAAGGCGGCGTGCAGAACGTCGACGACAGCCTGCGCCTGGCCGAAAACGCCTCCTCGGAGAACGTGCACCTGCACGAAGCCGTGGACAACCTGTTCGGCATCATCCAGCAGCTCAACGAAAAGAGCCTGGACTGCGGCCAGACCATCAAGCAGGTAGACCAGGCCAGCGGCGACATGCGCCAGACCGTAGTGGTGCTGCAGCACAGCGCCGAGCGGGTGAAGCTCAATGCCAGCAAGCTTCAGCAGCTGGTGGGGCAGTTCGAGGTGACGGCGGGGGCGGCGTGACGTTTGGTTGAAATATTCGGCAAAACGTTGACATTGGTGACAGCCGGCCCTAACGTCGACAACTGTAGACAACGTATACGCGCTATTTCTGGAGTGCTACCATGGCCTCACCTGTGCTGTCCTTCCGCGTGGAACCCGACCTGATCGACCAACTCGACCAGTTGGCCGCGGCAACCGACCGTGACCGCCAGTACCATCTGAAACGCGCCCTGGCTCGCTATGTAGAAGCCGAATCCTGGCATTTTCGCGCCGTAGCCGAAGGGATTGCGGACGCGGAAGCAGGCAACCTGACCGAATTGGATGCCGTGAAGGCTAAGTGGGAAGCGCGTGCCAAGAATCGCATTGACCAGCAAGGCGGAAAGTGACCTCGAGGGCGTTTTCGAGCACTACGCTCGCTTGATTGGCAACGAAAGAGCCGAAGCCGTCGTTTTCAGCGTGCTCGAGGCGCTTGCCGCGCTTGAAGCCTTCCCCCAGCTCGGCCGGGCTTCCGACATTCCCGATTGCAGGGAACTGATCTTCTCGAAATACCCTTACCGCGCGGTGTACAGCGTCAAGGGCAATGCCCTGCTGGTCTATCGGATCCTGCACCAGCATGCCGAACGCCCGGAAGACTGGTAAGCGTAGGCGAACCCCCGTAGCAGCGGCCACAGGCCGCGTCCCCGGGCGCCGCGATAAGCCCTGGCGCGGCCACCGGCTCAAAGCCAACCATACTCCACCATCGACAGCGGCTCCCCCTCGCCAATGATGATGTGGTCCAGCACCCGCACTTCCACCAGGCCCAGGGCTTCCTTGAGGCGCTGGGTCAGCACGCGGTCGGCCTGGCTGGGGGCCGGGTTACCCGAAGGATGGTTGTGGCACAGGATCAGCGCCGCGGCGTTATAGGCCAACGCACGCTTGACCACCTGCCGGGGGTACACGGTGGCACCGTCGATGGAGCCGCGGAACAGCACCTCGAAGGCCAGCACCCGGTGCTTGGTGTCCAGGAACAGGCAGCCAAACACCTCGTGGGGTTCATGCCGCAGCATGGCCTTGAGGTAGTCGCGCACGGCACGCGGGCTTTCCAGGGCCGAATCGCGGGTCAGGCGCTCGGCCAGGTGGCGGCGGGCCATTTCCAGCACCGCCTGCAACTGGGCGAACTTGGCCGGCCCCAACCCCAAATGGCTGCTGAAGGTCTTCTGCTCGGCCTCCAGCAGCGCGCGCAGGCTGCCAAAACCCTCCAGCAGCGTACGCGCAAGGTCCACCGCGCTTTTGCCGGCCACCCCGGTGCGCAGGAATATCGCCAGCAACTCGGCGTCCGAAAGGGCCGCTGCCCCGTGCTTCAACAGCTTTTCCCGCGGCCGTTCCGCCGCCGGCCAATCACGAATACTCATGGCATCTCCTTGCCTGTGTGTGCGCTGCTCCCTGCTTGGCGCTGTGCTATCTTAGCCCATCTTTTTTGCACGGTGAGCAGGCCCGGGGAGGTGCCATCACCGAGCGTAATCACTGGATCTGAAGGCAGGCCTATGCAGCGGCTGTATCGAAAACGCATCGTTCTGGGCGTCGGCGGCGGCATCGCCGCCTACAAGAGCGCCGAGCTGGTTCGCAGGCTTCTCGACCAGGGCGCCGAAGTGCGCGTGGTCATGACCCGCGGCGGCGCCGAATTCATTACCCCGCTGACCATGCAGGCCCTGTCGGGCCACCCCGTGCACCTGGACCTGCTGGACCCGGCGGCCGAAGCCGCCATGGGCCACATCGAACTGGCCAAGTGGGCCGACCTGGTGCTGATCGCACCCGCTACCGCCGACCTGATCGCGCGCCTGGCCCAAGGCCTGGCCAACGACCTGCTGACCACCCTGGTGCTGGCCACCGACGCCACCGTGGCGCTGGCCCCGGCCATGAACCAGGCCATGTGGCGCGACCCGGCCACCCAGGCCAACCTGCAACTGCTGCAAAGCCGCGACATGAAAGTGTTCGGCCCTGCGGCCGGCAGCCAGGCCTGCGGCGACATCGGCCTGGGCCGCATGCTGGAAGCCACCGAGCTGGCCCAGTGCGCCGCCGACTGCTTCCAGCGCCAGGTGCTGACCGGCAAGCATGTGGTGATCACTGCCGGCCCCACCCAGGAAAACATCGACCCGGTGCGCTACATCACCAACCACAGCTCCGGCAAGATGGGCTTCGCCCTGGCCGAGGCCGCGGTGGAAGCCGGCGCCCGGGTGACGCTGATCAGCGGCCCGGTGCACCTGCCCACGCCGGACCGGGTCAACCGCATCGACGTGGTCAGCGCCCGCGACATGCTGGCCGCCTGCGAGGCCGCGATCCCCTGCGACGTGTTCATTGCCTCGGCTGCGGTGGCTGACTATCGCCCTGAGGTGGTTGCCGCACAGAAATTGAAGAAAGACCCTACAAACGGCGACGGCCTTCTCCTGCAAATGGTGCGCAACCCGGACATCCTGGCCACTATCGCCACGCGCCCGGACCGCCCCTTTAGCGTCGGCTTCGCCGCCGAGACCGAGCACCTGCTCGACTACGCCGCACGCAAGCTCAAAGACAAGAACCTCGACCTGATTGTCGCCAATGACGTGGCCAACCCCAGCATCGGCTTCAACAGCGAGGAAAACGCGGTCAGCCTGATTGACCGCGGGCTCAACACCACGGTGTTCAGCCAGACCAGCAAGGGCAAGATTGCCCGCCAGATCGTTTCCTTCATCGCCCAACGGCTCGACCAGGTTTAACCATGCACGCTTTGCAAGCCAAGATTCTCGACCCACGCATCGGCAGCGAATTCCCCCTGCCGCAGTACGCCACCCCCGGCTCCGCCGGCCTGGACCTGCGCGCCATGCTCAAGGAAGACACTGTCCTTGAGCCGGGCCAGACCCTGCTGATTCCTACCGGCCTGTCCATCTACATCGGCGACCCGGGCCTTGCGGCCATGATCCTGCCGCGCTCGGGCCTGGGCCACAAGCACGGTATCGTGCTGGGCAACCTGGTGGGCCTGATCGACTCCGACTACCAGGGCGAGCTGATGGTGTCGTGCTGGAACCGTGGCCAGACCGCCTTCAACATCGCCATCGGCGAGCGCATCGCCCAGCTGGTGCTGGTGCCGGTGGTTCAAGCTCACTTCGAACTGGTCGATACATTCGACGAAACCCAGCGCGGTGCTGGGGGGTTCGGCCACTCCGGCAGCCATTGACTACGCTGGAGTAACAGCGAAATCGCGGCCGGCTAGCCGAGCGTCAAAGGGAGATGCGCAGTGAACGATTTCACAGCTGGCGGCCAGGTCCGCGCCACTGACACCAGTGCGCCCCAGATCCGCAGCGCCCTGTGGGTGGCGGTGATGGGGCTGGCCGTGGCGACCGTGCTGGTAGGTCTTGGCCTGCCCAGCCCGTCGCCAGCCGCGCTGTACCGCTCGATGGCGCAGGTCGCCGCCAGCAACCAGGGCCTGGAACTGCAGAAGCAGGCGGCCATCCTGGTGGCGCAGACCGACAGTGCCACCCACCAGCAGGAAGTGCTGCACGCCACCCAGGCCACCGCGCAGCCCGGCGCCCTATTGGCCGCGCTGGACTACCTGCCCGGCCTGGTGGACGCCTACGCCGTCGCCCGCGGCCAGGCAGCGCTGGACAACAACCGCCCCTCGCCGGTCAATTTCGTCAGCCTGGACCTGATTCGCCAGGTCGAGGCCGGCGCGCGGCCGCTGCTGCAGGCGCAGAAAGTCGGCGAGCGCTGGCTGGTATACAGCCTGGCGCCCATCCATGACGCAAGCGGCACCACCGTGCTGGGCACCCTGCTGCTGAGTTTCGACCTCGGTGCCCTGACCACGGCATTCGCGGCCCTGCCCGCCGATTTCGGCGAAGTGGAGCTGCAGCAACGCTTTGACCAGGGCGCGGCGCAGAGCCTGTTCAAGACCGGCACCGCGGTGCTGGACGACCATTACCCGGTCACCGCCGGCAACTGGACCCTGGTCTTCACCCCCGGCACTCTGTTCAAGCCGGCGCTGCAGTGGCGCAGCCTGGTGTTCTGGCCCCTGGCCCTGCTGCTTGCCATCGGCGGCGCCTGGCTGGCCCTGGGCATGCTGGCCCGGCGCCTGCGCGAGCAACTGGCGGGCGATGCCCGGCAATTGACCCAGCTGATCCAAGAACTCTCGGGCGGAAAAGCCGTCAAAGCCTTCAGCCTGAGCCTGCCAGAGCTCAACGTGGTGGCGGCAAGCCTCGCCCGGCTGTCGCTGCAGGGTAATCGCCACGCCTCGCCAGCCGTGCCTGCGATGCCACTGCCCACGGACACCGGCCTGCTCGAACCAGCGCTTCCCACGCACGACCAGGCCCCCAAGAACATGGAGCCCCGCAACCCAATGAATGGCCAAGCGCACGTCGCCCCCCGGCTTCCCGAGAGCATTTTCCGCGCCTACGACATCCGCGGTGTGTTCGGCGACACCCTGACCGCCGAGGCCGCCTACTGGATCGGCCGCGCCATCGGCTCGCAGAGCCTGGCCCAGGGCGAGCCCAACGTGGCCGTGGGCCGCGATGGCCGGCTGTCCGGCCCGGTGCTGGTGCAACAGCTGATCCAGGGCATCGCCGACTGCGGCTGCCACGTCACCGACGTCGGCCTGGTGCCGACCCCGGCGCTCTACTTCGCCGCCAACGTGCTGGCCGGCAAGTCCGGCGTGATGCTGACCGGCAGCCACAACCCGCGCGACTACAACGGTTTCAAGATCGTCATCGCCGGCGACACCCTCGCCAACGAGCAGATCCTGGCCCTGCACCAGCGCCTGAAGGACAACGACCTGGCCAGCGGCCAGGGCACGGTCGAGCAGGTCGAGATACTGGACCGCTATGTACAGCGCATCCGCGACGACATCGTCCTGGCACGTCGGCTGAAGGTGGTGGTGGACTGCGGCAACGGCGCCGCCGGCGTCATCGCCCCGCAGCTGATCGAAGCGCTGGGCTGCGAGGTCATCCCGCTGTTCTGCGAAGTGGACGGCAACTTCCCCAACCATCACCCCGACCCGGGCAAGCTCGAGAACCTCGAGGACCTGATTGCCAAGGTGCGCGAGACCGGCGCCGACCTGGGCCTGGCCTTCGACGGCGACGGCGACCGCGTGGGCGTGGTGACCAACACCGGCACCGTGGTGTACCCCGACCGCCTGCTGATGCTGTTTGCAAGGGACGTGGTGGCCCGCAACCCGGGCGCCGACGTGATCTTCGACGTCAAGTGCAGCCGCCGCCTCAGCCCGCTGATCAGCAGCTACGGCGGCCGCCCCGTCATGTGGAAGACCGGCCACTCGCTGATCAAGAAGCACATGAAGCTCACCGGCGCGCTGCTGGCGGGCGAGATGAGTGGGCACATCTTCTTCAAGGAGCGCTGGTACGGCTTCGACGACGGCATCTACAGCGCCGCGCGGCTGCTGGAGATCCTCAGCCAGGGCAAAGACAGCGCCGAAGCGCTGTTCGCGGCCTTCCCGAACGATATTTCTACCCCCGAACTCAATATACATGTGACCGACGAGGGTAAATTCAGCATCATTGATGCTCTGCAACGCGACGCACACTGGGGCGACGCCAACCTGACCACCATCGACGGTGTGCGGGTGGACTATCCCAAGGGCTGGGGGCTGGTACGCGCCTCCAACACCACACCTGTGCTGGTGCTGCGTTTCGAGGCCGACGACCAAGCGGAACTCGAGCGCATCCAGGACGTTTTCCGCGCAGAGCTGCAAAAAATCGCCCCTGATCTCCAATTACCGTTCTGATTGTTTCACTGGAGCCCTGCATGACCCTCGAACGTGATGCCGCCACCAACGTCGCCAAGGTACTGTCCGAAGCGCTGCCCTACATCCGCCGCTTCGTCGGCAAGACGCTGGTGATCAAGTACGGCGGCAACGCCATGGAGAGCGAAGAGCTCAAGACCGGCTTTGCCCGCGACATCGTGCTGATGAAGGCCGTGGGCATCAACCCGGTGGTCGTCCACGGTGGTGGCCCGCAGATCGGTGACCTGCTCAACCGCCTGTCGATCAAGAGCGAGTTCATCGACGGCATGCGCGTCACTGACGCCCAGACCATGGACGTGGTGGAAATGGTCCTCGGTGGCCAGGTGAACAAGGACATCGTCAACCTGATCAACCGCCACGGCGGCAGCGCCATCGGCCTGACCGGCAAGGACGCGGAGCTGATCCGCGCGAAAAAGCTGCAGGTCACCCGCCAGACGCCTGAAATGACCAAGCCGGAAATCATCGACATCGGCCACGTTGGCGAAGTGGTAGGGGTGAACACCGACCTGCTGAACATGCTGGTGAAGGGCGACTTCATTCCGGTGATCGCGCCGATCGGCGTGGGCCCGGACGGCGAGTCCTACAACATCAACGCTGACCTGGTGGCCGGCAAGGTCGCCGAGGCGCTGAAGGCCGAGAAGCTGATGCTGCTGACCAACATCGCCGGCCTGATGGACAAGCAGGGCAACGTGCTGACCGGCCTGAACACCGAACAGGTGAACGCGCTGATCGCCGACGGCACCATCTACGGCGGCATGCTGCCCAAGATCCGTTGCGCGCTGGAAGCGGTGCAGGGCGGCGTGACCAGCTCGCACATCATCGATGGCCGCGTGCCCAACGCCACCCTGCTGGAAATCTTCACCGATATCGGCATGGGCACCATGATCAGCAACCGCAAGCGTCATTGATTGCCACCTGACGCGGCCGCCAGGCCGCGTCAGGCTCCGCTCAATTCCCCAACAGCTTCGCCAACCGCGCCCGGTCCCGGGCAAACTGCTGGTCGATCTGCTGCCGCGTGGCCTGGTAGTTGACGATCCGCGCGCTGACATCCGCACGCTGGCCCTCGATGGCCTTCATCTGCTCCAGCAGCTCCTGCGGCACCGGCTGGCCGTTGCGCTCCAGCTCCGCCGCCTGCGCCTGCAAACTGTTGCGCTGCCCTTGCATGGTCACCAGGTTGCCATTCGCGATCGCCACCATGCCATCGATCTCGGCAAGGCGCTGCGCCCTGGCACGGTCGAGTTCACTGAGGCTGGGGTAGAGATGCAGCAGTTGGTTGTCTGCCGCCGCCTGGGCGCTGGCCGCCTGCTGCTGGCGCAATTCGTCGGCGCTGGGGGCGGGCGGCACGGTCTGCACCACGCGGCCCTGGGCGTTGAGCACTTCATAGCCCTTGCCGACGTATTCGGGCGGCACGCCCTGGCGGTCCAGCACGGTCACCCCGTGGCTGTCCACGTAGCGGTAGAACACCAGCGGCGGGCCGTCGGCAGCCCACGCGGGCGAGGCCGCCAGCGCCGCCAGCAGGCAGCACGTGGCGAAACCTCGCACGGCAATCACCCAGTCAGATACCGAACTGGGCGCGGTAGGCCTGCACGGCCGGCAGGTGTTGCTTGAGCTCGGCGTCGTCGGCCAGGAACTCCAGCACCTGGTCCAGGGACACGATGCTGACCACTGGAATGCCGAAGTCACGTTCCACTTCCTGGATCGCCGACAGCTCGCCGTTGCCGCGCTCCTGGCGGTTCAAGGCGATCAGCACGCCGGCAGCCTTGGCATTCTGGGCAGTGATGATCTGCATCACTTCGCGAATGGCGGTGCCTGCAGTGATCACGTCGTCGATGATCAGGATGTCGCCTTCCAGCGGCGAGCCCACCAGGCTGCCACCTTCGCCGTGATCCTTGGCTTCCTTGCGGTTGAAGCACCACGGAATATCGATGCCATGGTGCTCGGCCAGCTGCACTGCGGTGGCCGCTGCCAGGGGAATACCCTTGTAGGCTGGGCCAAACAGCACGTCGAAGGCGATGCCGCTTTCAACCACGGCGGCCGCGTAGTATTTACCCAGCTGGGCCAGGGCAGTACCGCTGTTGAACAGGCCGGCATTGAAGAAATAAGGACTGGTGCGCCCGGATTTCAGGGTGAACTCACCGAAACGCAGTACCCCGCGATCGATGGCAAAACGAATGAAGTCGCGTTGATAGGCGTGCATAAAAAGTCCCGAATACCACGGCTTTAGCTAATTGAGTTGAGCTCGGGTATCATACACGCACGAGATTTTTGGGGCCATTTATGCGGATCATCAGTGTGAACGTTAATGGTATTCATGCCGCAGTCGAGCGTGGTTTGCTCAGTTGGCTGCAGGCACAGAATGCCGACGTCATCTGCCTGCAGGATACTCGTGCCTCCGCCTTTGAACTGGACGATCCAGCCTTCCAACTGGATGGCTACTTCCTTTATGCCTGCGATGCCGAAGTGCCCACCCAAGGTGGCGTGGCACTTTACTCGCGGTTGCAACCCAAGGCGGTAATCAGCGGCCTCGGCTTCGAGACAGCCGACCGCTACGGGCGCTACCTGCAAGCAGACTTCGACAAATTGAGCATCGCCACCCTGCTGTTGCCTTCGGGCCAGAATGGCGATGAAGACTTGAACCAGAAGTTCAAGTTGATGGACGACTTCGGCAAGTACCTGGACAAGCAGCGCCGCAAGCGCCGCGAGTACATCTACTGCGGCTCGCTGTATGTGGCGCAGCAGAAGCTGGACATCAAGAACTGGCGCGACAGCCAGCAGTCGCCCGGCTTCCTGGCGCCAGAACGTGCCTGGATGGACGAGATCGTTGGCAACATGGGCTACGTGGATGCCCTGCGCGAAGTCAGCCGCGAAGGCGACCAGTACAGCTGGTGGCCCGATAACGAACAGGCCGAGATGCTCAACCTGGGCTGGCGCTTCGACTACCAGCTGCTGACCCCAGGCCTGCGGCGCTTCGTGCGCAGCGCTCGCCTGCCACGCCAGCCGCGCTTCTCCCAGCATGCCCCGTTCATCGTGGACTATGACTGGACCTTGACCATCTGAATGGTCGAGGCGCAAAAAAGCCGACCCTTGGGTCGGCTTTTTTGTGTGCGGCTTTTGTGGGAGCTGGCTTGCCAGCGAGCTTTTGACCTCGAAAAGCTCGCTGGCAAGCCAGCTCCCACAGGCTATTTAATCAGCCAACGCGGCTTGCTGCAGCTCGAACAGCTCGACCATGCCTTTCTGCGCCAACGCCAGCATGGCGTTCAGCTCGGCAGGCTGGAACGGCGCGCCTTCGGCGGTGCCCTGCACTTCGATGAAGCCGCCTGCGCTGGTCATCACCACGTTCAGGTCGGTCTCGGCAGCCGAGTCTTCCAGATAGTCCAGGTCCAGCACCGGCTCGCCCTGGTACATGCCCACAGACACGGCGGAGATCATGTGCTTGAGTGGGTCGCCGCCTTTCAGGCCGCCACGTTTCTTGATCACTTTCAGCGCGTCGACCAGGGCCACCATGGCACCGGTGATGGACGCGGTGCGGGTGCCGCCGTCGGCCTGGATCACGTCGCAGTCGACGTACAGGGTGACGTCGCCCAGCTTGGACATGTCCAGGGCTGCGCGCAGCGAACGGCCGATCAGGCGCTGGATTTCCAGGGTGCGGCCGCCTTGCTTGCCCTTGCTCGCTTCGCGCTGGTTACGCTCGCCGGTGGCACGCGGCAGCATGCCGTACTCGGCGGTCAACCAACCCTGGCCCTGACCCTTCAGGAAGCGCGGCACGCCATTCTCGACGCTGACCGTGCAGATAACCTTGGTGTCACCGAACTCGACCAGTACAGACCCTTCGGCGTGCTTGGTGTAGTTGCGGGTGATGCGGATCGAGCGGAGCTGATCGGCAGCGCGACCACTTGGACGTTTCATCTGGGATACCTGTACTGAGGAACGAAAACTGCCGAGCATTATAAGACCTGTGGTCATTTAATGCCCGACTTGAGTTGCAACACCATGGCGCGCAGGTGTGGGGAAACATTTTTCGGCCAGACGGTCGACATGCTGTAACAGCAATGGTTTGGGCGCCGACGCACCGGTGCGCTACAATCCTGCGCCTTTGCAGCCGTACGGCTTTCATTCCCTTTCTGCGAGGTACTCCCATGGTGCACAGCATGACCGCCTTCGCCCGCGTCGAACGGGCGGGCACCCAGGGGACCCTCAGCTGGGAATTGCGCTCGGTCAACCACCGCTACCTGGAACCGCACCTGCGCCTGCCCGAAGCCTTCCGCGACCTGGAAATCGCCGTGCGCGAAGCACTGCGCCAGGGCATCTCGCGCGGCAAGGTGGAATGCACCCTGCGTTTTTGCGAGGTGAACAGCGGCAAGCCGCTGCAGGTCGACCGCGAGCGCGCCGCGCAGCTGGTGGCCGCCGCCGAGACCGTCGCCAGCCTGATCAAGCAGCCCGCCGCGCTCAACCCGCTGGAAGTGCTGGGCTGGCCCGGCGTGCTGGTGGCCGACGCCGCCGACCCGCAGGCGCTGAACCAGGAAGCCATCGAGCTGTTCAACGAAGCGCTCAAGGAACTCAAGGCCGGCCGCGACCGCGAAGGGGCCGAACTGGCCCGGCTGATCAACGACCGCCTCGACGCCATGGCCACCGAGGTCAAGACCCTGCGCAGCCAGGTGCCACACATGCTGGCCGTGCAGCGCCAGAAGATCCTCGATCGCTTCGCCGACATGCAGGCCGAGCTCGACCCCCAGCGCCTGGAGCAGGAAATGGTGCTGCTGGCGCAGAAGAGCGATGTCGCCGAGGAGCTGGACCGCCTCAGCACCCACGTCACCGAGGTGCGGCGCGTGCTCAAGGCTGGCGGCGCGGCAGGCCGGCGCCTGGACTTCCTGATGCAGGAACTCAACCGCGAAGCAAACACACTGGGCTCCAAGGCCTTCGACCCGCGCAGCACCCAGGCTGCGGTCAACCTCAAGGTGTTGATCGAGCAGATGCGTGAACAAGTGCAGAATATTGAGTAAGGCAACCGCAGAATGAACCACAGCACCGGCACCCTGTACATCGTTTCCGCCCCTTCGGGCGCGGGCAAGACCAGCCTGGTCAATGCGCTGATCAACGCGCAGCCGAACATTCGTGTCTCGGTCTCGCACACCACCCGCGCCATGCGCCCGGGCGAGGTGAACGGCGTGAACTACCACTTCGTCGATCGTGCCGAGTTCGTGCGCATGATCGAGCACGGCGACTTCCTGGAGCAGGCCGAAGTGTTCGGCAACCTCTACGGCACCTCGCAGAGCACCCTGCAGCAGACCCTGGACGAAGGCCACGACCTGATCCTGGAAATCGACTGGCAGGGCGCCCAGCAGGTGCGCAAGCTGATGCCGGCGGCGCGTTCCATCTTCATCCTGCCGCCAACCCAGCAGGCCCTGCGCCAGCGCCTGACCAATCGTGGCCAGGACAGTGACGAGATCATCGACGGGCGCATGCGCGAAGCCGTCAGCGAGATGAGCCACTACGTCGAATACGACTACCTGGTGATCAACGACGATTTCGCCACCGCGCTGGACGACCTGAAGGCGATTTTCCGCGCCAATACCCTGGAGCAAGCCCAGCAACAGGGTCGTTTTACCGATCTATTGAGTCAATTACTGGCTTGAATGAAGCTTTCCGCGCTGCGATAGGTTACCGTTGAGGTGTCTACGCAGCGCCCTGGCGAGCTGTTTGAAAATCAGCGCTTCCCTAAACGCTGGTGATTTTTTAAACTATCGAGTCCGCTCGCCCATCCGGGCTGCGCGCATACTGCATTTGCTACGAGGAAGACCATGGCCCGCGTAACCGTTGAAGACTGTCTAGAACACGTGGAAAACCGCTTTGAGCTGGTCATGCTCTCTACCAAGCGTGCCCGTCAACTGGCCACCGGCGGCAAAGAGCCCCTGGTCCAGTGGGAAAACGACAAGCCTACCGTTGTGGCCCTGCGCGAAATCGCCGAAGGCCTGATGAGCTACGAGTTCATCGCCAACGCCGAAATCGTCGAGGACGAACCGCTGTTCGCAGCGTTCGAGGACGAGTCCAACGAGGCCGTCTAAGCCTATGCCTGGTCGACGTAGCACGGCGCGGGAACACAGCCTACGGCAGGAGTCATCATGCCGAGCATAGACGCCCTCGCCGATCGCTTATCGACCTACCTCGGTGCCGACCAGGTCAACCTGGTCCGCCGGGCGTACTTCTACGCCGAACAAGCCCACGACGGCCAACGCCGCCGCAGCGGCGAGCCTTACGTCACGCATCCGCTGGCGGTGGCAAACATTCTTGCCGACATGCACATGGACCATCAGAGCCTGATGGCGGCCATGCTGCATGACGTGATCGAAGACACCGGCATCGCCAAGGAAGCCCTCAGCTCGCAGTTTGGCGAGACCGTGGCGGAACTGGTGGATGGGGTCAGCAAGCTGACCCAGATGAACTTCGAGACCAAGGCCGAGGCCCAGGCCGAAAACTTCCAGAAAATGGCCATGGCCATGGCACGCGACATTCGCGTGATCCTGGTCAAGCTGGCCGACCGCCTGCACAACATGCGTACCCTGGAAGTGCTGTCCGGCGAAAAACGCCGGCGCATCGCCAAGGAAACCCTGGAAATCTACGCCCCCATCGCCAACCGGCTAGGCATGCACAACGTGCGCGTGGAATTCGAGGACCTGGGCTTCAAGGCCATGTACCCCATGCGCTCCGCGCGCATCTACCAGGCGGTGAAGCGCGCCCGCGGCAACCGCAAGGAAATCGTCCAGAAGATCGAGCAGTCCCTGAGCCATTGCCTGGCCGTGGACGGTATCGAGGGCGACGTCAGCGGCCGCCAGAAGCACATCTATGGCATCTACAAGAAGATGCGCGGCAAGCGCCGCGCCTTCAACGAGATCATGGACGTGTACGCCTTCCGCATCGTGGTGGACAAGGTCGACACCTGCTACCGCGTGCTCGGCGCCGTGCATAATTTGTACAAACCGCTGCCTGGGCGCTTCAAGGATTACATCGCGATCCCCAAGGCCAACGGCTACCAGTCGCTGCACACCACGCTGTTCGGCATGCACGGCGTACCGATCGAGATCCAGATCCGTACCCGTGAAATGGAAGAGATGGCCAACAACGGCATCGCCGCCCATTGGTTGTACAAGTCCAGCGACGACGAACAGCCCAAGGGTACCCATGCCCGGGCCCGCCAGTGGGTCAAGGGCGTGCTGGAAATGCAGCAACGTGCCGGCAACTCCCTGGAATTCATCGAAAGCGTGAAAATCGACCTGTTCCCGGACGAGGTCTACGTGTTCACGCCCAAGGGTCGCATCATGGAGCTGCCGAAAGGCTCCACGGCCGTCGACTTCGCCTACGCGGTGCACACCGACGTGGGCAACAGCTGCATCGCCTGCCGCATCAACCGCCGCCTGGCGCCGCTGTCCGAACCGCTGCAAAGCGGCTCCACGGTGGAAATCGTCAGCGCGCCGGGCGCACGGCCGAACCCGGCCTGGCTCAATTTCGTGGTTACCGGCAAGGCGCGCACGCACATTCGCCACGCGCTGAAGCTGCAGCGCCGCTCCGAGTCCATCAGCCTGGGCGAGCGCCTGCTGAACAAGGTGCTCAACGGCTTCGACAGCGCCCTGGAAAACATTCCCGCTGAACGTGTGCACGCCATGCTGGCCGAATACCGCCTGGAGCAGATCGAAGACCTGCTCGAGGACATCGGTTTGGGCAACCGCATGGCCTACGTGGTGGCGCGCCGCCTGCTGGCCAGCGAAGGCGAGCAATTGCCCAGCCCGGAAGGCCCGCTGGCCATCCGCGGCACCGAAGGCCTGGTGCTCAGCTACGCCAAGTGCTGCACGCCGATCCCGGGCGACCCTATCGTCGGCCACCTGTCGGCGGGCAAGGGCATGGTCGTGCACCTGGAAAACTGCCGCAATATCAGTGAAATCCGCCACAACCCGGAAAAGTGCATCCAGCTTTCCTGGGCCAAGGACGTCACGGGCGAATTCAATGTCGAGCTGCGCGTGGAGCTCGAGCACCAGCGCGGCCTGATTGCCCTGCTGGCCAGCAGCGTCAACGCCGCCGATGGCAATATCGAGAAGATCAGCATGGACGAGCGCGATGGTCGCATCAGCGTGGTCCAGTTGGTCGTCAGCGTGCACGACCGCGTGCACCTGGCTCGCGTGATCAAGAAACTGCGGGCGCTGACCGGCGTCATCCGTATCACGCGGATGCGTGCGTAACGCGGCCTTCCCCCTGCCAAGGAGTCATCAATGACCAAGACCGTTATCACCAGCGACAAGGCCCCGGCCGCCATCGGCACCTACTCCCAGGCCATCAAGGCGGGCAACACCGTCTACATGTCCGGGCAGATCCCGCTGGACCCGAAAACCATGGAACTGGTGGAAGGTTTCGAAGCCCAGACCGTACAGGTCTTCGAAAACCTGAAGGCCGTGGCCGAAGCAGCCGGCGGTTCGTTCAAGGACATCGTCAAGCTGAACATCTTCCTGACCGACCTGAGCCACTTCGCCAAGGTCAACGAGGTAATGGGCCGCTACTTCGAGCAGCCATACCCAGCCCGCGCCGCCATCGGCGTGGCCGCACTGCCACGCGGTGCACAGGTTGAAATGGACGCCATCCTGGTCGTCGAGTAAACCGAGTACGGCGAAGCGCCAGGCGCTTCGCCTTTCCCCTCCCCGGAAGGATTCCCTACATGCGCCACGCGCTTGTCCTGCCGTTGCTGGCCGCGCTACTGAGCGGCTGCGCCAGTCACAGCAATGTCGACCCCAGCGGGGTCTGGATCAACCAGAAAGCCATCGATACCGCCGCCAAGGGCCAAGGCCTGCGCGACGCCCTGGGCGCCAACGGCCCGGTGCTGGAATGGCAGCTCAACAGCAAGGCTGGCCAGGTCAGCTTCAGCAACGGCTTCGAACGCGCCCAGGGCAACCTGCAGCCGTTGGGCAAAGGCAAATGGGCGGCCGATTTCCAGGGCCACCAGCAGCTGCAACTGACTACCGATGACGACGAGCTGATCCTGGCGGCCAGCCAGTCGGGCCCCAAGCAGGTGTTCGTCAAGCCCAAGACCAGCGTCGACCCTGGCGCCCCACTGGGCAGCAGCTTCGAGCAGGCGCTGTATGCCGCCTACCTGGGTGGCGAATGGAAGATCGTCGAAGGCGCCGGCGAAGGCGGCGTGGTGCATTTCATGGCCAACGGCCAACTGGCCGGCTTCCCCAACGCCGACCGCTATGCCCTGTGCCTGGCGGGCGACTGCGCGACCATGACCGGCGATGCCGACAGCATGTGGATCGAGCTGAACAAGCAAGGCGCGCCGTACATCTTCAAGCGTGACGGCAAGCAGCTGGAAATCTTCGAGGTGGTCAACCAGGCCCAGGCCGACGAGATGCCCAGCTTCAAGGCCGGCGCCCGCCGCTGGCTGCTAAAGAAGCAATAACCCCCTTCCCGTAGCAGCTGCCGCAGGCGGCGTCCCGCGGTGAGCCTGCCTAACCGCGGCGCCCATGACGCGGCCTAAGGGCCGCTGCTACAGGGGAGTGGAGAGGATGGCTTCGTACCCCTCGCGGTAGCTGGGGTACTGCGGCACCCACCCCAACGCCCGGGCCCGGGCATTGCTGCAGCGCTTGTTGCCGTTGCGGCGCACGCTGGCCTCCTCCGCCCAACCCTGCACGCCCAGGCGCGCCCGCAACCACTCCACCACCTCGGCCAAC
Organism: Pseudomonas imperatae; assembly: GCF_057128625.1. Lineage (NCBI taxonomy): Bacteria > Pseudomonadati > Pseudomonadota > Gammaproteobacteria > Pseudomonadales > Pseudomonadaceae > Pseudomonas > Pseudomonas imperatae. The sequence continues at coordinate 59,247 of NZ_JBSKHP010000011.1, read as the reverse complement.
GGCGCCGGCTTGTCGTCCACGCCCAGGTAGCAACTGGCTACCGGTTCGCCCTGCACATCCTGCTGCAACAGAAACGCCAACAGCCCGGCGGCATCGTCGCTGTGGATGCGGTTGCCGAACAGCGCAGGCTCGTGGGCTACCCGATAGCCTTGGCGTACCTGCTCCAGCAGCCGCTCGCGGCCGGGGCCGTAAATGCCGGTCAGGCGCACGATAGTGGCCGGCCAGCCGCTGACCCGGGCCACCTGCTCGGCTTGCAGCATCAAGCGACCGGAATACCCTGTGGGCTCGGTGGGTGAATATTCGTCGATCCACTCTCCACCCGATTGCGCATACACGCTGCTGCTGGACACGAATACCAGCCGCTGGGGCGCCTGGCGGTTGTCCTTGAGCCAAGCCACCACCCGGGTCAGCCCGTCGACGTAAGCCGCCTGATACCCGGCCTCGTCATGCTGGCTGGCCGCCACGCAGTACACCACGTAGTCGATGGGCCCCTGGGGCCAGCCCGCCGGGCATTGCTCCACGGCCAGGTCGCCGGCCACCGGCAGCACGCCCTGGGGCAGCCTGGCCACCTGCCGGCGCATCCCGTGGACCTGCCAATTGAGCGCGAGCAACTGCCTGGCCAGGCGGCCGCCGACATCGCCACATCCAATGATCAAAACGCTTGGCACGGGCATTTCCTTACTCCTGAATCAACGCTGCACACTGCTCTGGATACCACAATAGCGACAAATTGCAGGAAAAAAATCCAGCGTATCGCTTTTGTTAACAAGAATTACTTGCAATAATAACGGCCCATTTTGTTCTCGGCCCGCTCTCGAGGCCTGGAAGGACATCCACTCCTTACTCCTCTAAGGTCCGGCCAGCATGACTCCTAATCGCCCTAGCGTTTCGCCCTCTCGTACACGCCCTTGGCGCGGTATTGCCGCCCTGATGATCGGCCTGGCCCTGACCCCGGCGGCCTTCGCCGACGAACCGGCTGCCCAGGCCCACCAGGCCGCGCCGGCCGCCGCCGTTGCCGCGCCAGCGCCTGCCGCTGCGGACACCACTGCCCTGCCAGCCGCCACTGACGCACAGCCTGCCGACGACGCCGCAGCCGAGCCTGTCGTTGAAACCGGCTTCGGCCTGGGCCACGACCTGTCGCCGTGGGGCATGTTCCAGAACGCTGACATCATCGTGAAGATCGTGATGATCGGCCTGGCCATCGCCTCCATCATCACCTGGACCATCTGGATCGCCAAAGGCTTCGAGCTGCTGGGCGCCAAGCGCCGCCTGCGTGGCGAGATCGCCCAGCTGAAGAAGGCCACCACGCTTGCCGCTGCCAGCGAAACCGCCAGCAAGTCCGGCACCCTGGCCCACCTGCTGGTGCACGACGCCCTGGAAGAGATGCACCTGTCGGCCAACGCCCGTGAAAAGGAAGGCATCAAGGAGCGCGTGAGCTTCCGCCTGGAGCGCCTGGTTGCCGCCTGCGGCCGCAACATGAGCAACGGCACCGGCGTGCTGGCCACCATCGGTTCCACCGCGCCGTTCGTCGGCCTGTTCGGCACCGTGTGGGGCATCATGAACAGCTTCATCGGCATCGCCAAGACCCAGACCACCAACCTGGCCGTGGTTGCCCCCGGCATCGCCGAAGCCCTGCTGGCCACCGCCCTGGGCCTGGTTGCCGCTATTCCAGCGGTAGTGATCTACAACGTCTTCGCCCGCTCCATCGCCGGCTACAAGGCCCAGGTTTCCGACGCATCCGCCCAGGTACTGCTGCTGGTCAGCCGTGACCTGGACCACCAGCCAGGCGAGCGCAGCGCTTCGCCACACATGGTGAAGGTGGGTTAATCCATGGGTCTGCACCTGAACGAAGGTGGCGACGACCTCGCCGAGAACCACGAAATCAACGTCACGCCCTTCATTGACGTGATGCTGGTGCTGCTGATCATCTTCATGGTCGCAGCCCCCCTGGCCACCGTTGACATCAAGGTAGACCTGCCCGCCTCCACGGCGAAGCCGGCACCGCGACCGGAAAAGCCACTGTTCCTCAGCGTCAAGGCCGACCAGAGCCTGTACCTGGGCGACGACAAGATCGACCGCGCCCAACTGGGCCCGGTGCTCGATGCCAAGACCAAGGGCAAGAAGGACACCACGATCTTCTTCCAGGCTGACAAGAGCGTCGACTACGGCGACCTGATGGACGTGATGAACGCCCTGCGCGGCGCCGGCTACCTGAAGGTTGGCCTGGTAGGCCTTGAGACGGTAGGGAAGAAATGATCACGACGCGCCATAAGCTGACGCGTTACGGCGGTAGCCTGGCGGTGGTGCTGGGGGTGCATGCCCTGGCCATCGCCCTGGCGCTGAACTGGCACGCCGCGCCACCACCGGAGTTGCCGCCCATGGCAATGATGGTGGAAATGGCGCCAGTGCCGGAAGTGGCGCCGCCACCACCGCCCAAGGTGATCACGCCGCCCACGCCGCCAACCCCGGTAGAGGAACTGCCACTGCCCAAGCTGGCCGAGGCGCCCAAGCCGACGATCGCGATTCCCAAGCAGGAAAAGCCAAAACCCAAGCCCAAGCCACAGCCGCCCAAGCCTGAGAAGAAGCCGGAACCGCCGCAGGAAACGCCACCTTCGGAGAAGGTCGTCGACACCGCCCCGGCGAAGGACTCTGCGCCCAAGGCCCCCGTGGCCCAGCCGCAGATGCCGTCCAACAGCAACGCGCTGCCCAACTGGCAGGGTGACCTGTTGCGCCACCTGGCCAAGTACAAGAAGTACCCCGAGGACGCTCGCCGCCGTGGCATGCAGGGCGTGAACCGCCTGCGCTTCGTGGTGGACGCCGAGGGCAAGGTGCTGTCGTACGAGCTGGCCGGTGGTTCGGGCAGCGCAGCGCTGGACCGCGCGACCCTGGACATGATCCGTCGGGCACAGCCGTTGCCGCCGCCGCCCAAGGAGCTGCTGAACAACGGCAGCCTGGAAGTGGTTGCGCCGTTCGTCTACTCGCTGGACAAAAGATGAATATCTGTTTCTGACATACAGATGCAACCTTGATAACGTGCGTCTATCGATTGCAGCCGCTATGCTGGGCCCGCAACTTCATGGACGCACGTTATGACTCTCACAGAATTGCGCTACATCGTCACCCTCGCCCAGGAGCAGCACTTTGGCCACGCCGCCGAGCGTTGCCATGTCAGCCAGCCGACCTTGTCGGTGGGGGTCAAGAAACTCGAAGATGAACTGGGTGTGCTTATTTTCGAGCGCAGCAAGAGCGCCGTGCGCCTGACCCCGGTTGGCGAGGGCATCGTCGCCCAGGCCCAGAAGGTCCTTGAACAGGCCCAGGGCATCCGCGAGCTGGCCCAGGCCGGCAAGAACCAGCTGACCGCGCCCCTGAAGGTCGGTGCCATCTACACCGTCGGCCCGTACCTGTTCCCGCACCTCATCCCGCAACTGCACCGGGTCGCCCCGCAGATGCCGTTGTACATCGAGGAAAACTTCACCCACATCCTGCGCGACAAGCTGCGCAATGGCGAACTGGACGCAGTGATCATCGCCCTGCCGTTCAACGAGGCCGATGTGCTGACGCTGCCGCTGTACGACGAGCCGTTCTACGTGCTGATGCCCGCTGGCCACCCGTGGACGCAGAAAGAGACCATCGACTCGTCGCTGCTCAACGACAAGAGCCTGCTGTTGCTGGGCGAAGGCCACTGCTTCCGCGACCAGGTGCTCGAAGCCTGCCCGACCCTGGTGAAGGGCACCGAAGGCGCCAAGCACACCACGGTGGAATCCAGCTCGCTGGAAACCATCCGCCACATGGTCGCGTCCGGCCTGGGCGTGTCGATCCTGCCGTTGTCGGCGGTGCACAGCCACCACTACGCCCCCGGCGTGATCGACGTGCGCCCGCTCACCCCGCCGTCGCCGTTCCGCACCGTGGCCATCGCCTGGCGCGCCAGCTTCCCGCGGCCCAAGGCCATCGAGATCCTCGCTGACTCCATCCGCCTGTGCTCCGTGGCCAAGCCGACGCCGTTGAGCAAAGTCGCCACATGACCGAGCTGTCCAAGGTAGCGGTCACCGCCCTCAAGGGCATTGGCGAGGCCATGGCCGAAAAGCTCACCAAGGTGGGCCTGGAAAATCTTCAGGACGTGCTGTTCCACCTGCCCCTGCGCTATCAGGACCGCACCCGCGTAGTCCCCATCGGGGCCCTGCGCCCGGGCCAGGACGCAGTGATCGAAGGCGTGGTCAGCGGCGCCGACGTGGCCATGGGCAAGCGCCGCAGCCTGCTGGTGCGCCTGGGTGACGGCACCGGTTCGCTGAGCCTGCGCTTCTACCATTTCAGCAACGCGCAGAAAGAAGCCCTGAAGCGCGGCACCCACCTGCGCTGCTACGGCGAAGCCAGGCCTGGTGCCTCGGGGCTGGAGATCTACCACCCCGAATACCGCGCCCTTACCGGCGACGAGCCGGCGCCGGTGGAACAGACGCTGACGCCCATCTACCCCACCACCGAAGGCCTGACCCAGGCCCGGCTGCGGCAGCTGTCGCAACAGGCCCTGGCCATGCTCGGCCCGCGCAGCCTGCCCGACTGGCTGCCCGCCGAGCTTGCCCGCGAGCACCAACTGGCGCCGCTGGACGAGGCCATCCGCTACCTGCACCACCCGCCGCCCGATGCCGACCTGGAAGAGCTGGCCGTGGGGCACCATTGGGCCCAGCACCGCCTGGCCTTCGAGGAACTGCTGACCCACCAGCTGTCCCAGGCACGCCTGCGTGACAGCCTGCGGGCCCTGCGCGCGCCCGCGCTGCCCGTGGCCAAGCGGCTGCCCAAGCAGTACCTGGCCAACCTGGGCTTCGCCCCTACCGGCGCGCAGCAACGGGTGGGCAAGGAAATCGCCTACGACCTCAGCCAGCGCGAGCCCATGCTGCGCCTGGTGCAGGGTGACGTGGGCGCGGGCAAGACCGTGGTCGCGGCGCTGGCCGCCTTGCAGGCGCTGGAAGCCGGTTACCAGGTGGCGCTGATGGCCCCCACGGAAATCCTTGCCGAACAGCATTTCATCACCTTCAAGCGCTGGCTCGAACCGCTGGGCATCGAAGTGGCCTGGCTAGCCGGCAAGCTCAAGGGCAAGGCGCGGGTCGCCGCCCTGGAACAGATCGCGGCCGGTGCGCCCATGGTGGTCGGCACCCACGCGCTGTTCCAGGACGAGGTGAAGTTTGCCAACCTGGCGCTGGTGATCATCGACGAACAGCACCGCTTTGGCGTGCAGCAGCGCCTGGCCCTGCGCCAGAAGGGCGTGGGCGGGCGCATGTGCCCGCACCAGCTGATCATGACCGCCACGCCCATCCCGCGCACCCTGGCCATGAGCGCCTATGCCGACCTGGACACCTCGGTGCTCGACGAACTGCCACCCGGCCGCACCCCGGTGAACACCGTGCTGGTGGCCGACAGCCGGCGCCTGGAAGTGGTCGAACGGGTACGCGCTGCCTGCGCCGAAGGCCGCCAGGCGTATTGGGTGTGCACCCTGATCGAAGAGTCCGAGGAGCTGACCTGCCAGGCGGCCGAAACTACTTTCGAAGAACTGACCAGCGCCCTGGGCGAATTGCGCGTGGGGCTGATCCACGGGCGCATGAAACCGGCGGAAAAAGCCGAGATCATGGCGCAGTTCAAGGCCGGCGAGCTGCAATTGCTGGTGGCTACCACGGTGATCGAGGTCGGCGTGGACGTGCCTAACTCCAGCCTGATGATCATCGAGAACCCCGAGCGTCTGGGCCTGGCGCAATTGCACCAGCTGCGCGGCCGGGTAGGCCGTGGCAGCGCAGTCAGTCACTGCGTGCTGCTGTATCACCCGCCCCTGTCGCAGATCGGCCGCGAGCGCCTGGGTATCATGCGCGAAACAAACGATGGCTTCGTCATCGCCGAGAAAGACCTGCAGCTGCGCGGGCCCGGCGAGATGCTCGGTACCCGCCAGACCGGTTTGCTACAGTTCAAGGTGGCGGACCTGATGCGTGATGCCGACCTGCTGCCAGCCGTACGGGATGCGGCCCAGACCTTGCTTGCGCAATGGCCTGCGCACGTCGACCCGCTACTGGAACGCTGGCTGAGGCACGGCCAGCAATACGGACAGGTTTAGGAACGCGTCCACCGCGGCTATTTCGCCGCGGTTGCGACGTAACGCTCAAAAAAGACTTGGCACGATGGATCCAGCAGCGCCTGCAAGCTGGGTATACTGTCGGCCATGTAGGAATATGGATACAGACCATGACTGAAGTTGCCCTGGACACCGCAACCCCCCACACCCCGTCTGTCATTCACGATATGCTGGGAAAGCTGGTCATCAGCTATCGCGAGGTGCTCGACCACCCGCAGCTGGACCCTGCGCGCAAGGTCCAGGCAGTGCTGCTCAACGATGCCGTTGGCGCGCTCATGGTGCTGTTCCCGCAGAACCAGCTGCTGGACCTGAACCGTCTGGCCGAGTTGACCGGGCGCCGGCTCACCGCCGTGCCGCTTGATCGCCTGGACAAGATGCTGGCCAAGCACGACCTCAAGCAGCTGCCCGGCCTGCCGGCACTCACCAGCTCGCCTTGCTTGTACGACGAACGGCTGCTGGACGCCAGCGACCTGCTGATCAATTCAGGCCAGCCGGGCCTGCTGCTGGAAATCACGCGCGACGATTTCCGCAAGATGCTCAACAAGGCCAGCGCCGGCAACTTCGGCGAGCCGCTGGGCAGCATCCGCCCCAACCTCGACCGCCCCCACGACGACCGCCAGGAAATCACCCAGGCGGTGCAGGCGTTTACCGCGCGGCGCATCCAGCAACGCCTGGAAGCCACCATCGAGATCCCGCCGCTGGCGGAAACCGCGCAGAAAATCATCAAGCTGCGCGTGGACCCCAACGCCACCATCGACGACATCACCGGCGTAGTGGAGACCGACCCGGCCCTGGCCGCGCAAGTGGTCAGCTGGGCGGCTTCGCCGTACTACGCGTCGCCGGGCAAGATCCGCTCGGTGGAAGACGCCATCGTGCGCGTGCTGGGCTTCGACCTGGTGATCAACCTGGCGCTGGGCCTGGCCCTGGGCAAGACCCTGAGCCTGCCCAAGGACCAGCCGCAACACGCTACGCCATACTGGCAGCAGTCGATCTACACCGCTGCGGTGATCGAAGGCCTGACCCGCGCCATCCCGCGGGCGCAGCGCCCCGAAACCGGGCTGACCTACCTGGCCGGCCTGCTGCACAACTTCGGCTACCTGCTGCTGGCCCACGTGTTCCCGCCGCACTTCTCGCTGATCTGCCGCCACCTGGAGGTCAACCCGCACCTGTGCCACAGCTACGTGGAACAGCACCTGCTGGGCATCACCCGCGAGCAGATCGGCGCCTGGCTGATGCGCTTCTGGGACATGCCCGAGGAACTGGCCAGCGCCCTGCGCTTCCAGCACGACCCCAGCTACGACGGTGATTACGCCCAGTACCCGAACCTGGTGTGCCTGGCAGTGCGCCTGCTGCGCAGCCGCGGCATCGGCTCGGGCGCCGACGAAGGCATTCCCGACGAGCTGCTGGAGCGCCTGGGGCTGAGCCGCGAAAAGGCCGAGGAAGTGGTCAGCAAGGTGCTGGACGCCGAGGTACTGCTGCGCGAACTGGCTTCGCAGTTCAACCACCACTGACCGCGGGGGAGCCGGCTTGCCGGCTCCCCCGGGCTTATTTCTTCTTCGGTTTCAGGTATTTCATGATGCCCTGGAACCAGATCACCAGCGCCGGGTTGCCCTTGATCTGGATGGTCTTGTCCTGGATACCCTGCATGAACGCCAGCTGCTTGTTCTTGGCCTGCAGGGTCTCATAGCCGAAGGCGGCGTCCTTGAAGGCGATGGCGAACGCCGGGTCGGCCACGGTGCCGCCCTTGCTGGTCACGCGCATGTCCTTGACGATGAAATGCCGGGCCACCTTGCCGTCCAGGGTCTGCAGCTGGAACACCAAGTCGCGGTCCTTGAGCTGCTGGCTGAAAGCGGGGTTGGTGCGGCTGGCCCGGGCCATCAACATGCCCATGGCCCAGAGCAGAAAGCGAAACTTCATGTACGCGCCTCGGAAAAATCATCAATAGGGTACGCAGCAGTGTACCGCTATCGCCGCACGGCACCACTACAAAATCATTTTTTAACGATTTTGCCCGCCAAACAAGGTTTTTAGACGCCATATCGGCGAATTATCGGGCTGTCTAAGCAGGCAACACACTGGGCGATTCGCCACCTTTCAAAGTCGAGAAAACTCCGTCACGATAACAAACTAGAACGTGACGGTACGTTTTCAGCCTGTACGAATCAGACCGTACAAAAAAACCATCTGGCCACTCGTTTGACAGCAACACCGGGGCCCACTAGCTTCTATTGGATCCTTTACACATTGCGTTACATTTATGCAGGTAGCCCGATCGTGACAGCCAAAAAGTCGTTGAGCTCCATTCTGGGCACCGAGCAGGTTCCAGCCCACCTGGCTCGGTCAGTTATCGAGGAGAAGCTGCGCAGCGCCATATTGGACGGCCGACTACCCGCGGGCATGGCAGTACGCCAACAGGAGCTGGCCACGCTGTTCGGCGTCAGCCGCATGCCGGTGCGTGAAGCCTTGCGCCAGCTGGAAGCGCAGTCACTGCTCAAGGTGGTCATGCACAAGGGTGCAGTGGTGGCGCCACTGATCGGCGAAGACGCCGTGGACACCTACAACCTGCGCCTGCTGCTGGAAACCGAGGCACTGCGCCAGTCGGTGCCCAACCTGACCGAAGCGCACATCGCCGAAGCGCGCCATTACATCGATCAGCTCGACACTGAGACCAACCTCAGCGAGCTGGGCCGCCTGAACCGCCTGTTTCACCTCTCCTTGTATGCCGGCTCCAGCAACCGCAAGCTGCTGCGGCTGATTGAGCAGGAGCTGAACGAGGAAGAACGTTTCCTGCGCTTCCACCTGTCGTCCATGGGTTTGGGCAAACCCACCCAGGATGATCACATTGAACTGGTGGATGCCGTGCAGGACCGCGACGTCGAACGTGCGATCACCGTGCTGCAACGGCACCTGAACAACGCATCCGCAACCATCCGGCATTATCTCGACACTCGCCAGCCGGATTGAACGGGCGCCGCGCCCAGGGAGGCGGCGCGGCCCCGGTAAGACATGCCCGGCACGGCCCGGGTGGGGGAAAGGCCGTGCACGTTCAAAACAACCCATGGTTGATGGTCGCCAATTCCGGGCAGCCCACGCTGATGCGCCTGATCTGCTTCTCATGCGCGGGCGCCGACCCGGCGCAGCTGTTGCAGTTGGCCGAGGACCTCGAAGACCACATCGAGCTGGTCACGGTTTGCCTGCCCGGCCACGGCGCACGGGCCGACGAACCGGCCCTGGAAGACTGGCCGCGGTTGCTTGAACAGACCTTCGCCCAGCTCAAGCCGCTGCTGGCCGAGCCCCACGCCATGTTCGGCCATTGCCTGGGCGGCAGCATCGCCTACGAAATCGCCAAGCGGGCCATCCGCGCCTTCCCTCGCCAGACCCGCCACCTGTTCATCGCCGCCTGCCGCAGCCCCGATACTTCCCCACGCACTCCGTTGCTGCATCAATTGCCTGGCCGGCAATTATTCCAGGCCCTCGAAGCCCTGAACGCCATTACCTCCCAACAATCGTCCGACCCTCACTTTGTCGCCCAGGTCGAACCCATGCTGCGCCGCGACCTGCAACTGGCTGAATCCTGGTCGGACACGGTCGGGCATTCGCTGCAAGTGCCACTGACGGCCCTGTACGGCAGTGAAGACCCATTGGAACCCATGGCCAACATGCTGCCGTGGCAAGGTTTTACCGCGCGCGAATTCGAGCTGATCGAGCTGCCGGGCGACCATTTCTTCGTACACAGCCAGCGCCAGCGTCTGCTACATATCATCAATACCCATCTGGGCCTGCTCAGCGCCTGACTCTCCGCTTGCTTACCTCCTGTAATCGCCCCCTGATGGCAATCTGACCATTTAACGCCACTCTTTGCCTTGGCCCCAGGGCCGTGACCAGCCCATACAAACTATGGGCCGCCGACAGTCACCCATGCAGGAGCAACGCGCGCCGGGCTTGTCCCTCGACTAAATAAATCCCCCCATCTCAAAACTTAGAGTGCTCCGAGTGATGCATTCACTCGCTGTTATTGATTTTGACCGTAAAACGTTGAAAGGGGAGCGCTTGCGCCTCTAAAACTGGCGACGCCGGTTTTAGCGCAACCCTATTGTTTTTAAAATCATAACCAGTTGTTTTTTAACGATTTTATTTGAACAAAAACAACTTCATGGTCTAGCGTTGAAAGGACTGAAGGGCAGCATTCAACAGCACCCATTTAGCCAATAACAATATTTTACATTTACCCACGAAAACAAAGGAGATATTCAGCCGCTTTCGAGTTGACTGCCGCAGACAAAGTTAATTCCGTTGACGACCTGTTCGAAACAGTGAGGAAGTGCCATGACCTTTCAAAACGTTGTGCTTGAACAAAAGAAAAACGAACTGGGTGCCCATCCGATCTTTGCCGAGATCAACTCGTTGCCCATATTGCAGCGTTTCATGGAAACCCATGTATTTGCGGTATGGGATTTCATGTCCCTGACCAAGCGCCTGCAACGTGAACTGACCTGCGTCAGCCTGCCCTGGCTGCCACCTCGAGACCCCAAGGCCGCCAGGCTGATCAACGAGATCGTGCTGGGGGAAGAAACCGACGACCACCTACTCGAAGGCCACTACAGCCACTTCGAACTGTACCTGGACGCCATGCGCGAGATTGGTGCCGATACCGGGCCTATCGAGCGCTTCGTGCAGCTGCAGGCCGAAGGCGTCAACTACCTGACCGCCCTGCACAGCGTCAACGCCGCCCCGGCGGCGGTACGCTTTGTCTGCAACACCCTGGACACCGCCCTGCACGCGCCGGCCCACATGGTCGCGGCGGCGTTCCTGCATGGCCGCGAGAGCGTCATTCCGCAGATGTTCCAGCAGCTGCTGGACGACTGGCAAATACCTCGAGAGCAGGCACCCACCCTGCACTACTACCTGCAGCGGCACATCGAAGTCGACTCGGACGACCACGGCCCGGCTGCGCAGTCGCTGCTGGACCGCCTGGTAGACGATGACCCGCAGCGCCAACAGGAAGTGCACGAGGCGGCGCTGGCGGCCATCGAAAGCCGCATGGCGTTGTGGAACGGGCTGCGGGCGACCCTGCACGCCCGCGCCGGGGTGAGCGCATGAACGCCGCCGACTACCGCTCGTTCGCCGACGCCTGGGAGAGCCGGGCGACCATCCGCACCCGGCCGCGACGGCGGGTGGAGGACGACCAGCGGCTGATCTACCCGGTCAGCCGCCAGCCGCTGGTGCTCAGCGCCACCTTTGAGCGCGAGTGCCCGCAGTTGCGCGACTTCGCCCTGGTGCAGAGCTTGTACAAATTCATCCACGACGTGGTGATTTTCGAGACCGAGATCGTCAACCACACCGCCGGCGCCATCGCTCGCGGCCGGTTCGCCATGGCGCTGCCCTTTGCCTGCCGTTACGACGCCATGACCGTGGTGGTGGACGAGGACTACCACGCCCTGGTGGCCATGGATTTCATGCAGCAGACCATCGAGCTGACAGGCATAGAGCCCATCGGCCTGCCCAGTGAAATCGAACTGAGCCGGGCCATCCCGGCGGCACTGGCGCAACTGCCCGAAGGGCTGCGCCAGGCCGGCGAGCTGATCTGCGTGGCGATCGCTGAAAACACCCTGACCAACGACGTGGCCGCGTTCGCCCGCGACGCCACGGTGAAAGACTCGATCAAGGGGCTGATGGCTGACCACCTGCTGGACGAAGGCCGGCACTCGACGTTCTGGACCCGCCTGGTGCGCATCTACTGGCAAGCGGCGCCCGCCGCCGACCAGGCGCACCTGGCGCAGATGCTGCCGACCTTCATCGAGCGCTACCTGACCAACGATATCCAGAAGGCCTTCGACCTCAGCCTGATCGAGCACCTGCACGCCGATGCCGGCGTGCGTCGGGCCCTGGCCGAGGAGGTGCAGGCCCTGGCCTACCCGATCAACCACCAGCACCCGTTGCTGGCCAACATCCTGCGGTTTTTCCAGGGCAGCTCGATGCTCGACAGCCCCTGCGTGCGCGATGCCCTGGCCGCTTACCTGAGCTGATTCAAGGAGAAGATCATGAGACGTCTGCAGATCATCTTGTGCGGTTCCAGCCGGGCCTTGCGGGCCTTGGGCGCCGCCTTGCGCGAGTACGGGCACCAGGTGGACGAAGCCGGCGGCCCCGCCGACCTGCTGATCGAGGACGGCAGCGCCCCCGTGCCCGCTGACGCCCGCTGCCTGTACCTGGGCCTGCGCGTCAGCCTCGCCAACGGTGTAGCGCCACTGCCCAGCGTGCAGTGGCAGTGCTGGGCGGGCAGCGCCCAGGCCCAGCGGCTGATCATCTGCCAGGCACTGGCAACGCCGCCCAGCGGCAACGGTGCCATGCTCGGCGCGCAGGTCATCGACAGCCTGGTGGAGCGGCTAACCCTGGAGGTCAGCCGCCTGTCCCGCGACCCACAGCACTTTGCCCGCTGGCCGGCCTGCGACGCCGCGGGGCTGGCCGGCCAGCAGGGGTTGCAGGCCCTTGAAGTGCTGGCCTACCAACACGCCTTCAACCAGACCCGACAACCGCAATGGCTGGACAGCGCGCAGCCGGCACTGGTGGAACAGCTACAGGCCAGCCTGCTACGCCATGCGCGCCAGCCAGCGTTGCTGTGGAGCGATGGCAGCCTGAGCTACGGGCAACTGCATGCCCAGGCGTTGGCGATACGCAGTGCCCTGCAACCCTGGCTGGACCGCGCCCAGCCCCCAGTGATCGGCGTGTGCCTGGGCAAGTCGCCGGCACTGTATGCCGCGCTGCTGGCGGTGCTTGGTAGCGGCGCCGTGTTCCTGCCCATGGACCCCAGCCACCCGCCCCGGCGGCTGCAGGCGATCGCCGAAAACGCCGGCGCCGCCCTGTTGCTGCACAGCGGCAGCGCTCCGTTTCAAGCGCAAGGCATGGCCTACCTGGGGGTTGAGGGACTGCCAGCGGCCACGCGCACTTTGTTGCTCGATCAAACGCCGGGCAGCGAGGCGCCCGCGGTGGCCATTTACACCTCCGGCACCACCGGGCAGCCCAAGGGCGTGCTGCTCAGCCACGCCAACCTTAACCACTTCCAGGCCTGGTACCGCCAACATGTAGCGCTGGGCAGCCACAGCCGGGTGCTGCAGTTTTCCACCATCGGCTTCGACGCCTCGCTGCTCGACATCCTGCCCACCTTCATCGCCGGGGCAACCCTGGTGCTGCCCAGCGAAGACCAGCGCCGCGACCCCGAGCAACTGGTGGCGCTCATCAATGGCCTGGAGGTCAGCCACGCGTTCCTGCCGCCCGCGCTGCTGAGCATCCTGCCCGCCGACCGGCCGCTGGCGTTGCAGCACCTGGTCACCGGCGGCGACGTGTGCGAGCCGGCGGTGCTGGCCAACTTCGCCGGCCGCTGCCAACTGCACAATATCTACGGCCCCACGGAAACCACGATCCTGGCGACCACCCGCCGCATGCAGCCGGGGGATAACCCGCGCCTGCTGGGCCAGCCTATCGCCAACACGCAGGTGCTGATCCTCGACGAGGACGGCCAGCCGGTCGCCGACAACACCCCCGGCGAGTTGTACATCGCGGGCGCCGGCACCGGCCTGGGCTACCTGAACAACCCGGCCTTGAGCGCGGAGCGTTTCGTCAGCCTGGCGCTGCCCGATGGCCAGCGGCTGGCCGCCTACCGCACCGGCGATATCGGCCAGTGGTGCGACGACGGCATTGCCCTGGCCGGGCGGCGGGACAACCAGGTGAAGATCCGCGGCTTCCGCGTCGAGCCCGAGGAGGTCGAGCACTGCCTGCGCGCCAGCGGCCAGTTCGGCCAGGTGGCCGTGGTGGTGGACGCGCAGAAGCGCCTGCTGGCGTTCGTTGCACAGCCGCGCCAGGCCGACGCGCTGGCGCACCTGACCGCTCACGCCCAGGCCCACCTGGCCGACTACATGCGCCCGCTGCACTACAGCGAACTGGCCGTGCTGCCAGCCACCCCGAACGGCAAGGTCGACCGCCGTGCGCTGCTGGCGATACCCCAGGCCGCGGCCCGCGACAAGCCACGGCAAGCGCCCGCCAACGCCGCCGAGGCGAAGCTGCTGGCGTTGTGGAGCGAATTGCTGGAACTGCCTGGCGAGCAGATCTGCACCCAGGACAGCTTCTTCAACCTGGGTGGCCATTCCATCCTGCTGTCGCAGATGCTGCTGCAGATTCGCGAGCGCTTCGGCACGGGCATTTCCATCAACCGCTTCATCGAACAACCGACCCTGCAGCGCCTGGCCGAACTGGTGGCCGGCGTGCAGGACCAGGTGCGCCAGGTCAGCCCCCAGGCCTTGAGCGACGCCTTCCGCGAACTGGATATCCACGCCCTGCCCATGGACCGCCTGGGCGACGTGCACAAGGTGGTGGTCACCGGCGCCAACAGTTTCCTCGGCGTGCACATCGTCGAGGCGCTGCTGGCCTGGGGCGCCACCGAGGTGGCGTGCCTGGTGCGTGCGCAGCCCGGCGCCAGCGCCAGCGAACGCTTCCAGCAGGCGCTGGAGGAGAACCGCCTGCAGCACCTGGACCTCAGCCGCGTGCGCGTGCACGCCGCCGACATCACCCAGCCAAAACTGGGCTTGAACGATGCGGTGTACGCGGATATCGACCAGCGCTACGGCGCACTTATCCACAATGCCGCGGTGGTCAACCACGTGCTCGACTACGAGGCGCTGGCGGCCAGCAACGTCGAACCGGTGTTCCACTGCCTGCGCCTGTGCGAAGGGCGCAGCAAGAAAATCTTCAATTTCGTCTCCACCCTGTCGGCCTCCAGCGTCATCGACGCCGACGGCAACGTGCGCGAGGAACCGCCGGCCGACACCCCGCCCATCTACATCCGCAACGGCTACAACCTGTCCAAGTGGGTGGCCGAACGCATCCTCCAGCGCGCCCGCGAGCAAGGGGTGTGGGCCAACCTCTACCGCCCCGGCAATATCACCTTCAACAGTCGCACCGGGGTGTGCCAGCCGCACCGCAACCGGCTGATGCTGATGCTCAAGGGCTCGCTGCAACTGGGCCAGGTGCCGGCACTGAGCCTCAACTTCGACCTGATGCCGGTGGACTTCCTGGCGCGCTTCCTGGCCTTCCACAGCAGCCGCTACCAGGCACGCCACGCGGTGTTCAACCTGCACAACCCCGAACCATTGAGCTGGGCCAGCTACGTGGCGGCGTTCCGCGAGGCGGGGCGCGACTTCGAGCTGGTCAGCGTGGCCCAGTGGCAACAGCAGCTGGGCCGGGTGGACGCCGACAACGCGCTGTTCGGCGTGCTGGGCTTCTACCTCGACGGCTTCGAAGAAGACATCGGCGACATCTCGCGCATCGACCACGGCAACGCCCGCGACGGCGTGCAGCGCATGGGCGAGCGCTACCCCAGCAAGACCCCGGCGCTGCTGCGCAAGGGTTGCGCGTACCTGAAGGAAATCCAGTTCATCTGAGTCATCCCCACCCCAAGGAGAAGCACCATGAACGCACTCGTACCCGATACCCTGATCCGTCACCCCCAGGGCTGCACCGTCAGCGCTGAAGTGGTCATTAACGCCGACGCCGATGCGGTGTGGGCGCTGGTTGGCAACTTTGCCGGTTTCAACAAGTTCATCCCGGCGCTGGCGCGCATCGACATGCTCGGCGAAGGGCCGCGCTCGTTGCGCATCAAGCACTTCGCCGATGGCGAGAACATTGTCGTCGAGCAACTCAACAGCCATGACAGCCAGGCGCGGCGCATGACCTGGAGCCTGATCTACACCACCCTGGACATCGGCAACCTGTGGGCCTCCATGGAGGTATTCGCCGATGGCCCGGGCAGGTCCCGGGCGTTGTGGACCATCCAGGGGGAGCCTGCGAAGGGCGGTGCCGAGGCCCTGCCTGGGTTCAAGCAGTTCCTGCAGGGCTTTGCCGATGACGCCATGGGTAACGCCCGCAAGCTGTTCGAATAACCTGTGTTTTGTGGGAGCTGGCTTGCCAGCGAGTTTTTCGCGCCTCAACAGCTCGCTGGCAAGCCAGCTCCCACAACCGCTGCCCAACGTCCGGGTTGTTGCAAAATGTGCAAAGCTTCATGAAAATAAGACTAATTATCATTCATGCAGTTTCGCGCAGCGCATCCTCATGCCCTCCCAAGAAAATGCCGTGCACTCGCTCTACCATCACCATCACGGCTGGCTCAACGCCTGGCTACGCAGCCGGCTGGGCAACGCCGCCGATGCCGCGGACCTGGCCCAGGACACCTTCCTGCGCCTGCTGCAGCGCACCGAACGCCTGGAGCTGAGCGCGCCGCGCGCGTTCCTGCGCACCATCGCCCGGGGCCTGGTGATTGACCACTGGCGCCGCGAGGAACTGCATCGCGCCTACCTGGAAACCATCGCCCACCTGCCCGCCGCCCAGGTGCCGTGCCTGGAAACCCGCGCGCTGCTGCTGGAGCTGCTGGAAGGCATCGCGCGCCTGCTCGACGGCCTGAAACCCAAGGTGCGCAAGGCGTTCCTGCTGTCCCAGTGCGAAGGCATGCACCACCAGGACATCGCCGTACAAATGGGCATTTCCCTGCGCTCGGTGGAGCGCTACGTGGCTGATGCGCTCTACCACTGCTACGTGCTGCGCTATGAACACTGAGCCGGGCGCCGCGCCCGACCCGCAGATGGTGCGCCAGGCCATCGACTGGATGCTGCGCATGGGCAGCGAACGCGCCAGCCCGCGCCTGCAACGCCAGTGCGCCGACTGGCGCGCCGCCGACCAGCGCCACGAACTGGCCTGGCAGCGCATCCAGGCCATGAGCCAGGAAGTGGCCAGCCACTACCGCGCCGTGCCAGGTGCCGGCCAGGCACTGGAAGCCAGCGCCCAGCGCCTGGGCCGGCGCCAGGCGCTGAAGCTGCTGGGCGTGGTGGCGCTGCTGGGCAGCGCCGGCTGGTTGGGCCGCGACCTTGAGCAGTGGCAACAATGGTCATCGGACTTCGCCACCGGCGTCGGCGAGCAACGCCGCTTCAACCTGCCCGATGGCTCGCAGCTGCAGCTCAACACCCACAGCGCCGCCGACCTGCGCTTCAACGCCCGGCAACGGCTGGTCAGCCTCAGGCATGGCGAAATAATGATCAGCTGCCAGCCCGACTCGCGCCCGTTCCAGGTGAGCAACCGCGACGGCCTGTTCGAAACCGCGCAAGGGCGTTTCAGCGTGCGCCAGCAGGACACCTGCACGCGCCTGAGCGTGACCAGCGGCAAGGTCGCGATCTACCCGGCCCAGGGCGGCGCGCTGACCTGGGCCCAGGCGGGCCAGAGCTGGCAGCTGGACCACCAGGGCCTGCGCCTCATCGCCCGCCCGGACATGGACATGGGTGCCTGGGCCGACGGCCTGATCGTCACCCGCGACATGCGCCTGCAGGCGTTCCTCGAGGAAGTGGGGCGCTACCGCCACGGCTACCTGGGCTGCGCCAGCGGGATCGCCGACCTGCGCCTGTCCGGCGTCTTCCGCCTGGCCGACACCGACGCGCTGCTGGCCCTGCTGCCACAGACCCTGCCGGTACAGGTGCGCACCCGCACGCGGTTCTGGGTGCAGCTGGAACCGGCGTGAGCGGCGGAAAATTTTTTGGCGGGTTTTGCCGCGCCAACCGGCTTGGACAGTAATCAACCTGTTCATGCCCCTTTGGAACCGCACCATGACCGGCAAAACCCCCGCACTCTCCCTGCTGCTGTCCACCGCCATGGGCCTGGCCGCCCTGCCCCTGGCGGTCCACGCCGCCGCTGTCGACACCCCCCAGGCCGCCAACCGCAGCTATGACATCGCCGCCGGCAACCTGGGCGATGCGCTGAACCAGTTCGCCCGCCAGGCCGGCATCACCCTGGCCGCCACCCCGGCGCAGACCCAGGGCAAGCAAAGCCCTGGGCTGCATGGCAGCTACGATATCGAACAGGGCTTGAGCACCTTGCTGGCCGGCAGCGGCCTGCGCGCCAGCAGCGCCGACGGTGCCAGCTTCATCCTGCAAGCCACCCAGGACCAGGCCATGACCCTGCCCAGCACCGACGTCCGTGGCTTTGCCCTGGGCAACGCGCTGGGCAGCATGGACGGCTACAACGCCACCCACAGCCAGGTGGCCACCAAGACTAGCACCGCCCTGCTGGAAACCTCGCAAAGCGTGTCGGTGGTCACCCGCCAGCAAATGGACGACCAGGGCGCGCAGACCGTGTCACAGACCATGCGCTACACCCCCGGCGTGCTGACCAACCCCTACGGCGCCACGCACCGCTACGACTACGTGGCCATGCGCGGCTTCAACGACGGCTCGGTGGACAACATCTACATCGATGGCCTCAAGTCCATGGGCGACAGCGGCACCTACAGCACCATGCAGATCGACCCGTATTTCCTGGAACGGGTCGACATTCTGAAAGGGCCATCGTCGGTGCTCTACGGCCGCAGCTCGCCCGGCGGCCTGGTGGCGCTGACCACCAAGAAGCCGCTGTACGAGGCCTACCACGAAATCCAGGCCACCGTCGGCACCCAAGGCCAGCACGGCGTGGGCTTCGACTTCAGCGGCCCGCTGGATGACGACAAGCGCATTGCCTACCGCGTCACCGGCCTTACTCACGAGGCCGACACTCAGTTCGACCACAACGAAGAAAAGCGCTACGCCATCGCGCCCACCCTGAGCATCGACTTCGACGAAGACACCTCGCTGACCCTGCAGGCCTACCTGCAGCACGACCCCGAGGGCGGCTACCACGGCGGCCTGCCTGCCGACGGCCTGCTGCACCAGCACAATGGCCAGCGCATCTCCGAGCACTTCTTCGAGGGCGAACCTGGGGTGGATCATTACAGCCGCGACCAGCAGTCGTTCGGCTACCAGTTCGAGCATCGCTTCAACGACGTCTTCACCGCGCGGCAGAACTTCCGCTACCTGGACTCCAAGGTCGACCTGGCCCAGGTCTACGGCTACGGCTGGGTGTCGCCCAGCAGCAACGAGCTGAACCGCTACTACTCGGGTGCCAGCGAGAAACTGCACTCGTTCATCATCGACAACATGCTGCAGGCCGAGTACTTCACCGGCGCCGCCAAGCACACCACCCTGCTGGGCCTGGACTATCAACGGCGCAAGACCGTGGTCGACTGGACCAGCGGCTCGCTGGCGCCCATCGATGCGTTCAACCCGGTGTACGGCAATTCCACCATCAGCTACTACAGCCCCACCAGCTACCTGCGCCGCCTGCAGCAGACCGGCGTGTACCTGCAGGACCTGATCGAGCTGGACAAATGGCGTTTCTCCCTGGGCGTGCGCCAGGACTGGGTGAAGACCTCGGATGAAAACCGCATCGCCGAATACAACCGCCCGCTGGGCACCACCATCAGCGACGAGCGCAGCAAGCTGACCACCCGCGCCGGCGTGCTCTACCTGTTCGACAACGGCATCGCGCCGTACCTCAGCTACTCGGAGTCGTTCAACCCCAACTCCTACTCCGACGCCAGCGGCAACCCGCTGCCACCCACCGACGGCACCCAGTGGGAAGCCGGCCTGAAGTACCAACCGCCGGGCTCGGACAACCTCTACACCGCCTCGGTGTTCCGTATCGACCAGGAAAACCTGGCCACCAAGCTGCCCCAGGAAAACTTCTACCGCGCCATCGGCGCCGTGCGTTCCCAGGGCGTGGAGCTGGAAGCGCACCTGCAACTCACCGACAACCTGAAACTGCTGGGCAGCTACACCTTCACCGACCTCAAGTACACCAAGTCGATGATCAGCACCCTGAGCACCGCCGACAACCTCATCGAGAACAAGGGCAACTCGCCCACCCAGGCGCCGCGGCAGATGGCGTCGATGTGGGCGGACTACAAATTCAGCGAAGGCGCGCTGGATGGCCTGCGCCTGGGTGCTGGCGTGCGGTACGTGGGGTACAGCTGGGCCGATGCCGAGAACACCACGAAGGTGCCGGCCTATACCCTCTACGATGCCTCGGTGGGCTACGACCTGGGCAAGCTGGGCCTCAAGGGCCTGGACCTGCGGGTGAACGCCAACAACCTGACCAACGAGAAGTACGTGGCCACCTGTGCCAGCCTGAACTTCTGCTACGTGGGCGAGGAGCGCAACGTGGCGGCGACCTTGAGTTATCGGTTCTGAACCCCGGACGCGGCCTGCGGCCGCTGCTACAAACCTTCGGCACCGTCGCTCTGTAGCAGCGGCCGAAGGCCGCGTCAGGCATCACACGTTATATTCGGTCTCAAGCTCATCGAGCTGGTGATCGAACGCACGCAACCGGGCCGACCAGGTGTACACCAGGGTCTCCATCTCGCGGTCCACCACCGCACCACCCTTGATGGTGGTGCGCGGGTCGCAGAAGTCCAACAGGTAGCGCTGGCGCGCCAGCGCCGTGGCCACGGTGGACAGCTCGCGGGCGTTGTCCAGCCAGTGCCATTGGCTGTCGTGGATCTCTTCGTCGAGCCCCTCGCACTGGCGCTTCAGCGCCTCCAGGGATTTCTCCAGCGGCGTGCCCGCCAGGTCACCCATCACCTCCTGGAAGGTGCGCCCGGGTTGCCAGTAGCTGCCCCAGAAATAACGGTCGAACACGGTCTCGACCTTGCGCAGGGCAACCTTGGTGTCCCAGATGCGTACCAGGGTGTGGCCCTGGGTTTCTCGTCGTTTTTTCAGCTGGGCGTTTTCGTGCGCCGACCAGGCCAGTACCGCCATCGCCAGCACGCCGATCAGGCCCAGCGCGCTATTGAAGAACACCAGGGCCTGCTCGATTTGATGGGCCTGGACGACCCCGTAGAAGTAGGTGGCAGTGATCAATCCGAGCGCCGTGGTGGCGCACCAGAAGCCAGGAGCATAGGAATCTTTCATAGTTATTATCATCCCATTGACCCGGGGCCAGTGATGACTGAAAGAATCCGCGTGAGTACCGCCGCGCGGTCATGAACAGACCACAGGAACCCGATAAATCAGAGCATAGGACAGCTTGCGGCGAGTGTTGCCTGCAAAAGTCAAAAGCACGGCGGCAGCGGATAAGCGGCAAGGTCAGCGCACTTTGTGCAGCAGTTCGTTGAGCTGGTCGATGACTTCCGCCCAGTCGGCGTCCTCGAGGATTTCGTCGCGCAGGAAGGCGGCCTGGGCAGGTGTCCAGAAGAACGCCTCATGCAGTTTCAGGCCGGGCTTGAGGGGCGAGTGGCTGGTGACGAAACGCTCGATTTCCACCGGCGAGGACGCCAGGCCCAGCTGATCGAACAGGGCCGGCAGGCTATGGCTGGGCGATTCCATGTGGGTACCCTCGGGGTCAACTAAACTCTTATTAAAGGTAACTTTGACGCTGGCGTCGAGGGGCAACCCCGGAGGTTCATGTGGGCGCTGTGATTGTGCTGACCGTCAACCAGGCGGCAGTCGGGTTGATCCTTTTCGGCCTGGTCATGCTGGCCATCGAAGCGCTGCTGCCGACCTATGGCGTGCTGGGCGTGGGTGGCCTGGTGGTGCTGTTGCTGGGCGTGGTGGTGCTGGTGGATGCCCAGGGGCCGGATATCGCGGTGTCGGGCACACTGTTGTTGGCCATGGCGGCCGTGGCGGTGGTGCTGGTGATCACGGTGCTGGCCATGGCCATCAGCGCGGCACGGCGGCGGCCGGTGGGTGGCGACAGCGAACTGGTGGGCCAGGTGACGCCGGTGTCGGCGCTGCAATCGGACAACCCCTGCGCCGGCTGGGTGCAGCTGCAAGGCGAGCAATGGCAGGTACGCTGCGAGGCCCCACTGCAACAGGGCGAGCCCGTGAAGGTGCTGGCCCGCCGCGGCGTGCAGCTGGAAGTGGCCGCGGCGAAACCGCCCACGGGAGCGTGAACCATGTTCATCGAAATCGGCTACACCGCCGTGCTGGTGGTGCTGTTCCTGCTGGCGCTGTCCACCTTTCGGATATTGCGTGAATACGAGCGCGGCGTGGTGTTCCAGCTGGGGCGCTTCTGGCAGGTGAAAGGCCCGGGGCTGATCATCCTGATTCCAGTGGTGCAACAGATGGTGCGCGTCGACCTGCGCACCGTGGTGCTGGACGTGCCGCCCCAGGATGTCATCACCCGCGACAACGTGTCGGTGAAGGTCAACGCCGTGCTGTACTTCCGCGTGCTGGACCCACAGAAGGCGATCATCCAGGTCGAGGACTTCCTGATGGCCACCAGCCAACTGGCGCAGACCACCTTGCGTGCGGTGCTGGGCAAGCATGAGCTGGACGAGTTGCTGGCCGAACGTGAACGGCTGAACATGGACATCCAGCAGGTGCTGGACGCGCAGACCGACGTGTGGGGCATCAAAGTGGCCAACGTCGAGATCAAGCACGTGGACCTCAACGAATCCATGGTACGCGCCATCGCCAAACAGGCCGAAGCCGAGCGCGAGCGCCGCGCCAAGGTAATCCACGCCGAGGGCGAGCTGCAGGCCTCGGAGAAACTCGCCCAGGCCGCCGAAATGCTCGGCCGCCAGCCGGGCGCCATGCAGCTGCGCTACATGCAGACCCTGAGCGCCATCGCCGGCGACAAGACCTCGACCATCGTCTTCCCGCTGCCCATCGAACTGCTCAAGGGCATGGCCGACCTGTCCGCCAAACCCTGACACCCCACCACCCCGTAGCAGCTGCCTAAGGCTGCGTCCGGCAGCGCCACGGTGCAAGCCCGGGACGCCGCCTGGCGGCGGCTGCTACGGGGTGGTTTGATGCTGCTGGGTTTCCCAACCGCCACCCAACGCCAGGAACACGTTGATCTGCTGCATCGCCACCTGGGTGTTGGCGGCGGACAGCTGGGCGGTCACGTCGGTGTAGGTCTTGGTGGCCTGCAGGTCGGCCAGGAAGGATTCGCGGCCGGCCAGGAAGAAGCGGTGGGTCTGGTCGGCAGCCTGGCGGGCCGATTGCTCGGCGTCGGCCAGGGCGTCGCGGCGCTCCAGCAGGGCGGTGTATTGGGCAAGGCCGGTCTGGGCTTCGCGCACGGCATTCAGTACCACGCCATCGAAGTGCGCCAGGGCCGCCTGGGTGGCCACCTCGGATTCACGCACGCGGGCGCGGGCCTGGTTGCCCGGGATGGTCCAGGTGATCAGCGGGCCGAAGCCCCAGCGGTTGGCGGTGTCTTCGCCCAGGTCCTTGAGGAAGCCCACCGAACCCACGGTGGCACCGAAGCTGATGTTGGGGTACAGCTGGCCGGTAGCCACGCCGATCTCGGCGGTGGCGGCGGCCAGTTTGCGCTCGGCCTGGCGCACGTCAGGGCGGCGCTTGAGCAGCGCGGCGCCGTCACCCACGGGCATCACCTGGGCGATCTTCGGCAGCTCGGCGCAGTCGGCGATGCCCGCCGGCAGCTGGTTGACCGGTTTGGCCAGCAGCATGGCCAGGGTGTACAACCCGGCCTGGCGCTGGGCCTCGAACTTGGGCAGGTCGGCACGCAACGACTTGAACTGCGTCTGGGTGCGCGTCACCTGGGTTTCATCACCACGGCCAGCGTCACGCAGCCGTTGGGTCAACTGCACGCCCTGCATCTGCAGGTCCAAAGACTTCTGGGCAATATGCCGTTCTTCGTTGGCAGCGCAGATTTGCGTGTAGGAACGCACCACTTCCGCCACCAGGGTAATGCGCGCGGTGTCGGCGGCGGCCTGGGCCGCGTCGGCGTTGGCCTGGGAGGCCTCGACGCCGCGCTTCAAGGTGCCCCACAGGTCAAACTGATAGGAGGTGGTCAACGCCAGGCTGCCGACGTTGGCCACCGGGATCTTCACGCCCTGCAGGTAGGATTCGGCAGACTCCTGCAAGCGCTGCGCCCCCGCCTCGGCGGTCGTGGTGAAGCCACCGGCGTTCTGCGCTTCCTCGATTTGCACGCGGGCGCGGCTGAGGTTGGCGGCCGCGATGCGCAGGTCGGTGCTGGACACCAGCGCGTCCCCCACCAACTGGTCCAGGCGCGGGTCGTTGTACAGCTTCCACCAGTCCTGCGGCACCGGTGCCGACACCACGTTGCTGTCGCCCGTGGCCAGGCTGCCTTGCAGGTCGGGGCGGTTGATCGCGCCGTCCTTGGGCCGGTGGTAGTCCGGCCCCACCATCTGGCAGGCCGACAGCAGCAGCCCCAGGGCCACCGCCGAAAGACGCACGCAGTGGTTCATCGAGCGGCCTCCGCGGAGTGGCCGGTCTCATCGACGATGGACACCGTGGCGGTACGCCCGGCGATCATGCGGAAGTGCTCCGGCACGTCGTCGAAGGCAATGCGCACGGGAATCCGCTGGGCCAGGCGCACCCAGCTGAACGCCGGGTTGATGTTGGGCAACAGGTTGGAACCGCTGCTGCGGTCGCGGTCTTCGATGCCGGCGACGATGCTCTGCACATGGCCGGTGAGGCGGGCGTTGTCACCCATCACGCGGATGTCGACCTTCTGCCCCACTTCGATCAGCGGCAGCTTGGTTTCCTCGAAGTAACCGTCGACGTGGAACGAGCTGCTATCCACCACCGACAGCACCGGGTGGCCGGCCGCCACGAACTCGTGGGCACGCGGCGCACGGTCGTTGAGGTAGCCATCCACCGGGCTCTTGATCACCGAACGGTCCAGGTTCAGCTGGGCAGTGTCCACGGCCACCTGGGCCTCGGCCAGGGCGGCCTGGGCGCGGGCCAGCTTGGAGTCGCTCTCCTCCAGTTGTTCCTTGGCCACCAGGTTGCCCAGGCCCTTGTTACGGCGCGCCTCGCGTTGCGCCTGGGCCATGGTTTCCTGGCGGTCGGCCAGGGCGGCTTTCGCCTGGCGCAGGGCCAGGCTGAAGCGGTCCTGGTCGATGGTGAACAGCACCTGGCCACGCTTGACCACTTCGTTGTCGTGCACCGCCACGTCCTGGATCAGCCCGGAGACGTCAGGCGATACCTGGATCACGTCGGCACGGATGTGGCCGTCGCGGGTCCAGGGCGCGAACATGTAGTACATCACCATGCGGTAGACCACCACGGTGGCAAGGACCACCACCAGCAGGGTCAGGAGAAGGCGGCCAACGGTCAACAAGGGTTTTTTCATGTCATCAGGTTTCGGCAGAGTGCGTCCACCGCGCCTAGCATCAGCGCGTACAGACCGACGTTGAACAAGGCCCGGTGCCAGACCAGGCGATAAAAGTGCAGGCGATTGAGCACGCCGTGCACTATCAGGAACAGCACATAGGTGATAGCCATCATCACCAGCAGCGTGGGCAGGAAGATCCCGCTTACATCAATTTCACCGATCATAACGGAGCTCCATCCAGGCCTTGAGTCGGCGGCTCTGGGGCTGCGCTCGGCTCGATCACCACTTCCACACCCGGCAGCAGCGCCAGGCGCAGGCCGCTCAGCGAGTGCAGCATCTGCACCCGTGCCTCGGCCTCGTCACCCACATGCTGCTGGGCCAGCGCCCGGCGCGCCCGGTCCATGGTCATGAGGATAGACATGGGCGCGGGCAACCGTTCGCGGGCCTTCAGGCAGTTGCGGAAATAACCGCCCACCTCGTCCACCACCTGGCGCACCTGGGCGCGCGGGCCCACCGGAATGCGCGGCATGTAGGCCAGCAGGTCGAGCATGTTCAGCGCCACGCGCAGGTCGCGCAGCGCGCCGCCGGTGTCCTGGCCGGTCTGGGCCAGCCGCGGCAGGTGCTGCATCAGCCGGTCGAGCATCTGCACGCCCATGGCGCGGTGCTCGGCCAGGGTGGCCTGTTCGCTGAGGCTGACAATGTCGCGCCAGCTGAAGCGGGTCATGCGCTTGGCCGCCAGCTCAGTGCCGAACGGCCGCACCATCAGGGTCCACAGGAACGCGAACAGCAGGCCCGCAGGCCCCGCGATGTTGGAGTTCAGGAAGGACAGGAAGTTGGCGTCGTAGGCGGTGTCCAGGCTGATGAAGGTGGCGCCGTTGACCAGCGTCAGCATCATGCCCAGGTTGAAGCGCGGCTGCAGGGTCAGGGTGGCCGCGGTAATGAACGGCACCGCGAACGCCAGCGCCAGCATGGGGAAGTCATGCAGGTTGGGCAGAATCAGGAACAGGTAGAGGCTGGACATCACCACCGCGATCAGGGTCCAGAAGAAGAACCGGTAGATCTGCGGCGCCGGGTCGTCCATGGCAGCGAAGAAGCTGCAGGCCACGGCCGCGAGGATCACCCCGCCACCGCCATCGGCCCAGCCGGTGAAGATCCAGATCATCGACGCCACGACGATGGCCATGATGGTGGTGAACGCCGAGTACATCATCATGCCGCGGTCGAAGAACGGCGACAGCCGGCCCAGGCGCCAGTGACGGTACACGGCGCGCCATTGCGACTGGTCCTCAGTCTCGATGGCCAGTTGCAAGGTGCGCATGTCCTGCCACAGGTCCACCCACTCGCCCAGGCGGTACAGGGCGTTGGACAGCAGCAGGTTGCGACGGTCGTCGAGGGCTTCGGGCTCGGGCTGCAGCTCGGCCAGGCGCGCGTGCAGTTGGGTCCACAACGCCGGCGAGGCGTTCTCCCTGGTTTCCTTGAGCCACTGGCGCACGTCTTCGAGCACCGGCGCCAGGATGGCGATCAGCTCGGTGCGGCGCTCCACGGCGATCAGCGCGTCGTCCAGGGCGTCGATGGTGGGCAGCAGGTGGATCATGCGCCCGCGCAGTTCCTTGATGTTGCGCACGGTCTGCGGCAGCGCGCCTTCGTGGGGGATCTGGCCAATCATCAACTCCAGGGAGTTGAAGGTGGCGACCATGGACGCGCGCAGGGTGCCTACTTCGGTGGCGGTGATTTCCCGCGACAGGAAGCGATCGCTGTAGGTGGTGGCTTCCACGAACCACTTGCGCGTGGCGTCGCCGAGCACCGGCGCCAGGCGCCGTGGCCAGAAGATCGAGCCGATGACGGCGGCGCTGATCAGCCCCAGGCAAATTTCCTGGAAGCGCGCCGAGGCGATGTCGAACACCAGCGTCGGGTTGTCCACTACCGGCAGCGCGATCAGCGGCATGGTGTAGCCGGCCAGCATCAGCGCGTAGCTGTTGGCCGTGCGCAGGTGCAGGGACAGGAACAGCAGGGTGCCGGTCCAGGCCGCGACGATCAGCGCCAGCAGGAACGGCGTCTGCACGAACATGGGCACGAACAGCACCGCCGCGGCGGCGCCGACGAAGGTACCGATGCCCCGGTACAGCGCCTTGGACGTGGTAGGGCCGACGAACGGGCTGGAAACGATGTAGACGGTGGCCATGGCCCAGTAGGGGCGTGGCATTTCCAGCTTCATGGCCACGTACAGCGCCACCATCGAGGCGATGAAGGTACGCACACCGTAGAACCAGTCCCGCAGCGGCGGGACATCACTGAAAAAGGCTTTCAAGACGGCGACACCGCCGTGCCCTGCCCGGCTTCCTCGAACGCCCGCACTACGCGCAAGGCGGCTTCCAGGTCAGCGGGAGCGATGTCGTGCAGCACCTCGCGGCGCAGGCGCACCAGCTCGCCTTCGATGGCTTCGGCCAGCTCGCGGCCGGTGGCGGTCAGGCTCAGGGCCTTGGCGCGACGGTCGGTAGGGTCTTCAGTGCGAATGACGAAGCCTGACGAGCACAGCTGGTCGAGCAGGCGCACCAGGGACGGGCTCTCAAGCCCGGCGGCATGGGCCACGGTAACCTGGCGCACGCCGTCGCCCAGGCGCACGATCAGCAGCAGCGGCACCGCGCAGGCTTCGGAAATACCGTAGTTGGCCAGGGTGGTCTGGCAGATGCGGCGCCAGTGGCGGGCGGCCGTGACCATGCCACTACTGATATTGAGGTGGAGCTTGTCGAGATTCATTTGGACAGGAACACACCGATATTCATAGTTTGCTAACTATCTATATTCGGGCAAGGAATCCCCCTCCGTCAATAGTGGCGGCGAGACATTTCGCGGCGTGGCGCAAATGCCTGGCTGCCTTGTTGTTATAGACGCAACAGTGCCGTTGCGCGCGTTACAGCAGCGTTTCCGCAGGCGAAAAAATCCCCGTAACCGCGCTTACGGGGCTGCTGTCGTGGGAGCGGGTTCTACCCGCGAAGATAACGCCACGGTCTGACTGAGACTGCGCGGTGCGGCTTTCGCGGGCAGAGCCCGCTCCCACGGCCAGGGTTCAGTCGGCGTAGAAGGCGGGGCGTGGTGGCAGGTCGATGGGTTCGATGTTGCCGCTGGTCTGCGCCAGGATGCAGGCGTCGGCGGCCACGGCGGCGGCCAGGCCGTTCCAGGCCGAGGGGCCGCCCAGGTGGCCGCTGGTCACGCCCTTGATGAACGCTTGCAGCTCCACGTCGTAGGCATCGATGAAGCGGTCTTTCCAGTCCATCAGGATGCCGGTGGAAAGCTTGGCATCGCTGCGCATCTGCACGCTGGTGGGCTCGGGCAGCTTGGCGATGCCCTGCTCGCCCACCACTTCGCACTGGATGTCGTAGCCGTATTTGCAGTTGACGAAAATTTCGACGTCGATGCGCACGCCACGGGCGGTCTCCAGCAGCACGATCTGCGGGTCGCGCAGGGCGGCATGGGTGTTGCGGGTGCTGCGCGGGAACACCACCTGGGCCGAGACGTAGTCGTCGTCGACCAACCAGCGCAGCACGTCCAGCTCATGGATCAGCGTGTCGGTGATAGCCATGCTGGTGCCATAGGCCGTCGGCACCTCGGGGTTGCGGTGGGCGCAGTGCAGCATCAGCGGCTCGCCGATGGCGCCGCTGTCGATCACTTCCTTCAGCGCGCGGTAGCCCTGGTCGAATGGGCGCATGAAGCCGACCTGCACCAGGCGGGTGCCGTGGGCCATTTCCGCCTCGACGATGCGCCGGCAGCCTTCGGCCGTGACCGCCAGGGGTTTCTCGCAGAACACCGGCTTGCCGGCGGCGATGGCGGCCAGCACGAACTCTTCGTGGCTGGGGCCCCAGGACGTCACCAGCACCGCCTGCACGTTGGCCGCGTTGATGAGGTCCTGGCCGCTGGCATACACCTCGGCCTCAATGCCCAACTGGGTGACGACGCCGCGCGCCTGCTCGGCATTGATGTCGTTGA
Source organism: Pseudomonas imperatae (assembly GCF_057128625.1). NCBI lineage: Bacteria > Pseudomonadati > Pseudomonadota > Gammaproteobacteria > Pseudomonadales > Pseudomonadaceae > Pseudomonas > Pseudomonas imperatae. The sequence goes on along the minus strand of NZ_JBSKHP010000011.1, from coordinate 30,206 downwards.
CCGCCACCACCCGCGCGCCGGCGAGGGCGAAGCTCAGGCGACGGATGTGTTCGCGGCCGATTGCGCCGGTCCCGATGACACCGATGTTCAAAGTCATGATGGCTCCTGATTTGTTGTTGTGGGCCGCTTGATCAGGCTTTCGGGAGGAAAGCCGTTCGAGTGATCTCAGGCTAGAACGGCGCCCTGGCGAAATCAATTATTTTTCTATAAATAATTTATTTGGAATTTTTGTTTTATTACCGGATTTTGCCGCACTCGCCGATGGCGGTTGTATCATCACCGCCACCCAGAACCTGCGATTAAGGACGATCAATGCGCACCCGCCTGCTAGCCCCACTTGCCCTGGCCATCAGCGCCGGCTTCGCCACCCAGGCCTTCGCCAGCGGCGACGATTCCTGCTACCCGGCCTGGGTGCTCAACGTGAACGGCTTCGCCGGTGGCTGCAACAGCCTGCCCTTCCTGTCGCCGGGCAACGACAGCCAGGTGAACCTGCGCCTGCTGCTGGCCGACAAGGGCGCACTGCCCCTGCCCGACATGGGCATCACTGACCAGGAGCGCCAGGAAGGTTACGGCCCGGTGCCCTTCGACATGGCGCGCCTGACGCCAGCCAGCCCGCCAGCACCAGCGCCGGACGCCACGGCGGCGCCAGCCCCGCGTGCCCTGGACCAGTTGACCAGCCAGCTGGGCCTGCCCGCCGCCCCGCAAACCCTGGCCGGCGACAACTTCCTGGGCGGCGAAGGCAGCCGGTGCCGCAGCAACGCCGAAGCCAGCGCCAGCGAGTTCTTGAAACAACTGCAGGACCTGCCGGCAGACGAACGCCAGGCCCTGGGCAAGGCGCGGCTGGCCATGCTGGGCGCCTGTGACTGGAGTGACAGCGACCTGGCCGCCCTGCTGCCCACCGTGCAGTCGCCCCAGGGGCAAACCTTCGCCAGCTACCTGCAAGCCGCCGCCAACTTCTACCGTGGCCATTTCGACCAGGCCCAGGCGCAGTTCGCCGCACTGGCCAGCAGCCCGGCGCAATGGGTGAAGGAAACGGCGCTGTACATGAGCGCCCGCACCGCGCTGAACGCCGCCCAAGCCAACGCCTTCGACGAATACGGCATGGTGGCCCTGGCGAAAGTCGACACTGCCGCCCTGCAGCAGGCCGGCGCTGGCTTCAATCATTACCTGGAAACTTATCCACAGGGCGAGTACGCCACCTCGGCCCGCGGCCTGCTGCGCCGGGTGCACTGGCTGGCGGGCGACCAGCAGGCGCTGGCCGCCGATTTCGCCTGGCAGCTGACCCAGGCCACGCCGCAGCAACGCAACACCGACCTGAACCAGCTGATCACCGAAGCCGACGCCAAGCTGTTGGTCGGCGCCAAGCCTGGGCAGGTGCGAGACCCGCTGGTACTGGCGGTGGTGGACCTGATGCAGCTGCGCGGCAAGCCCCTGCCCACCCTGACGCTGGCCGAACTGCAGGCGCAGAAGCCGCTGTTTGCCGAGCAACCGGGCCTGCATGACTATCTGCTGGGCGTGTACCAGCTGTACATCACCAACGACCCGGACGCGACCCTGGCCGCCGTGCCCATCGACGTGCCGGCCAAGCTCGACTACCTGGCGTTCAGCCAGCAGACCCTGCGCGGCCTGGCCCTGGAGCAGAAGAAGGACTACCCCGGCGCGGCGCAGCTGTGGCTGAAGCTGCTACCCGCCGCCCAGCAACCGCTGCAACGCGACCAGCTGGAGATGGCCCTGGCGCTCAATTACCAGGCCAGCGGCCAGCTGGACAAGGTGTTTGCCGACGACTCGCCGATCAAGGCCGCGCAGCTGCGCAACATCATGCTGTACAGCAGCGCCAGCGCCGACCTGCTGCGCCGCCAGGTCAGCAAGGGCCTGGACCAGACCGAGCGTGACACCGCACTGTTCGTGTTGCTGTACAAGGACCTGACCCGTGGCCTGTACGCCGACTTCGGCAAGGACATGAGCCTGCTGCCAGCGCAAACGTCCCCTGAGCAAAAATTGACCAACAGCCTGGGCTTCGTCTACGGCGATGGTCGCAGCCTGGCCATGTTCCGCTGGCAGGGCGACCAGGCTGCTTCGGGCTACAGCTGCCCGGCCATCGCCGACACCGCCGCAGCGCTGCAAAAGGCCGCCAATGACCCCAAGGCGCTCAACTGCCTGGGTGAATTCATGCTGCGCAACAGCCTGGACTCGCTGCCCATGGACCAGCGCGCCGCCAAGGCCAAGGGCAAGCCAGGCAGTTTCAACGGCCCGGCCTACTCGCGCCTCGACGGCTACCAGCAGGTGATCGCCAACAAGCAGGCCGGCCATACCGACCGCGCCTACGCCCTGTACCGCGCCATCAACTGCTATGCGCCCAGCGGCTACAACAGCTGCGGCAGCCAGGACATTGCCCCGGCCCTGCGCAAGAAATGGTTCCGCGAGCTGAAGGCCGGGTACGCCGACACCACCTGGGGCAAGACCCTGCAGTACTACTGGTGAAGCACTGGTGCCTGGCCCTGTGGCTACTGGCGGCAACCGCCAGCGCCCAGGCCGCCGTTGACGCCGCCGACCACGACGCCTTCTGGGTGTGGGGCGGGGTGGCCAGCCAGCCGGCGCTGGCCCACGCCCGCACGCTGTACATCCTGCAGGGCCAGGTGGCCACGCCCCGGCGCAATCGCCAGGCGCCAGCGCAACTGATCGCCCAGGGCATGGCCATGCCCCGGCTGGGCGCCGGCCAGGTGTGGCTGGCGTACCGGGTCGATACCCTGCACTGGCCGGACCAGGTGTACCGGCAGCTGTTCGGCCAGGTGCAACGCTGGGTGACAGCGGGCAACCCGGTGGTGGGCATCCAGATCGATTTCGACGCCCGCACCCGCTACCTCGACGAATACGTGGCCTTCCTGCGCGACCTGCGCCAGCGCCTTCCCGCCCACTACCGCCTGAGCATCACCGGCCTGATGGACTGGAGCAGCAACGCCGATGCCCAGGTCATCGGCCAACTGCGCGGCGTGGTGGATGAAGTGGTGGTGCAGACCTACCAGGGCCGTCACAGCATTCCCGACTACGCCGCCTATCTGCCCAGGCTTAGCCGCCTGGGCCTGCCGTTCAAGGTCGGGCTGATCCAGGGCGGCGACTGGCAGACGCCCGATTTCCTGAGCAGTAGCCCTTGGTTCCAGGGGTACGTGGTGTTTTTGCAGAACCCGGCGGCCGCGCAAAAATAGTTGCCGCCCCCGGCGCTGGCCCATGGCAATGCAGACCGGCTTTGGGCAAGCTAGCCTAAGCTGCTTGTTGAACGTTACCGGTTACCTCAAGGAGGGCCCCCATGTACTACGTGCAACGCAATGCACTCGGTCACATCATCCGCGCCGAGAAGACTGCCTACCCTCAGGCGGAAGATTTCCTCGTCGAAGACCACCCCGACGTGCTGGCCTGGCAGGCCCGCGGCACCATCGAGGGGCGTTTGCAGCAGCTGCGCCAGAGCGACATGGACATGATCCGCGTGCTCGACGACCTGATCCAGGTGCTGACCAGCAAGGGCGTGATCCGCATCACCGACCTGCCCGAGGCGGCGCTGGCCAAGCTCAAGACCCGCGACGCGGTGCGCGGCGAGCTGGGCGGGCTGGACCACCTGCTGGACGATGGCGACAAGTTGCTGTAACGCCCTGTAGCCGCTGCCGACAGGCTGCGCTGGCCCTCGAGTACCCTGAAGATCTCCAGCGTGGGCAAGGGCCAGCGCAGCCTTCGGCAGCGGCTACGGCGTTCAACGCGCCACGGGGTTCGGTAGCAACGAAAAAAGGGCCCCGCAGGGCCCTTTTTTTACGCGCTCCCGTTTACGGGTTGACGCTGTCCTTGAGGAATTTGCCAGGTTTGAACGCCACGGTGTTGCTGGCCTTGATCTTGACCGGCTCACCGGTCTGCGGGTTCTTGCCAGTGCGGGCGCCGCGATGGCGCTGCAGGAAGGTGCCAAAACCGACCAGCGTGACGCTGTCTTTCTTGTGCAGTGCGTTGGTGATTTCTTCCAGCACCGCGTTGAGCACGCGGTTGGCTTGTTCCTTGGTGAGATCTGCTTTTTCGGCGATAGCGGCGGCGAGTTCTGGTTTGCGCATAGTGAAGCCCCTTTGACGGTTTTTTGTTGTTATTGCCCGGGCTGTTCTTCCGGAACAGCGCCGAAGGCGCCGCAGGCTCTACGCTGCGGCAGACCGAGTGAGAATGGCACGGCACAAGAGGCTGCGCCAGTCTCCTCCAGGGGTTTGTAGCGACAAAAATCGGGTTAATCCGACAGAAAGACCGTTATTTACGCCAGCAACGACGGGAGCTGCCGGTTCAGTGCCAGTTTCTCCCCGACCGCCGCCCCGGTAAGGGCGTAGCCCAGCAGGTTGCCGGCCACATCACGGCACAACGCCTTGATGTCGGCGCCCTGCCCTTCGACCTGCCATTGGCCTTCCAGGCCCCGTGGCACAGGCGATACCACCAGCGGGCAGACCGGGGTCTTGACGGTGATGGGCATGGGGCCATAACTGACGGCCGTGGGGTTGCCGGCCAGGGTCTGCGCCAGGGCACGGGCGCAGCTCATCAGCGGCATCACGTACAGCAGGTTGAGGCCATCCACCTCGGCGCAGTCGCCCAGCGCATGGATGTTGGCGTGGGAGGTCTTCAGCGCGCGGTCGACGACGATGCCACGGTTCACCTCCAGGCCGGCCGCGGCGGCCAGGTCCACCCGCGGGCGCAGGCCGATGGCCGACACCACCAGGTCGCAGCCCAGCACGGTGCCGTCGGACAGGTGCGCTTGCAGGCCGTCGCCCACGCGCTCCAGGCGGTTGAGCACCGGGCCCAGGTAGAACCGCGCGCCCAGGCCTTCCAGCCCGGCCTGCACGGCGGCAGCCGCCGCGGGGTGCAGCAGGGTCGGCATCACCTGTTCGCACGGTGCCACCAGTTGCACCTCGAAACCACCAGCAATCAGGTCGTTGGCGAATTCGCAGCCAATCAGGCCAGCGCCCAATATAAGCACGTGCTTCTTGCCCTGGGCGGCGGCGCGAAAGCGCGCGTAGTCCTCCAGGTCATTGATGGGGTACACGGCGTCGGCGCCATCGCCCTGGACCGGCACGCTGACCGTCTGCGCGCCCCAGGCCAGCACCAGGTCGCGATACGGCACGGCTTCCTCGCCGATCCACAATTGCTTGTGCCCCGGGTCAATGCCGGTGACCCGCGTGTGCGTGCGGATCTCGGCCTTGAGCTGGTCAGCCATGGCGCCGGGCTCGGCCATGCTCAGGCCGTCGGCGTCCTTGTTCTTGCCGAAGCCGGTGGAGAGCATCGGCTTGGAGTACGAACGACCGTCATCGGCGGTGATCAACAGCAGCGGCGTCTCGCCGTCCAGCTTGCGAAATTCCCGCGCCAGGTTGTAGCCGGCCAGGCCGGTGCCCACGATCACCACAGGTGCTGTCATTTAGGTACTCCTTGCAGGGAAGAATCGATCAAGCGATCTCGATCATCTCGAAATCCATTTTGCCCACGCCACAATCGGGGCACAGCCAGTCTTCCGGCACGTCCTGCCACAGGGTGCCAGGGGCGATGCCGTCATCGGGCCAGCCGTCCGCTTCGTTGTAGATCAGGCCGCATACCACGCACTGCCACTTTTTCATTTGCCGGTTTCCTCATTGCTCAGGCTCAAGGCTCGGTCGATCGATGTTTGTTGCGCTGCCGACCGGCTCAGCCGGTTTTGTACTGGGGGTTGTGCACAGATGCAAGCGTGAATGCATGCTAAGCTCGGCGGCTTCTTCGCTTGCAGACAGCTGCTTACCGTGACAGATGCATTCACCTTTGCGCCGGCATGGCTGGCGCAGGCGCCATCAGGCGCCGATGCCACCACCCGCGACTGGTTGTTCGACCAGGGCTCGCTGACCCGCCGCCTGACCCGCCTGTCCCACGACCACTTCAGTGTCACACCCCTGCACGAGCAATGGCAGGTACTGCGCGCCGATGAATGTCAGGCCCTTGGCCTGGCCGATGGCAGCAGCGGCTGGGTGCGCGAGGTGTACCTGCGCGGCCATGGCACGCCGTGGGTGTTCGCCCGCAGTGTAGCCGGGCGCCAGGCCCTGGAAGCCGACGGCCTGGCGCTGGACGCCCTGGGCAGCCGCTCGCTGGGCGAACTGCTGTTCACCACGCCGGCGTTCCAGCGCCAGCCCATCGAGGTATGCCACTACCCCGCCCCCTGGCTGCCCGCCGAGCAGGCCTGCGAAGGGCTGTGGGCGCGCCGCTCGCGCTTTGACCGCGGCGCGCTGAAGGTGCTGGTGGCCGAAGTCTTCCTGCCGGCACTGTGGCCGGCCGCTCAACTCGACGCGGAGAACCCTTGATGTTCCAGAGCCTGCTCAAATCCCTGAACCGGGTGCACCCGCGCGCCTGGGACTTCGTCCAGCTGACGCGCATGGACAAGCCCATCGGCATTTACCTGCTGCTGTGGCCGACGCTGTGGGCGCTGTGGATCGCCGGCGAAGGCAAGCCGTCCCTCGCTAACCTGGTGATCTTCGTGCTGGGCGTGGTGCTGATGCGCGGCGCCGGCTGCGTGATCAACGACTTCGCCGACCGCAAGGTCGACGGCCACGTGAAACGCACCGAGCAGCGGCCGCTGGTCAGCGGGCGCATCAGCTCGCGCGAGGCGCTGGTGTTCTTCGCCGTGCTGGTGGGCATCAGCTTCGCCCTGGTGCTGTGCACCAACGCCACCACCATCGGCCTGTCGTTCGGCGGCCTGCTGCTGGCGGCCACCTACCCGTTCATGAAGCGCTACACCTATTACCCGCAGGTGGTGCTGGGCGCAGCGTTCTCCTGGGGCATGCCCATGGCGTTCACCGCCGAGACCGGGCACCTGCCCGCTGCGGCCTGGCTGCTGTACATCGCCAACCTGCTGTGGACGGTGGGGTATGACACCTATTACGCCATGACCGACCGCGACGACGACCTGCGCATCGGGGTCAAGTCCACGGCTATTCTGTTTGGCGACGCCGACCGGCTGATCATCGTGCTGCTGCAGGGCCTGGCGTTGCTGTGCCTGCTGCTGGCCGGCGGCCAGTTCGGCCTGGACGGCTGGTTCCACCTGGGGCTGCTGGCGGCGGCGGCGTGCTTTGCCTGGGAATGGCACAGCACCCGCGACCGCGAGCGCATGAAATGCTTCAAGGCGTTCCTGCACAACCACTGGGCGGGCCTGGCGATTTTCGTCGGCATCGTCGCCGACTACGCCTTGCGCTAACGACTCAATTATCGTGGGAGCGGGCTCTGCCCGCGAAGATGGCACCGCAAGTCGCCTGGCACAACGCGGTGTTCTTTTCGCGGGCAGAGCCCGCTCCCACAGATCGCAGGTCGCGGGTACTCGCTATCAATCGGCGTCGGCGTCGGTGGGCACTACGTGCCAGACGTCCATCTTGCCGTCACCCATCTTGTCGCCGGCCTTCTTGTCCATCTTGAAGGTGTACACCGGCTTGCCGCCGAACGCCCATTGCATCTTGCCGTCATCACGCTTGACCACGGTCCAGTCGCCGTCGTCCTTGGCCCCGCTTTCGGCCATCAGCGGCGGCCAGTTCTCGGCGCACTTGTCGTTGCAGTTGGATTTGCCGTCACCGTCCTTGTCGTAGGTGTAGAGGGTCATGCCGTGGTGGTCCACCAGCATGCCGTCCTTGGCCATCGCAGGCTCTGCCGCTTGGGACAGGGCAGGGGCGGCCAGGGCGAAGGCGCCGACCAAGGCCATCCAGTTCAGCGTATGTCGTGTCATTGGATCTACCTCATTGTTATTCGTGGTAACGGAATTTCAGCTTAGCTCAGCGTCCGGAACTTGGTACGCTGGCGGCAACCTGTCACACGACTGCAATAATTCCGTTATCTAATGCGCCCCAAGACACTTCAATGACAAGAGGTTTGAGCATGGTTGGCAGGAACATTCTGATCGTTGACGACGAAGCGCCCATTCGCGAAATGATCGCCGTCGCGTTGGAAATGGCTGGCTATGACTGCCTCGAAGCAGAAAACTCCCAGCAGGCCCACGCCATCATCGTCGACCGCAAGCCTGACCTGATCCTGCTCGACTGGATGCTGCCCGGCACCTCGGGTATCGAGCTGGCCCGCCGCCTCAAGCGTGACGAGCTGACCGGCGACATCCCGATCATCATGCTCACCGCCAAGGGTGAGGAAGACAACAAGATCCAGGGCCTGGAAGTGGGCGCCGACGACTACATCACCAAGCCGTTCTCGCCCCGCGAGCTGGTGGCGCGCCTCAAGGCCGTGCTGCGCCGCGCCGGCCCCAGCGACGGCGAGGCGCCGATCGAAGTGGGCGGCCTGCTGCTGGACCCCATCAGCCACCGCGTGACCATCGATGGCCGTCCGGCCGAGATGGGCCCCACCGAATACCGCCTGCTGCAGTTCTTCATGACCCACCAGGAACGCGCCTACACCCGTGGCCAGCTGCTGGACCAGGTGTGGGGCGGCAACGTCTATGTCGAGGAGCGTACCGTCGATGTGCATATCCGCCGCCTGCGCAAGGCACTCGGCATCGCCTACGAGAATCTGGTACAAACCGTGCGCGGCACCGGCTATCGCTTTTCCACCAAGAGCTGAAGCCCCCTCGCCAGGCCATAACTCGAAAGGACGCGACGTTAATTGAACCAGAACTGGCACAGCATCCTGATCAGGCACATGCTGATATTGGTCACGCTTTGCCTGTTGGCAGGGCTGGTCAGCGGTTATTACGGCTGGTGCCTGGCCACGGGCCTGGCCCTGTACCTGGGCTGGACCCTCAAGCAACTGCTGCGCCTGCACCGCTGGCTCAACCAGCACCAACCCGACGAGGCACCACCCGATGGCTACGGCCTGTGGGGCGACGTGTTCGACAGCATCTACCACCTGCAACGCCGCGACCAGCGCGTGCGCGGGCGCCTGCAAGCGGTGATCGACCGCGTGCAGGAATCCACCGCGGCCCTGCGCGATGCGGTGATCATGCTCGACAGCGAAGGCAACCTTGAGTGGTGGAACCGCGCCGCCGAGACCCTGCTGGGCCTCAAGACGCCCCAGGACGGCGGCCAGCCAGTGACCAACCTGGTGCGCCACCCGCGCTTCAAGGAATATTTCGAGGCCGAGAACTACGCCGAGCCGCTGGAAATCCCCTCGCCCATCAATGACCGCATGCGCGTGCAGATGCTGATCACCCGCTACGGCAACAACGAGCACCTGATGCTGGTGCGCGACGTGACCCGTATCCACCAGCTGGAGCAGATGCGCAAGGATTTCATCGCCAACGTCTCCCACGAACTGCGCACGCCGCTGACGGTGATCGCCGGCTACCTGGAAACCCTGCTGGACAACGTCGAGGACGTGAACCCGCGCTGGGCCAGGGCCCTGCAACAGATGCAGCAGCAGGGCGGGCGCATGCAAACGCTGCTCAACGACCTGCTGTTGCTGGCCAAGCTGGAGGCCACCGACTACCCCTCCGACACCCAGCCGGTGGCGGTCTACGCCCTGCTGCAGTCGATCAAGAGCGACGCCCAGGCGCTGTCCGGGCAGCGCAACCAGCGCATTACCCTGGAAGCCGACGACAACATCCGCCTCAAGGGCAGCGAGTCGGAGCTGCGCAGCGCGTTTTCCAACCTGATCTTCAACGCGGTGAAGTACACCCCCGCCGAGGGCAACATCCATATCCGCTGGTGGGGCGACGGCAAGATGGCCTACATGAGCGTGCAGGATTCGGGCATCGGCATCGACGCCAAGCACCTGCCGCGGCTGACCGAGCGCTTCTACCGCGTGGACTCCAGCCGCGCGTCGGCCACCGGCGGCACCGGCCTGGGCCTGGCCATCGTCAAGCATGTGCTGCTGCGCCACCGCGGGCACCTGGAGATCAGCAGCACGCCGGGCCAGGGCAGCACCTTCACCTGCATTTTCGCCCCGCAGCAGCTGGTGATGCAGGCGCAAGGCCTGAAGGTCCTCTAGGCAAGCGCCCCTTCAGCCGCTACATTGATAGTCTTGTGCCTGCATTTCAGGCACCGCTGCCACCCCCTTTTTCTGAAGACGGAACCCGTAAAACTCCATCATGGACCCTTCCCCTGGCTTTACCCTCGCTTCACTCTTCGCCGACTTCGGCATGATTCTTTTCGCTGTGCTGCTGGTGTTGCTCAACGGCTTTTTCGTAGCCGCCGAGTTCGCCATGGTCAAGCTGCGCTCCACCCGCGTGGAATCCATCGCCGAGAAAAACGGCTGGCGCGGGCAGATCCTGCGCACCGTGCACAGCCAGCTCGATGCCTACCTCTCCGCCTGCCAGCTGGGTATCACCCTGGCCTCCCTGGGCCTGGGCTGGGTGGGTGAACCGGCCTTCGCGCACCTGCTGGAGCCGCTGCTGGAAGCGGTGGGCGTACAGTCGCCGGAAGTGGCCAAGGGTATCTCCTTCTTCAGCGCCTTCTTCGTCATCTCCTACCTGCACATCGTGGTGGGCGAGCTGGCACCCAAGTCCTGGGCCATCCGCAAGCCCGAGTTGCTGTCCATGTGGACGGCGGTGCCGCTGTACCTGTTCTACTGGACCATGTACCCGGCCATCTACCTGCTCAACGCCAGCGCCAACGCCATCCTGCGCATCGCCGGCCAGGGCGAGCCTGGCCCGCACCACGAGCACCACTACAGCCGCGACGAGCTGAAACTGATCCTGCACTCCAGCCGTGGCCAGGACCCCAGCGACCAGGGCATGCGCGTGCTGGCCTCGGCCGTGGAAATGGGCGAGCTGGAAGTGGTGGACTGGGCCAACTCCCGCGAGGACATGGTCAGCCTGGACTTCAACGCCCCGCTGAAGGAAATCCTCGCGCTGTTCCGCCGCCACAAGTTCAGCCGCTACCCGGTGTATGACGCCCAGCGCAACGAATTCGTCGGCTTGCTGCACATCAAGGACCTGCTGCTGGAACTGGCGGACCTGGACCATATTCCCGAGTCGTTCAACCTGGCCGAGCTGATTCGCCCGCTGGAGCGCGTGTCCCGGCACATGCCGCTGTCGCGCCTGCTGGAGCAGTTCCGCAAGGGCGGCGCGCACTTCGCCCTGGTGGAAGAAGCCGACGGCAAGGTGATTGGCTACCTGACCATGGAAGACGTGCTGGAAGTACTGGTTGGCGACATCCAGGACGAACACCGCAAGGCCGAGCGCGGCATCCTGGCGTACCAGCCGGGCAAGCTGCTGGTGCGTGGCGACACGCCGCTGTTCAAGGTGGAACGCCTGCTGGGCGTGGACCTGGACCACATCGAGGCGGAAACCCTGGCCGGCCTGATCTACGACAGCCTCAAGCGCGTGCCTGAAGAGGAAGAAGTGCTGGAGGTCGAAGGCCTGCGCATCATCATCAAGAAGATGAAAGGCCCCAAGATCGTCCTGGCGAAAGTGCTGCGCCTGGAGTAATCAGCCCCTTCTGGTTATTTATTGCCCAACGCAAAGTTGGGCAACGTACCCACCGGTTGGTTGAACTGGAAGGGTATGGACTCCAGCCCCAGGCCCACGTTGCGCTGCACCACGAAGTGCAGGTGCGGCCCGGTGCTGTTGCCGGTATTGCCCGAACGCGCCAGCGGCGTGCCCACCGCCACGTGCTGGCCTTCGCGCACACTCACCGAACCTTGCATCAGGTGCAGATAAACACCCATCGTGCCGTCATCGTGCAGTATCCGCACGAAATTGCCGGACGGGTTGTTGCCACCGCTGCCCTGGTCGTTTTCCACTTTCACCACCGTGCCGCCCCGGGCGGCGATGATCGGCGTACCCACGGGCATGGCGATGTCCATGGCGTAGCGGCTCTTGGGCCCGAAGTGGCTGAAGGTGCCGTTGGGGCCCTGGGTCAGGCGAAAGGGGCCACCCACCCAAGGTAGGGGGTAGCGGTAGCCCATGGGGGCGGTCGAAGGGTTGCCCAGTGAGTAGCGAAACTTCTGCGAAAACCGTAGCGCCTGCCCCGGCTTCTGCGCCACCAGGGTGGCCAGGTCGATGGTCGAGCGTGCCGGCAGCACCCGCCGTACCAAGGACGGCGCGCCAGCGCGCACGTTGCCCAGGTTGGCCAGGCGCAGCTCCACTTCCACGGGTGCGTACAGTTCGTTGCGGGCGGTGAAGGTGGTCACGCCCAGCTGCTTGCGCACGTCCAGGTGCACCTGCTGGTCCAGCCGCTCGGTCATGCGGTCGGCGAACACCAGCACCTTGGCGTTGCGGGTGGGCCGGTCCGTGTAGGACGTCACGCCATAGGCGTCGGTGTACTTGTAGATGGTGGTGGCTGCCGCGTGGCCGCTGCTTAGCGCCAGCGCGCAGAGGAGAAAGGTACGAAGCTGCATGATGGCATTCTGCAATATGGGCCTCGGCCAAGATTAGCAGGTGTGCCTGCGCCTTGCGCAAGCCGCATGGCGGATGACCGGGTAAGCGGGGTCGCAGGCGACCGGACGGTAGGTGCCGGGTTCCAGGCGCACCAGTTCATAGCGCACGCTGCCATTGCCATCCACTCGTTGCAAGGCTACCCAGGGCTGGCCCCAGGCGTCGAAATGGTCGATGGGCCAGGCCAGGCGGGCGTCCTTGAGCAGGCGGTAGCCCTTGAGGTCCATGTTTGCCAGGCCGGCGGGCACGTCGGTGACCCACACGTTGTAGTCAAGCCAGACCAGTTCGTCACCGGGGTTGAGGGGGTCGTGCAAGGGCTGGCAAAGGTCGCAGGGCATGGTCGGGGGGCACTCCGTGAGGGAGCTGCAAGCATGCGCGCGAAGCCCTGGGAGGGGCAGCGTAACGATTCCCAAAGTTGTGTAGGAAGTTGCTCCCTGTGGGGCCTTGGACGCAGCCTTCGGCAGCTGCTACGGGTTGTGTAGCAGCGGCCGGCAGGCCGCGTCAGGCGCCAGGGACGAAGTGTTTCTGGGCGGTGCCGCGGGCGATCAAGCGCGAGATGTAGTCGAGCTTCTGCGCGTCCTGGTCGACGAAACGGAAGGTCAGCTGCAGCCACTCGCTGTCCGGCTTGGGCTCGTGGGCGACCACGGCGTGCAGGTAACCGTTGAGGCGTGCCACTTCGGCGTTGTCGCCCTGCTCCAGGTCGAGCACGGCGTTCTCCAGCACCTGGGGCAGCACTTCCCCACGGCGCACCACCAGCAGCGCCTCCTTGAGGCTCAGGCCCTTGATCACGCATTGCTGGGTGCCGCTGGCCAGGCGCAGCTGGCCCTGGCCACGGTTGCCGCTCGGCGCCGCCGGGGTTGCGCCAGGGCGCGGGGCGTTGTTGAGCAGGCCGCCACGCGGGGCCGCTGCCGGTGCAGCGGCCGCGACCGGGCGCGCCACTTCGGCCTTGCCGCCGGTCAGGGCGCTGAGCGAGTCATTGGCGAAAGCAGAACCGGCGCGGGACGGCCCCGTGGCCATTACCGCCTCCAGCTTGCCGATCTTGGTCAGGGCTTTCTTCACCTTGGTCAGCAGCTGTTCGTTGGTGAAGGGCTTGCCGATGAAGTCGGAAACGCCGGCCTGGATGGCCTGCACCACGTTTTCCTTGTCGCCGCGGCTGGTCACCATGATGAACGGCATGGCCTTGAGGTTATCCTGCTCGCGGCACCAGGTCAGCAGCTCCAGGCCCGACATTTCCGGCATCTCCCAGTCGCACAGCACCAGGTCGAAATTGTCCTTGATCAGCATCGCCTGGGCCTTGCGGCCGTTCACGGCGTCTTCGATGACCATGCCCGGGAAGTAGTTGCGCAAGCACTTTTTCACCAGGTCACGGATGAAGGGCGCATCATCCACAACCAGCACACTGACCTTACTCATTGACCACTCCTAAGATTACCCGGCAAGCATAGCGCTGACTGATGGCCATTTGCCAAAACTAATGAGTCACGCCGGGACTCTCTGTTCACGGGTGCCATTTCTTTTCACGGCCCGCAAACGAAAATGCCCGGCGCTAGGCCGGGCATTTGTAGTCGGGCAGTCTTACTTATCGTCCGAAACACCCGGAACATTAGCGCGATCGGCACGGCCCTGGACTTCCTCGCGCATGCGCGCCAGGCCCAGGTGACGCACGTCGGTGCCGCGCACCAGGTAGATCACCAGCTCCGAGATGTTGCGCGCGTGGTCGCCGATGCGCTCCAGCGAACGCAGGGCCCAGATCACGTTCAGCACTTGGGAGATGGAGCGCGGGTCTTCCATCATGTAGGTGACCAGCGCGCGCAGCGCGGTCTTGTACTCGCGGTCGATGGTCTTGTCGTACTGGGCCACCGACAGGGCCAGGTCGGCGTCGAAGCGGGCGAAGGCGTCCAGCGCCTCGCGGACCATGCGGCGCACCTGGTCGCCGATGTGGCGCACTTCCTCGTAGCCCAGCGGCGACTGGCCTTCCTCACACAGCTGGATGGCGCGACGGGCGATCTTGGTCGATTCGTCGCCGATGCGCTCCAGGTCGATCACCGACTTGGAGATGCTGATGATCAGGCGCAGGTCGGAAGCGGCCGGCTGGCGACGGGCGAGGATGCGCAGGCATTCCTCGTCGATGTTGCGTTCCATCTGGTTGATCTGCTCGTCAACGTCACGCACTTGCTGGGCCAGGCCCGAGTCGGCGTCGATCAGCGCGGTGACCGCGTCGTTGACCTGCTTCTCTACCAGGCCGCCCATGGCCAGCAGGTGGCTGCGGACTTCTTCCAGCTCGGCGTTGAACTGCTGGGAGATGTGGTGGGTAAGGCTATCTTTATCAATCATGGGTCGCTCCGCGACAGCTTTGAGACTTAAAGCTGCAATCTACAAGTGGTTAAGTGGTAATCCAGAACACAAACGCAGTACCGCTTCTGCTTGCCGCGTGAAACTGCAAGCTTGCAGCTACCTCTAGCCATACCGACCGGTGATGTAGTCTTCGGTCTGTTTTTTCGCAGGGTTGGTGAACAGAGTGTCGGTGTCGCCGAACTCCACCAGCTTGCCCATGTACATGAACGCCGTGTAATCGGACACCCGGGCAGCCTGCTGCATGTTGTGTGTCACGATCACAATGGTGTATTTGGATTTCAGTTCGTAGATCAGTTCCTCAACTTTCAACGTTGAAATCGGATCAAGTGCCGAACAAGGCTCATCGAGCAACAATACCTGCGGCTCCACCGCAATGGTACGGGCGATCACCAGGCGCTGCTGCTGGCCGCCGGACAGGCCCAGGGCCGACTCGTGCAGGCGGTCCTTGACCTCGTCCCACAGCGCCGAGGCCTTCAGCGCCCACTCCACCGCCTCGTCGAGCACGCGCTTCTTGTTCACGCCCTGGATGCGCAGGCCGTAGACCACGTTCTCGTAGATGGTCTTGGGGAATGGGTTGGGCTTCTGGAACACCATGCCCACGCGGCGGCGCAACTCGGCCACGTCCTCGCCCTTGCGGTAGATGTTGTGGCCGTCGAGGTTGATCTCACCTTCCACGCGGCAGCCGTCCACCAGGTCATTCATGCGGTTGAAGGTGCGCAGCAAGGTTGACTTGCCGCAGCCCGACGGGCCGATGAAGGCGGTGACGCGCTGCTTGGGAATGTCCAGGGAGACGTCGAACAGCGCCTGCTTGTTGCCGTAGAACAGGTTCAGGCCGGGCACCTGGATGGCCACCGTCTCGTTGGCCATGGTCAGGCCCTGGCGCTTGCGGCCGATGGCGGAAAGGCTGATGCCACCGGGGGTGTTGGGGTCTTGCTGCATGGGTGGCTCCCTACGCGTTCAGTGCGTTGGTTGAGCCGCCCGCCTCGCATCGAGGGGGCGGCTGGCGAGTGCCAAGGGGGACGGTCAGTTGTCCAGCGCCTTGTACTTCTCGCGCAAGTGGTTACGAAGGGCGACGGCCGACAGGTTCAGCGCGGCAATCACCAGCACCAGCAGCAACGCCGTGGCATACACCAGCGGGCGTGCGGCCTCGACGTTGGGGCTCTGGAAGCCGACGTCGTAAATATGGAAGCCCAGGTGCATGATCTTCTGGTCCAGGTGCAGGTACGGGTACACCCCGTTCAACGGCAGCGACGGCGCCATCTTCACCACACCCACCAGCATCAGCGGGGCTACTTCGCCTGCGGCGCGGGCCACGGCCAGGATCATGCCGGTCATCATCGCCGGGCTGGCCATGGGCAGCACGATCTTCCACAGCGTCTCGGCCTTGGTGGCGCCCAGCGCCAGCGAACCTTCGCGCAGGCTCAACGGAATGCGCGCCAGGCCTTCCTCAGTGGCCACGATGACCACCGGCACGGCCAGCAGCGCCAGGGTCAGCGAGGCCCACAGCAGGCCGGGCGTACCGAAGGTCGGCGCCGGCAGTGCCTCGGGGAAGAACAGGCGGTCCAGGGAGCCACCCAGCACGTAGACGAAGAAGCCCAGGCCAAACACACCGTAAACGATAGCCGGTACGCCGGCCAGGTTGTTCACGGCAATGCGGATGAGCCGGGTCATGGGCCCCTGGCGCGCATACTCACGCAGGTACACTGCCGCCAGCACGCCGAACGGGGTAACGATCATGGCCATGATCAGGGTCATCATCACCGTGCCGAAGATGGCCGGGAATACGCCGCCTTCGGTGTTGGCCTCGCGCGGGTCCTGGGTCAGGAACTCCCAGACCTTCATGCCGTAGTAATACAGTTTCTTGAACAGGCCCATGTTGTTCGGCTGGTAGGCGTGCAGCACCTTGCCCATGCTGATTTCCAGGACCTTGCCGTTGACGTCGCGCACGGTGATGCTGTCGCGCTCGATGGCCTGGTGCAGGTCACCCAGGCGCGATTCGATGTCCTGGTACTGGCCCTTGAGCGCGGCACGCTCGGCGTCCATGTCGGCCTGGGCGGTGGCGTCCAGGCGGTGCTCCAGCTCCAGCTTGCGGCCATGCAGGCGGATGCGCTCGAGCTGGGCATTGATGGAGCCGATCTCGCCCTTCTCCAGGCGGTTGAGCTGGCGCGCCAGGTCTTTCACGCGGTCCAGGCGCGGGTAGAACTCATTGAACACGGCGTCGCCCTCGGCGACCACCTTGCCGTTCTCCTTGACGTCCAGCAGGTAGCCGATGAAGTTGCCCCACTCGCGGCGCTCGACGCTCACCAGCTCCGGCGGCTTGCTCTGGTCCTGCAGCCAGTCGCCCACCACCCACATGAAGTCAGCGCCGTTGATGTCGCGGTTGCCGACCTTGATCAGCTCGCGGGTCATGAACTCCGGGCCTTCCTTGGGCACCGGCAGGCCGGCGCCGGCCAGTTGCGCGCGGGGCACTTCGTCGCGCTGCACCACTTCGCCAATCAGCAACTGGGGCGGCTGGCCGGGCACGTTGTAGCTGGCGCGCACCAGGTCGGCCGGCCAGAAGTGGCCCAGGCCGCGCACGGCCAGCACCGAGAGCAGGCCGACGGTCATGATCACGGCGATGGACACCGCGCCACCGCTGAGCCAGACGCCGGGCGAGCCACTCTTGAACCAGCCCTTGAGAGAATCCTTTTTCACGGATCGCTACCTTTTTACTAAAGCGACGAGTATTTCTTGCGAAGACGCTGGCGAATCAGCTCGGCCAGGGTATTCATCACGAAGGTGAACATCAGCAGCACCAATGCGGCCAGGAACAGCACGCGGTAGTGGCTGCTACCCACCTCCGACTCGGGCATTTCCACCGCCACGTTGGCGGCCAGGGTGCGCATCCCCTCGAACAGGTTCATCTCCATCACCGGCGTGTTGCCGGTGGCCATCAGCACGATCATGGTCTCGCCCACGGCGCGGCCCATGCCGATCATCAGCGCCGAGAAGATACCGGGGCTGGCGGTGAGCAACACCACGCGCGTCAGGGTCTGCCAGGGCGTGGCGCCCAGCGCCAGCGAGCCCAGGGTGAGGCTGCGCGGCACGCTGAACACGGCGTCCTCGGCGATGGAGTAGATGTTGGGGATCACCGCGAAGCCCATGGCCAGGCCCACCACCAGAGCGTTGCGCTGGTCATAGGTAATGCCCAGGTCGTTGCTGATCCACAGGCGCATGTCGCCGCCGAAGAACCAGGCTTCCAGGTGCGGGCTCATGGCCAGCGAGCCCCAGCCCACCAGCAGGATGACCGGCACCAGGATCGCGCTTTCCCAGCCATCGGGCACCCGCAAGCGAATGGACTCCGGCAGGCGGCTCCAGGCGAAACCGGCCACCAGGATACCGATGGGCGTGAGCATCAGCAGGCTGAAGATGCCCGGCAGGTGCCCTTCCAGGTACGGCGCCAGGAACAGCCCGGCGAAGAAGCCGAGGATCACCGTAGGCATGGCCTCCATCAGCTCGATCACCGGCTTGACCTTGCGGCGCAGGCCCGGGGCCATGAAATAGGCGGTGTAGATCGCGGCGGCGACGGCCAGCGGCGCGGCCAGGAACATGGCGTAGAACGCCGCCTTCAGGGTGCCGAAGGTCAGCGGCGACAGGCTCAGCTTGGGCTCGAAGTCCGACGTGGCGGCAGTGGACTGCCAGACGTACTTGGGCTCGTCATAGTTTTCGTACCAGACCTTTTCCCACAGCGCGCTCCAGGACACCTCCGGGTGCGGGTTGAGCAGAACCATGGGCACCAGGCGCCCGCCCTCCTCGACCATGATGCGGTTGGCACGCGGCGACAGCGCCAGCACGCCCGGGCCCTGTGCCACCTGCTGGACCAGCAGGGTGCGGTGCGCGGTGCTGTGGAACACGCCCAGCTGGCCCACCGCGTTGACGGCGATGAAGCCCTTGCGGCGCTGCTCGGCGGTGATATCGACGATAGGCGCGCTGCCCATCTGGAAGTCGCGGATGTGCTTGAGGCGCGGCTCGCCATCAGGGTCGCGGGCCATGAACCACTGCGCCAGGCCGCCCTTGGAGGTGCCGACGATCAGCGAGATGCCGCCCACCAGCTGGGTGCTGGCGGTGATTTCGGCGTTGGCGTCTTCCAACAGCTTGTAGCGGCCATTGAGGCTCTTGTCGCGCAGGCTGAACACGTCGGCCTGGGCACGGCCATTGATCACGTACAGCCACTGCTGGCGCGGGTCGACGAAGATGGCCTTGACCTGCTCGGTCATCTGCGGGAGTTCAATGGTGGCTTGAGTAGTCTCGGTGTCGCCGGTCAGCATGTTCTCCGACTTGGTCAGCGACAGCACATGCAACTGCGGGCCGGTGGAACCGGCGACGATCAGGGTGTCGTCGGTGGCACTGAGGTTGACGTGCTCCAGGGCCCGGCCCTGGTCGTCCAGGGTCAGCAGCGTCGGGCCGTAGGGAAACTCGATGTTCGGGGTGATGGTCTTGTGGCCGTCGGGGTACGTCACCTTGTAGGTGTGACGGAAGATCATCGACTGGCCGTTGGACAGGCCCAGGATCACCAGCGAGCTGCCGGGCTGGTCTTCGCCGATGGAAGCCACGGTGACGCCGGGCGGCAACGGCAGGTCCACGCGCTTGAGTTCGCTGCCGTCGCGGGTGCTGAAGAACAGCGCCTGGCCGCGATCGGAAACGCGCATGCCCACCTGGTTCTGTTCTTCCAGGGCAATCATCAGCGGCTTGCCGGCGTCCTGCATCCAGGCGGGGGCGATCGGCGCCTTCACCGTCAGTTCGGCGCCCTTGAACAGCGGCAGCACCACGTAGGCGAGGTAGAAGAAAATCAGGGTGATGGCCGCGAGCACGGCCAAGCCGCCCACCAGTACAAACCAGCGGGAAAGGTGGTCCTTGAGCGCCCGCAGCTTGCGCTTGCGCACCAGCTCCGGGGTGTTGAAGTCAATGCGCTCCGGGGGTTTGCGCGGGGTCATTGGAGAGTTGGCCAGATCATTCATGCGCACACCCTAGCGGCCTCGTATTACAGAAACATGACAGTGAATTGACGCAACAAGGTCTACCGCCCAGGCAGGCTGGGCAGTACACCAGGTGAATCGTTAAGCGAGCCCTCTAGAACGGGCCCGCCAGACATTCTACTTACTTTGCGCCTTCACTCAGCCCCAGATCTGCCAATGCTTTGGCAGCGACCTTGGCTGGTAACGGGATGTAACCATCTTTTACCACGACTTGCTGACCGGATTGTGACAGCACCAGCTTGACGAATTCGGCTTCCATGGGCGGCAAGGGCTTGTTCGGCGCCTTGTTGACGTACAGGAACAGGAAGCGCGACAGCGGGTATTTGCCGTTCAGGGCGTTCTCCTCGGTGTCCTCGACGAAGTTGGTGGTGCCTTTCTTGGCCAGGGCCACGGTCTTCACGCTGGCAGTCTTGTAGCCGATGCCCGAATAGCCGATGCCGTTGAGCGAGCTGCTGATGGACTGCACCACCGAGGCCGAGCCGGGCTGCTCGTTGACGTTGGGCTTGTAGTCACCCTTGCACAGCGCCTCTTCCTTGAAGTAACCGTAGGTGCCTGACACCGAGTTGCGGCCGAACAGCTGCACCGGCTTGGTGGCCAGGTCCCCGGCCACGCCCAGGTCACCCCAGGTTTTCACGTCGGCCTTGGCGCCGCACAGGCGGGTGGCGGAGAAAATCGCGTCCACCTGCTCCATGGTCAGGTGCTCGATGGGGTTGTCCTTGTGCACGAACACCGCCAGGGCATCCACCGCAACCGGAATAGCCGTGGGCTTGTAGCCGTACTTCTGTTCGAAGGCCTGCAGTTCAACATCCTTCATGCGACGGCTCATGGGGCCGAAGTTGGCGGTGCCCTCGGTCAGCGCGGGTGGCGCGGTGGACGAGCCGGCGGCCTGGATCTGGATGTTCAGGTTGGGGTATTCCTTCTTGAACGCCTCGGCCCACAGGGTCATGAGGTTGGCCAGGGTGTCGGAGCCGACGCTGGACAGGTTGCCCGAGACGCCGGTGGTCTTCACGTAGGCAGGAATCGCAGGGTCGACGGCGGCATGGGCCTGGACGGTGACGGCACCCGCGGCGACGAAGCTGATCGCGGCCATCAAACGCTTGATTGTCATGGGGTGAGTCCTGGAAATAGGTTGTTCGAATGGGGTCGGGCGCAGTATCGGTAGCCCATATGAACATTCTATGTACGGATTATGACAGCCGGATGACTGGCCATTACCGCATGTTGCAGGGCGCAACCCCGTAGCAGCGGCCCGTAGGCCGCGTCCAGCGTCCCAGCGCCGAGCCTGCACCTGCGCGGCGCCTGGGACGCGGCCTAGGGGCCGCTGCTACGGGAAGTTCAGCGTTTTTTTGCCAGGAGGTAGAGGCCAACGAAGAGGCCGATCATGCAAATCCCTGCAACATAATAAGCCGGGCCCATGGGGTCGGATTTCAGCAGCAGCGTCACGATCATCGGCGTCAGGCCACCGAAGATGGCGTACGCCAGGTTGTAGGAGAACGACAAGCCGGTAAAACGCACCACCGCCGGGAACGCCTTGACCATCACGTAGGGCACGGCGCCGATGGTGCCCACGAACAGGCCGGTCAGCGCGTACAGCGGGAACAGCCACTCGGGGTGCGCGTGCAGGCTGTGGTAGAACACCCAGGAGCTGGCCAGCAGCGCCAGGCTGCCGCCCACGAACACCCGGCCGGCGCCCAGGCGGTCGGCCAGGGCGCCGGCGCACACGCAGCCGATGCTGAGGAAGACGATGGCCAGGCTGTTGGCCTGCAGCGCCACCGAAGGCGAGAACCCGTACACGGTCTGCAGCACGGTGGGGGTCATCAGGATCACCACCACGATGCCGGCCGACAGCAGCCAGGTCAGCAGCATCGACACGGCGATGGCGCCGCGGTGGTCGCGCAGCACCGCGCGCAGGGGAATTTCCTCGGCCAGCGCCTTGCGCTGCTGCAGCTCGGCGAACACCGGGGTTTCGTGCAGCCAGCGGCGCAGGTACACCGACATCAGGCCGAATACACCGCCCAGCAGGAACGGAATGCGCCAGGCGTAGTCCGAGACTTCGGCAGCGCTGTAGAGGCTGTTGATCAGGGTGGCCACCAGGGAGCCGAGCAGGATACCCGCCGTCAGGCCCGAGGTCAGGGTGCCGCAGGCGTAGCCCACGTGGCGCGCCGGCACGTGTTCGGAAACGAACACCCAGGCCCCGGGCACTTCGCCGCCAATGGCCGCGCCCTGGATGACGCGCATCAACAGCAGCAGGATGGGCGCCCACAGGCCGATCTGCGCGTAGGTAGGGAGCAGGCCCATGATCAGGGTCGGCACGGCCATCATGAAGATGCTCAGGGTGAACATCTTCTTGCGGCCCAGCAGGTCACCGAAGTGCGCCATGACAATGCCGCCCAGGGGGCGTGCCAGGTAGCCAGCGGCGAAAATGCCGAAGGTCTGCATCAGGCGTAGCCATTCGGGCATGTCGGCGGGGAAGAATAATTTGCCCACCACGGTGGCGAAGAACACGAAAATAATGAAATCGTAGAACTCCAGCGCACCGCCCAGGGCGGAAAGCGACAAGGTCTTGTAGTCGTTGCGGGTCAAGGGGCGCGCCGGTTGCGCGTGACTCGATGGCACGGAGGTCATGTCTATGGCTTCTCTTATGGGCATTACGGCAACCCTCACCAGGGCTGCTTGCGGCTGGCAGGTGGGGCACGATAGCAAATTGCTCGAAAAAGCACATTGATCGTGGTTTTCCAGCGCCAAATGAGACTTGGACGGTCGTCGCTACTGTTATCGCGCTATATACTGCGCGTCTGTAGGAATTTTCTGTTTGGTTACAAGGTATTTGTGCGAAAACGTCGCTATATGCGGTAGCCGATTTCGCAGAGTTACCCTTGGAGCGCCTCTACCGGCGAAAGCAGCGTAGTATGAAGCTGAATCGTTTTATATGAGGCGTCATCGTATTACGCCAACGCTATTGAGAGTTTTTGGGTCAGAGGCACCCCAGGCATGATTGAACTCGAACAAGAAGATCCTATCCCACAAGGCGATCTCGCCTTGCAGATCACCGCATTGCCCCGTGAAACCAACGGTTTCGGCGATATCTTCGGTGGCTGGCTGGTCGCGCAGATGGACCTGGCCGGCACCGCCATGGCCAGCAAGGTCGCCGGTGGCCGCGTGGCTACCGTGGCCATCGACCGCATGGCCTTCCTGGTACCCGTTGCAGTGGGCGCGCAATTGTCTTTCTATACCCAGACCCTGGAGATCGGCCGCAGCTCGATCCAGATGATGGTCGAGGTGTGGAGCGACGATCCGCTGTCCAGCGAATGGCGCAAGGTAACCGAGGCAGTATTCGTGTTCGTGGCCATCGACGGCAGCGGGCGTACCCGTTCGGTACCGCCGCGGCGCTGAGTGCCGGAAAACTCGGCGGCTGTTTCAGGGTCAACTGCATATCTATTGGATTGGAAGCGAGAACTGCGCATGTCTACCCCCCAGGTCGAGTCGGTCAAACTGGATGAATTGAACTGCTGGCGCATCAGCCACAGCGGTGCCGAACTGCTGGTCGCCCAACAGGGCGCGCAGATCCTCAGTTATCAACGCGATGGCGAACAGCCGCTGATATGGCTCAACGACAAGGCGGTATTCAAGCACGGCACGCCCGTG
This sequence comes from Pseudomonas imperatae, assembly GCF_057128625.1. Classification (NCBI taxonomy): domain Bacteria; kingdom Pseudomonadati; phylum Pseudomonadota; class Gammaproteobacteria; order Pseudomonadales; family Pseudomonadaceae; genus Pseudomonas; species Pseudomonas imperatae. The sequence continues at coordinate 6,857 of NZ_JBSKHP010000011.1, read as the reverse complement.
CGCGCCGGCGTGCCGGTGTGCTGGCCGTGGTTCGGCATCTTCGCCCGCAACCCGCAGTCGGTGCAGGCCATGTACAAGGCCGAGCCCGCGCCCACCCACGGCCTGGTGCGGGCCATGGACTGGCAGCTACACGGCATCGACAGCGCCACCGATGACAACCTGCGCATCGACTTCACCCTGCCCGAGGCCGAAGGCAAGCTGCCGGGCTGGCCGCACAAGGTGGCGTTGAAGCTGAGCATCGTGCTGGGCGACCACCTGGGCATCAGCCTGACCAGCACCAACCTGGGCGACGAGCCCGTCACCATCAGCCAGGCGCTGCACAGCTACTTCGCCGTGAGTGACGTGCGCGACGTGCATGTGGAAGGCGTGGCGGGCCTGAAGTACATCGAGACCCTGGAAGACTGGCAGGTACGCGAGCAGGCCAGCGAGTTGCGCTTTGCCGGCGAAACCGACCGCATCTACCAGCAGGTGCCGGCGCAGCTGACCATCGTCGACCCGGTCTGGAAGCGTCGCGTGCGCCTGACCAGCAGCGGCTCGAACGCTGCGGTCATCTGGAACCCGTGGATCGATCGCGCGCTGAAGCTCGACGACATGGCCGACGACGGCTGGCAGCGCATGCTGTGCATCGAGACCGCCAACGTGATGGATGACGTGGTGGTGTTGCTGCCAGGTGCCGAGCACACCCTGGGCGTCACCGTGGTCAGCGAAAAGCTCTAACACCTCTACCGTAGCAGCTGCCGCAGGCGGCGTCCGGCCCCGACCGTGGTGCCCGGGACGCAGCCTGCGGCAGCTGCTACGGGTTAGAGGTCGGACTCTACGACTACTCGCACTTTTGATGCATCCATCGCGTAGGCCGCGTCGGCCATATCGTTACTGACCTTCTCCACTTTCAGCGTGCCGATCGCCCACAGCGGCGTGTAGATGTCATCCAGCTTCAACCCCTTGGGGTAGCGAATCAGGATCATCTGGTTCGGCGGCGGTGGCGGCACGTGGATGCAGGCGCCCGGGTATGGCACCAGGAAGAACGCCGTGGCACGGCCCTTGGCGTCGGTCTCCAGGGGCACGGGGTAGCCGCCGATGCGGATGTTCTTGCCATCCATCTCGGGCACGGTCTTGGTCGAATACATCACCGCCGGCAAGCCCTTGCTCTGCTTCAGGCCGCCCTTGTGGGTGAAGTTGCCGTCGCCCTCTGGGGTGTTGTGGGTGATCTCCGGCATGGCCTCCAGGGCCTTCTGGTCCGACTTGGGCATGAGCGACAGCCAGTCGGTTTCCGGGAGTTTTTCCGCGGCGTGAACAAGGCCGCTGAAGACGAGCAAGGTGGCAAGAAGAATACGGCGCATGAAGGGCCTCGACACAAAATGAGTCGGGCATTCTAGCCCTCTCCAGGTGCCAGCGGAGAGGGCCATTGGGCGATTGTCAGTCGTTTTTCTTGATCATGCCGTAAATCACCAGCAGGACGATCGCGCCGATCACCGCACCGATGAAGCCCGCTGCCTGACCCGCCTGGTAGATGCCCAGCGCCTGGCCGCCATAGGTGGCTACCAGGGAGCCGCCAATGCCCAGCAGGATGGTCATGATCCAGCCCATGCTGTCGTCGCCAGGCTTGAGGAAGCGTGCCAGCAAGCCAACGATGAGGCCGATGAAGATGGTGCCGATAATGCCCATGTGAAACCCTCTGATTGACTGCATTAGCCAAAGCCTAGTTGCGCTTTGGCTTCCTGCAATCAGAGGGCTCACCGGGGAGGATGGTTCCCTGTCAGGCGCCGATCAGGGCTTCGACTGCCTTGATCTGTTGCTGCAGGGTGGCCATGTCGGCGCTACGCAGGGTGGCGTGGCCCACCTTGCGGCCAGCCTTGAAGGCCTTGCCGTAGTGATGCAGGTGGCAGTCGTCGATGGCGATGACCTTATCCACAGGCGGCACTTCACCGATGAAGTTGAGCATGGCGCTTTCGCCGACCTTGGCGGTCGAGCCCAGCGGCAGGCCGGCCACGGCGCGCAGGTGGTTCTCGAACTGGCTGCACTCGGCGCCCTCGATGGTCCAGTGCCCGGAGTTGTGCACGCGCGGGGCGATCTCGTTGGCCTTCAGGCCACCGTCCACCTCGAAGAACTCGAAGGCCAGCACGCCGACGTAGTCCAGGTGCTTGAGCACGCGCCCGGCATAGTCTTCGGCCAAAGCCTGCAACGGGTGGTCGGTGCTGGCCACGGACAGGCGCAGGATGCCGCTGTCGTGGGTGTTGTGCACCAGCGGGTAGAAGCGGGTCTCGCCGTCGCGGGCGCGCACGGCAATCAGCGACACTTCGCCGGTGAACGGCACGAAGCCTTCCAGCAGGCATGGCACGCTGCCCAGCTCGGCGAAGGTACCTTCGACGTCAGCCTGGCTGCGCAGCACTTTCTGGCCCTTGCCGTCGTAACCCAGGGTGCGGGTCTTGAGCACGGCAGGCAGGCCGATGCTGGCCACGGCCGCGTCAAGGTCGGCTTGCGACTGGATGTCGGCGAACGTCGGCGTAGGCACGCCCAGGTCCTTGAACATGCTCTTTTCGAACCAGCGGTCGCGGGCGATGCGCAGGGCGTTGGCGCTCGGGTATACCGGCACGAACTGCGACAGGAACGCCACGGTCTCGGCCGGCACGCTTTCGAACTCGAAGGTCACCAGGTCGACTTCGTCAGCCAGCTGGCGCAGGTGGTCCTGGTCGCCGTAGTCGGCACGCAGGTGCTCGCCCAGGGGCGCGGCGCAGGCGTCCGGCGCCGGGTCCAGGAAAGCGAAGTTCATACCCAGCGGCGTACCCGCCAGGGCCAACATGCGGCCCAGCTGGCCGCCACCGATAACACCGATCTTCATGAAAGAGCCTCAGGCCTGACGCGGGTCTGGATTTTCCAGCACGCTATCTGTCTGTTCAGTGCGGAATTGCTTGAGCACGGCGTGGAATTGCGGGTGCTTGGCGCCCAGGATGCTGGCCGACAGCAGCGCGGCGTTGATCGCGCCGGCCTTGCCGATGGCCAGGGTGGCGACCGGGACGCCGGCCGGCATCTGCACGATGGACAGCAGCGAATCGACGCCCGAGAGCATGGAGGACTGCACCGGTACGCCCAGCACCGGCAGGTGGGTCTTGGCCGCGCACATGCCTGGCAGGTGGGCAGCGCCACCGGCACCGGCGATGATCACTTCGATTCCGCGGCCTTCCGCTTCCTCGGCATACTGGAACAGCAAATCGGGCGTACGGTGGGCCGAGACCACGGTGACTTCGTACGGAATACCGAGCTTGTCCAGCATATCGGCGGTGTGGCTAAGGGTGGACCAATCGGACTTGGAGCCCATGATCACGCCAACCAGTGCACTCATCGTCGAGCCTCTTCTCTTGGGCGCCCGCAGGCGCGTCAAAAAACAACAAGCCACGCAGGAAAACCGGCGTGGCTTGTTATGCGAATTATGGCCGGCAAAACCGACCGAAGGCCGCGCAGTATACCGCAAAGATCGCGGATAAATAGACCTTCTATCAGCGCTGAAAACCGCGGTTTTACTGACTTTGAAGTCAGCCCGTAGCAGCTGCCGAAGGCTGCGTCCCTGCGGCATCGAGGCGCCGGTGACGCGGCCTTGCGGCCGCTGCTACGTGGATGATGCCGCGCCACCCTCCAGCTTGCGCCACAGCAGGCGCACATTGGCCTTCCTTACCAGTGCGCAGCGGTACAGGCGAATCTCCAGTGGCACGTGCCACTGCGGGCCGCCGCACACTACCAGCTCGCCACGCTTGAGCTCGGCCTTGGCGCTCAGGTGCGGCACCCAGGCAATGCCCAGGCCTTCCAGGGCCATGCTCTTGAGGCTATCGGCCATGGCGGTCTCATACACCGTGGTGTAGCGCAGGTTGCGCTGGCGCAGCAGCAGGTTCACCGAGCGGCCCAGGAAGGCGCCGGCGCTGTAACCCAATAGAGGAAAACTGATGTCGTGTTCCAGGTCGTACAGCGGCTTGCCATCCGGCCCCACGGCGCAGACCGGGATCATTTCGGTGTGCCCCAGGTGCAACGACGGGAAAATCTCGGCGTCCATCTGTAACGCGGCGTCCGGGTCATAGAAGGCCAGCATCAGGTCGCAGCCACCTTCGCGCAAAGCGTGCACGGCGTCACCGACGTTGGTGGCCACCAGCCGCGTCGCGATGTTCAGGCCTTCATTACGCAGCTGCGCGATCCAACTGGGGAAGAAGCCCAGGGCCAGGGAGTGGGCGGCAGCCACCTGCATGACCTCGCCCTGCCCGCCCTCCAAGTGATGCAAATGACGCAAGACTTCGCCCAATTGTTCCACCACGGTTCTCGCGGTCACCAGGAACAGCTGGCCAGCCGCCGTCAGCTCGATGGGCGTGCGCGAGCGGTTGACCAATTGCAGCCCCAGGGCAGCCTCAAGGCTGCGGATTCTGCGGCTAAACGCGGGCTGCGTGACAAAACGGCGCTCCGCAGCCTGGGAAAAGCTGCGGGTGGCGGCCAGGGCACTGAAGTCCTCCAGCCATTTACTCTCAAGATTCATCAGCGACCTCCGGGGCGCCTTACGTTCTGGACGACTGATGCGTCACACGACCTATTATGCCGTTTATGCATAGGGCAGTGTCTAACAGCATTGGCCGACGATTGGTCACAAGCCTAGCATTGGCAGCGTTCCGGCACATGCCGGGTCCACATTGAGATTATCTCTATCATGTCCTCCGCTGCATCACCGCGCATCGAAAAAGACCTGCTTGGCGTTCTCGAAGTCCCCGCTGAAGCGTACTACGGCATCCAGACCCTGCGAGCGGTTACCAACTTCCGCCTCTCGGGCGTTCCGATCTCGCACTACCCCAAGCTGGTCGTGGGCCTGGCCATGGTCAAACAGGCCGCTGCCGACGCCAACCGCGAGCTGGGCCACCTCAGCGATGCCAAGCACGCCGCCATCAGCGAAGCCTGTGCTCGCCTGATCCGCGGTGACTTCCACGAGCAGTTCGTGGTGGACATGATTCAAGGCGGCGCTGGCACTTCGACCAACATGAATGCCAACGAAGTCATCGCCAACATCGCGCTGGAGGCCATGGGCCACAGCAAGGGCGAGTACAAGTACCTGCACCCCAACAACGACGTGAACATGGCGCAGTCGACCAACGACGCCTACCCCACCGCGATCCGCCTGGGCCTGCTGCTGGGTCACGACGCCTTGCTGGCCAGCCTCGACAGCCTGATCCAGGCCTTCTCGGCCAAGGGCCAGGAGTTCTCCCACGTACTGAAGATGGGCCGTACCCAGCTGCAGGACGCGGTACCGATGACCCTGGGCCAGGAATTCCACGCGTTCGCCACCACGCTGACCGAAGACCTCAACCGTCTGCGCAGCCTGGCGCCGGAGCTGCTGACCGAAGTCAACCTGGGCGGTACCGCCATCGGCACCGGCATCAACGCCGACCCGCGCTACCAGGCCCTGGCCGTATCGCGCCTGGCCACCATCAGCGGCCAGCCGCTGGTACCGGCTGCCGACCTGATCGAAGCCACCTCCGACATGGGTGCCTTCGTGCTGTTCTCCGGCATGCTCAAGCGCACCGCGGTGAAGCTGTCGAAGATCTGCAACGACCTGCGCCTGCTGTCCAGCGGCCCGCGCACTGGCATCAACGAGATCAACTTGCCAGCGCGTCAGCCAGGCAGCTCGATCATGCCAGGCAAGGTCAACCCGGTGATCCCGGAGGCCGTGAACATGTGTGCCTTCGAAATCATGGGCAACGACCTGGCCCTGACCATCGCTGCCGAAGGTGGCCAGCTGCAGTTGAACGTGATGGAGCCGCTGATCGCCTACAAGATCTTCGACTCGATCCGCCTGCTGCAACGCGCCATGGACATGCTGCGCGAGCACTGCATCGTCGGCATCACTGCCAACGAAAAGCGCTGCCGCGAACTGGTCGAGCACTCGATCGGCCTGGTCACCGCGCTGAACCCGTACATCGGCTACGAGAACGCCACCCGTATCGCCCGCATCGCGCTGGAAACCGGCCGCGGCGTACTGGAACTGGTGCGTGAGGAAGGCCTGCTGGACGAAGCCAGCCTGGAAGACATCCTGCGCCCAGAAAACATGATTGCTCCACGCCTGGTGCCGCTGAAGGCCTGACCTTCACCACCACGCGCTGCTACACCGCTCACCAGGTCGAGGGACTAGACACCTCTCACCTTTTGAGGGCCCCGGGCTTGTCCCGCGGGCCCTTTTTTTTGCCTGGCGTTTGGGTAAGGGATGGGGCGGCTACTACAGGTGTCGAAGGCTGCGTCCGGGGCCTCTGGGATGTCAGCCATTGCGCGTGGTCCATGACGCGGCCTACGGCCGCTGCTACAGGTGCCGTGTACCCCGTAGCAGCTGCCGAAGGCTGCGTCCGGGGCCTATGGGGTGTCAGCCATTGCGCGGGGGCCATGACGCGGCCTGCGGCCGCTGCTACAGATGCCGTGTACCGCGTAGCAGCTGCCGAAGGCTGCGTCCGGGGCCTATGGGGTGTCAGCCATTGCGCGTGGTCCATGACGCGGCCTGCGGCCGCAGCTACAGGTGCCGCGTACCCCGTAGCAGCTGCCGAAGGCTGCGTCCGGGGCCTATGGGGTGTCAGCCATTGCGCGTGGTCCATGACGCGGCCTGCGGCCGCAGCTACAGGTGCCGTGTACCCCGTAGCAGCTGCCGAAGGCTGCGTCCGGGGCCTATGGGGTGTCAGCCATTGCGCGGGGCCGCTGCTGCGGAAGATTTTGCGCAGGCCATAACGACAAAACCCCCGTCTGCGCTAGCAGACGGGGGTTTCGGAATTCAATCTTGACGATGACCTACTCTCACATGGGGAAACCCCACACTACCATCGGCGATGCATCGTTTCACTGCTGAGTTC
>NZ_JBSKHP010000010.1:203275-234402 GCF_057128625.1 Pseudomonas imperatae | reverse complement strand
CGCCCAAGCGGCCGACGGCCCGGAATAGAAGCGCCTCCGGTTCCGTCTTCTTCGGCTACGCCTCAGCCCGCTTGGCCGACGCCTCCAGTCGGCCCTGGCGCTTTATGGGGCACACAATCAAGATCAAAGGCCTCACGGGATCAAGATCAAAGGCAGCTTGCGGCGCAGCGGGTAGCGCAGCTGCGCAGCAGCGCAGCCTACTTCTTGTCATGCTTGAACGCCGCCTCCAGCGCCTCATTGATCGTGCGCAGCACCTTCACCCGCGCCCAATGCTTGTCATTGGCTTCAATCAACGTCCAAGGCGCCAGTTCGGTGCTGGTGCGGTCGACCATGTCGCCCACCGCCTGCCGGTACTGGTCCCATTTCTTGCGGTTGCGCCAGTCATCCTCGGTGATCTTGAAGCGCTTGTAGGGCACCGCCTCGCGGGCCTGGAAACGCTCCAGCTGGGTCTGCTTGTCGATGGCCAGCCAGAACTTCACCACCACCACGCCGGCGTTGTGCAGCTGCTCTTCGTAGTCGTTGATTTCACCGTACGCACGCAACCAGTCAGCATCGCTGCACAGGCCTTCCACCCGCTCCACCAGCACTCGCCCGTACCAGCTGCGGTCGAAGATGGTGAACTTGCCCCGCGCCGGGATCTGCCGCCAGAAGCGCCACAGGTACGGCTGCGCCAGCTCGTCCTGGCTGGGCGCGGCGATGGGCACGATGTTGTACTGGCGCGGGTCCAGGGCCGCGCACACCCGGCGAATAGCCCCGCCCTTGCCGGCGGCGTCGTTGCCTTCGAACGCGGCCACCAGGGCGTGGCGGCGCATGCGCTTGTCGCGCAGCAGGCCGGCCAGGCGCGCCTGTTCGGCGGTCAATTGCTTGCGGTAGTGATCCTTGTCCAATTGCTGGTTCAGGTCGAGGCTGTCGAGCAGGTTCTTGCCGTCCAGGCTCACGCCCAGTGGCGCGACGCTCTGGTGCACCGGCTCGGTCGGGGCCTTGAGCGCGGCCTGCAGGCCTTCGAGCAGCAGCTTGCCCACGGTGAGGCTGCGGTAGTGCGGGTCCACGCCCTCGATGATGTGCCAGGGCGCGTACTCGCGGCTGGTGCGGCGCAGCACGCGCTCACCGAAGCGCACGAAGCGGTCGTAGGTTTCCGATTGCTGCCAGTCCAGCGGGCTGATGCGCCAGCTGTGCAGCGGGTCGTCCTGCAGGGCCTTGAGGCGCGCCTTCATCTGCTTCTTGGACAGGTGGAACCAGAACTTGAAGATCAGCGCACCTTCGTCGCAGAGCATCTGCTCCAGGCGCTCGGCACCATTGATGGCCTGGTCCAGCACCGCGTCCTTGAACTCGCGGTGCACGCGGCCCTGGATCATCTGGCTGTACCAGTTGCCGAAGAACACGCCGATCTTGCCCTTGGCCGGCAACTGGCGCCAGTAGCGCCAGGCCGGCGGCCGGGCCAGTTCCTCGTCGGTCTGCTGATCGAAGGAACGCACTTCGATCAGCCGTGGGTCCATCCACTCATTGAGCAGCTTGACGGTCTCGCCCTTGCCCGCCCCCTCGATGCCATTGATCAGCACGATCACCGGGAAGCGCGCCTGTTCCTTGAGCTCGTTCTGCGCTTCCAGCAAGGCCTCGCGCAAAGCGGGCACCTCGGCGTCGTAGGTCTCCTTGTCGATGGCATGGCCGATTTCGGCGGACTCGAACATAAGCATGGGCTCCTTGGCAGCTAGTGCCTGGAGCGTAGCGCATCAGCCCGCCGAAGGGTTATCCCCGCGCTCGGCGCGCGTCAGGTGGGCAAAGATTGCCTCCCGGGCCTGGTCACGCCCTGGCCAGTCCCCCACGGCTTCGAACGGCGCCAGGACAGCGTTGATTTCCATGGAGTGGTTGCGCATCAAGTGGGCAACCCACTGCTGCCGGCTGATCAGGTATTGGATGAAATCCTCGCCTTGTTCGGCGGCCACCAGCGCTTGCCGTGCAGCCTCGACCTGCACGCCATCAAGCAGGGCGGTGCCGGGAACCGGGCCGCGCAGGGGGTGCGCCGGCATGGCGAAATGCTCACCCAGGGTCGCGCGCAGCTGCAGGCGCACGGTAGGCTCCTGGGCCAGCAGCCCGGGTATTCTCAAGTCGCCAAACACCAGTCGGGTGGCGTAGTCGTGGATCTGCTGGTCCCGGAACATCGAGCGCAAGCGGCTGTACAGCAGTTGCCCGGATTGTGGGTTGAGCTCGGGGTCGGCGGGCTCGAATCCGAAAGCCGCCATTTCCAGGTCGCTGAAGGTCAGCACCGTCGCATCCTCGCTGCCAGCCGCGAAGCGGGCGATATCGAACAGACGCGTGCGCAAGGTTGGAATGCGTACCGCACGCTGCACCAGCTCCAGCACCCGCCGCGACAGGTCAACCCGGTCGAGGGTGTATTGCGGCGTGCTGCGCAGGTCTTCGAGCACATTGAGAAAGCGCACTGAACGACCGTGGCCGATCAACGCACGCCAGTCATTGAGGTAGCCCTCATGATCGACGCTGTTGAGCCCCAGCAACCAAGGGCTCGACAGGTGCTCGGCGCTCCAGGGCACGGGGGGCTCGGTGAAATAGAGGTCGAACAGGCGCCCGGCCAGCGCCCGGCCGACGATACGCCTGCGCAGCTGCGCCGGGAAAGGATTCGAGCGCAGGTCCACCTGGATCAGCCGGCCTTCGCCCTGCTGCGTCCAGAGTTGCTCGGGCAGTTGCACCAGCCCGGTGTTGGTGAGATTCAAGGCACGCAAGCGCGGCAGGGTCGCCACCCACTCAGGCCAGTTCCCCAGGGCAGTATTGCCCAGGTCCAGGTTACGCAGGCGCGCAAAGCCATTGGCCTGGGTGACGCCCAGCAACAGGTTGCCGTTGAGCGAGAGCGTGCGCAGTGCCGGCAAGCGCCCCAGCTCATCCATCATCGCCTGGTCCAGCAGCAGATGGTTACCGCCCAGCTCCAGGTTGCGCAAGGTGGCCCGCTGATGTGATAGATCGGGCAACACCTGCAGCCCGGCGTTGCTCAGCTCCAGGTCACGCAACTGACGGAAATTGAGCAGCAATTCGCCCAGGCCTTCCGCGCTCAGGTGACTGTGGCTCAGGTCCAGGCGCGCGATGAAGTTGAAAGCATGCATCAGCGGCGGCAGCTCCAGCAGCGACAACCCGCTGAGGTCCAGCGCCGGGTTGTTCAACTCGTGGGGGAATTCGTCGGGGCCATTGCGCCGCCAGGTCATCAGCAGGCGCGAGCGCACGTCGCGGCGCTGGTGCTGCAATTCCAGCAGGTCACCGTTGAAGCGGCGCAGCGCCTCTGCCGACGGCTGAGCTTCAACCCACAGCTGCAAGTAGATATCCAGCTGCTGATACTCGGCCTGGTGCGCATCGAGAATGGCCAGGGCGTCATCATAGCGGCTGCCGAAACGGTGGATGTAACGCAGGTACTCCAGGGCCTGAGGCCTGCCCAGCGCCGGGAACAACGCGCGGACCCTGCTGACCATGTGGTTCTGGCTGGGGTTGTCAGCAGGCAATTCACCCGCCCTGCGGCCAGACATTCCATACCCCCAGCGGCCCAGTTCGTCACGTGCCGGGGCACTGAAGAACGCCGCCGGCGGTTGCTGCTTCAGCCAGCGGGCACATTGCTCGCGGTCGGCCAGGGCCGCGTCTCGGATCTGGGCGGCACTGGCCTGCGCCCCGAGGCGCTCCCTGAACTTGCCCGCCAGTACAGCGCTGTCGGGCGTCGCCAGGCGTGCCCGGCACAGCCCCTCGAGGGCGCGATTCAGGCGCAATGCCTGTTGGTAGAGGCGCGCCTGCTCAGCCACTGCCAGCGGCAACCGCGGAGCCTGGGCGAGAGCCAACCGCGCCTTCGGGCTGAGCTTGCGCAACAGTTCCTCGGCCACCGCCACCGGCAGCGAGGGAAAGTCGCGACGCACCACGCCGTTGGCAAGGTCACTGCCGAAATGGGAGTCATCGTACAGCGCCTTGAACAGTGCGTTGTCGTCGCTGCCCTGGGCCTCGGCCTGGAAGGTTTCCGCCAGCTTGTAGGCCAGGCTCGAACGCGTCACCTCCAGCCCCTGGCGGTGTTGGCTGATGGCCAGGTCAATATCGAAACGTTCAAGCGTATCAGTCAGCAGCGCCGAGGCGCGGGTGCCGCGGTAAAACACCTGGTCAAGCAGCTCGGGCTCCACCCCCGCACAGCGCATCGCCAGGCCCAGCCCTTCGCTGTCCAGGTGCGCCACCGGACCATCCAGCAGGGTGCGCAGGCTGCGTCCAGTGACAGCCTCGGCCTGCTCGGGCGCCAGTTGCCACACGCCCGAGTCCTCCATGACGAGCGGCTGGTAGGCGTTGTGATCCTCAGGATGAATGACCCGCCAGGCCTGGCGGTCGCCGTCGAAGCGCACCGCGTAGGGGCGCCCCTGGATCAGCACGTATTCCTGGTCCAGATACTCCATCACCAGATCATCATTGAGCGGCAGGTCGCCGGGCAGTGCCAGGCGTTGCGCATAGCCGTCCAAGGTCGGGCGCAACAGGCGTTCGGCACCACTGGGCAGTCGCAGCGGCTGCAACTCATCGAATGCCGCGCCCTGGGGCCACATAGGCACCCGCGGGCGTGCAGCCAGCGCGGTCCCGGCGCTCATTACCGCCAGCAACGCCAGGTTTTCAGCCACGCCTAGCGCATGGGTCGCGGCGGCATCGGCGTCGCCGTGGCGCCAGTCCTGCCCCCCTGTGTACACCTCGTAAACCAGCTGCGCCGCGGCGCAGGCCAGCATCAATTCACCGACGCCAGGAATCAACAATGCCACCATTCCCAGCAGCTCCAGCCCCGCACTCAGCCAGCTGCGGTTGCGCTCATCGCGCTGTTGCTGGTCGACATCGGCGGTGGGCATGGCCAGGGTGCGGCCGTCGTCCAGCACGCGTGCCACGCGACGGGCATGCACGGCAGCGAACAACGGCCCGGTCAGCGCAACCCGCTCCAGGAACAGGTTGGCCTCGGGGTCAGGGGCTCGCCGGGGAGCTGCGGGAAAGGTGGTGACCAGTGGCGTCAGGCGGTCCTTGAGGTGGTCCAGGAAGGGAGCAAGGTGAGCATGGCTGACAAAGCGCTGCCAGTACCGCAGGTAGGCCGGGGCGCGGAGCTTGTCCCGAAGGGCGTCATGGGCAGCCTGCAGCGAGGCGAACTCCTGGAGCGGCTGCTCCGGCTCCTGGGGCAGGTACAGCACGCAAGGACCGTGGTCGGTTGTATCCAGCAACAGCGGCCCGTGCAGGTCGCCCCCGTCGAAGGTCGAGCTGTGCATCATGCGCAAGGCGCTGGCGCGCACTGGCCGTTGGTGCCAGGTAGCGGGCCGGCCGGCGGCCAAGTCCAGCAGCATGCGGTAGGCCGGTTCGCTGAGATGCTTGCGCAGATGCCCGATGTGCGCCAGCACCTCCAGGCTGTGACGGTCATTGTCGGTGAACAGGGCCTCGATGCGCTCGGCCTGCGCGCTGGGGCTGAAATACTGCTTGAGCTGCAGTTGATACGCACCGCCGATGTCCTGGCTGCGGCACAGCCGGGCGAACTGCGCCGCAGTGATGGCCAGGGCGCTGCCCGGGTTGACGCGGTAGCTCATGCCCGCGTCTTCCAGCACCAGGGCATGGTCGGGCAGCACCAGCGAGCCTTCCAGGAAGGCTTCGTTTTCGACGAAGTTCTGCAGCGCGGCGTGCAACAGGGTCTGGCGAGTCATCTGCAGGCGTGGCACGCCCAGCGAGGTGATGTCCTTCTTGCGAGCCAATACGTGCTTGCGTACATCGACTTGACCGATCAGGGGCTGCAGTGCTGCCTCCAGACGGGTCTGGGCGAAGGTTTCCAGGCCTGGCAGCGGCGCCAGCCACTCGGTCAATGCCTGGCGGGCGACCTGGCTGCGGGCCTGGCTGGCGCGCAACGCCGCCTGCACGTCCGGTGGCGCGTCCAGCAACCAGCGGGGCAGGCTGGCGGCGACGACGCGAGCGTGATTGCGCGCCTTGAAGTCGCCTTCCTGGGCAACCGGAATAAGAAAAGTCTCCTGGGGATTCATGCTCGCTCCTTGCGATGGCGTTGAATGACCGCCACCCTACCAAGCGCTTCCCGGCTAAAAGGCGGCAATAAACACCACCCGCCGTTATCATGGGCGCTTGTCTGTCGCCGAGCCGAACATGAGTACCGAACCGCTGCACGCCCAGATCGACTGGGACGACCTGGGCCGCCCCACCTCGCGCCACTACGGCGATGTCTATTTCGCCGCTTCCGGCCTGGAAGAGACGCGCCATGTGTTTATCGACCAGAACGACCTGACCACGCGTTTCAGCGCGCTGGGCGATGGCCAGCGCCTGGTGATCGGCGAGACCGGCTTCGGCACCGGGCTGAATTTCTTCTGCGCCTGGCAGCTGTTCGCCGAACGCGCCGCCCCCGGTGCGCGCCTGCAGTTCATCAGCGTGGAGAAATACCCGCTCAGCCACGCCGACCTGAGCCGCGCCCTGGCGCTGTGGCCGGAACTGGCGCCGTTCACCGCGCCGCTGCTGGAGCAGTACGTGGGTATCCATGCCGGCTTCCAGCGCCTTGTGTTCGACGGCGGGCGGGTGACCCTGACGCTGCTGATCGGCGACGTGCTGGAGCAACTGCCGCAGCTGGACGCCCAGGTCGACGCCTGGTTCCTGGACGGTTTCGCGCCGGCGAAGAACCCGGAAATGTGGACGCCCGAGCTGTTCGCGGAATTGGCTCGCCTGGCCGCACCAGGTTCCACCCTGGGCACTTTCACCAGCACCGGCTGGGTGCGCCGCGGGCTGATCGCGGTGGGCTACAAGATGAAACGCATTCCCGGCATCGGCAAGAAATGGGAGGTGTCGCGGGGCAGGTTCGAAGGCTTCATGGGGCCGCCCGTGCCACGCGTCAAACCCTGGTTCGCTCGCCCGCCGCACCCGACGGGCGAACGCCACGCGCTGGTCGTCGGCGCCGGCCTGGCCGGCTGCGCCACGGCGGCCAGCCTGGCCGCGCGCGGCTGGCGGGTCAGCCTGCTGGAGCGTCACGGCGCCGTAGCCGAGGAGGCGTCGGGCAACCCCCAGGGTGTGCTTTACCTCAAGCTGTCGGCCCACGGCACGGCACTGTCGCAGCTGATTCTCAGCGGTTTCGGCCACACCCGCCGGCTGCTGGAGCGCTTGCAGCGCGGCCGCGACTGGGACGCGTGCGGCGTGCTGCAGCTGGCGTTCGACGCCAAGGAAGCCCAGCGCCAGGCGCAACTGGCCACGGCCTTCGACCCGCAGCTGTTGCAGGTGCTGAGCCGCGAGGAAGCCCAGGCCCGGGCCGGTGTACAGTTGCCCAGCGGCGGCCTGTACTTCCCGGAAGGCGGCTGGGTGCACCCACCGGCGCTGTGCCAGTTCCAGGCGGCGCAGCCAGGGGTAACGCTGCTGGTGCATCACGACGTCCTGCAACTGCGCCACGTCGACGGCCAGTGGCAAGCCTGGGACGGCGAGCGCCTGCTGGCCAGCGCACCGGCGGCGGTGCTGTGCACAGCGGCCCAGGTGCGCGAGGTGGAGCAGACCGCGCAACTGCCGCTCAAGCGCATCCGCGGGCAGATCACCCGGCTGGCCGAGACCGCCGCCAGCGCCGCGCTGGCCACCGTGGTGTGCGCCGAGGGCTACGTGGCGCCCGCGCGGCTGGGCGAGCACACCCTGGGCGCCAGCTTCGATTTCCACAACGATGACCTCACCCCCACCCTGGCCGAGCACCAGGGCAACCTAGCCATGCTCGACGAGATCTCCCCCGACCTCGCCACGCGCCTGGGGGTTGCCGACCTGCCCGCCGAGCAGTGGCAGGGCCGCGCGGCGTTCCGTTGCACCAGCCCCGACTACCTGCCCATCGTTGGCCCGGTGGCCGACCGCGAGGCGTTTGCCAGCACCTACGCCATCCTCGCCCGCGACGCCCGCCAGGTGCCCGCCCTGCCCTGCCCATGGCTGCCTGGCCTGTACGTGAACAGTGGCCATGGCTCGCGCGGCCTGATCACCGCGCCGCTGAGCGGCGATCTGATCGCCGCCTGGCTGGACGACGAAGCCCTGCCGGTGCCGCGCGCCGTGGCCGAAGCCTGCCACCCCAACCGCTTCTGGGTGCGCAACCTGGTGAAGGGCAAGGCGTAGCAGCGGCCGCTGTTGTGGGAGCTGGCTTGCCAGCGAGCTGTTGAGGCCCTAAAAACTCGCTGGCAAGCCAGCTCCCACAAAGACAGTTGCGGCTACGGTGCTTGTGCCGGCCACTGCTGGTGAGGGATGCTGGGGGCCGGCGTCACCCACGGACAGTCCCATGTTGCGCATCACCCAGTTGCACAAATCCTACCCCACGCCCCAGGGTCCGCTGCCCGTGCTGGCCGGCGTCGACCTGCAGCTGGAACAGGGCCAGAGCCTGGCGTTGATGGGCGAGTCGGGCAGTGGCAAGAGCACCCTGCTGCACCTGGTGGCCGGCCTGGACCGGGCTGACCGCGGCCACATCGACGTGAACGGCCAGGCGCTGGAAAAATTGGGCGAACGCCAATTGGCTGCCTGGCGGCGCAGCGGTATCGGCCTGATCTTCCAGCAGTTCAACCTGGTCACCAGCCTCACCGTGGCCGACAACCTGGCCTTCCAGGCGCGCCTGGCCGGCCGCCACGACCCGGCCTGGCAAGGCGAGCTGGCCGAACGCCTGGGCCTCACCGCACTGCTGGCGCGCTACCCCGAACAACTCTCCGGCGGCCAGCAGCAGCGGGTGGCGCTGGGCCGCGCCCTGGCCTCACGCCCGGCATTGCTGTTGGCCGACGAGCCTACCGGCAACCTCGACGAGCACACCAGCACCCAGGTGCTCGACCTACTACTGCAGCTGCAGGCCGACAGCGGCTGCAGCCTGCTGATGGTCACCCACAGTTCGGCCATCGCCGCGCGCCTGCAACGGCGCGTGGTGCTCAAGGCCGGCCGCGTGCAGGGCAACTGACATGCCCACCCTGTACTGGGCCCTGTGCACGCTATTGAGCCACTGGCGCAAACACCCGGTGCAACTGGCCAGCGTGCTGGCCGGGCTGTGGCTGGCCACGGCCCTGCTGATTGGCGTGCAGGCCCTCAACGGCCAGGCCCGCGCCAGCTACGCCCAGGCCAGCGCCTTGATTGGCGGCCAGGCGCAGGCCAGCCTGGTGCCGACCCAGGGCGAACGCCTGCCCCAGGCGCTGTTCGTCAGCCTGCGCCGCCAGGGCTGGCCGGTGTCGCCCTTGCTGCAGGGCCGGCTGGACCTCAACGGGCAGCGCCTGCAAGTCACCGGCATCGACCCGCTGAGCCTGCCACCTCGCACCGCCCTGGCCGGGCAGGTGCCGACCGCGGATGAGCTGTACGCGTTCATCGGCGACCCTGGGCAAACCTGGGTGTCGCGCCAGACCCTCGACGCCCTGGGCGTTGCCGACGGCAGCCGCCTCAACGACACGCTGCCCCCGCTGCATGCCCGGGACGACATGGCGCCCGGGGTGCTGCTGATGGACATTGGTCACGCCCAGGCCGTGTTGCAGGCCCCCGAGCGGTTGTCGCGCCTGCTGCTGCCCGCCGACTTCACGGCCGCCCTGCCGCCCGACCTCGGCGCGCAGCTGCGCATCGATCACAGCGACCCGGGCCAGGACATGCAGCGCCTGACCGAGGCCCTGCACCTGAACCTTGCTGCCCTGGGCCTGCTGTCGTTCGTGGTCGGCCTGTTCATCGCCCAGGCGGCCATCGGCCTGGCGCTGGAACAACGGCGTGGCCTGCTGCGCACCCTGCGCGCCTGCGGCGTGGGCCTGGCCACGCTGGTGACGGCGCTGGTGCTGGAGCTGACGCTGCTGGCCCTGCTGGGGGCCGTCGCCGGCGTGCTCAGCGGCTACGCATTGGCCAGCGCCCTGCTGCCCGACGTCGCCGCCAGCCTGCGTGGCCTGTACGGCGCCGAGGTAGGCACGCAGCTCAGCCTCGGAGCCGGCTGGTGGCTGGGCGCCATCGGCCTGAGCCTGGCCGGCGCGCTGCTGGCCGGGGCACAAAGCCTGTGGCGCGCCGCGCGCCTGCCACTGTTGGCGCTGGCCGCCCAGGAAGCCTGGCGCAGTGCCCACGGCCAGTGGCTGCGGCGCCAAGGCTACGCCGCGTTGCTGCTGGGGCTGGCGGCGTTGCTGCTGGCCTGGCGCGGTGACAGCCTGGCGGCCGGCTTCGCCCTGCTGGCCTGCCTACTGCTGGCCGCAGCGCTGGCCCTGCCGGTGCTGCTCGATG
Organism: Pseudomonas imperatae; assembly: GCF_057128625.1. Classification (NCBI taxonomy): domain Bacteria; kingdom Pseudomonadati; phylum Pseudomonadota; class Gammaproteobacteria; order Pseudomonadales; family Pseudomonadaceae; genus Pseudomonas; species Pseudomonas imperatae. Next base: position 224,190 of record NZ_JBSKHP010000010.1, on the reverse strand, counting down.
GCCTGTTGGCCACGTTGCGCCCCGCCCGCCCCCTGGCCCAGTGGTTTCTCGCCGACTGCCGCCAGCAGTTGCCGGCCTTGAGCCAGGCGCTGATGGCCCTGCTGCTGGCCATGGCCACCAACATCGGCGCCTCGAGCATGACCGAGGGTTTCCGCCATACCTTCACCCACTGGCTGGAGCAGCGCCTGGTGGCCGAGTTGTACGTGCGCCCCACCGACGCCAGCCAGACCGCCCGCATACAGGCGTGGCTGGCGCAGCGGAGCGACGTGACGCGGGTGTTGCCCGGCCGCGAGCAGGACATCAAGGTGCAGGGCTGGCCAGTCGAGGTACACGGCGTCATCGATGACCCGCTGTACCGCGATCACTGGCCGCTGCTGCAACAAGCCGCCGGTGCTCCCTGGGACGATTTGTTCGACAGCCCCAGCCTGATGCTCAGCGAACAACTCGCCCGCCACCTGCGCATCGGCATTGGCGACCGCCTGCAGGTGCCGGGGCAGGCGGCCAGCGAGCCACTGACCGTGGTGGGCATCTACGCCGACTACGGTAACCCCAAGGGCCACGTGCTGCTCAGCGCCGCCACCTGGCAACGCCTATGGCCGACCGAAGGCCCCACGCGCCTGGCCCTGCGCCTGACGCCCCGGGCAGTACCGGCGCTCAAGGCCGACCTCCTGGCAAGCTTTGCCCTGGACGACAGCCGCGTGGTCGATCAGGGCCAGCTCAAGCGCTGGGCCGTGCAGGTGTTCGAGCGCACCTTTAGCGCCACCACGGCCCTGGACAGCCTGACCCTGGGCGTGGCCGCCCTGGCCCTGTTCATCAGCCTGCTGACCCAGAGCGACAATCGCCTGGGCCACCTGGCGCCGCTGTGGGCGCTGGGCGTGGGCCGGCGGCAACTGATCCTGCTCAACCTGGCGCAGACATGGCTGATGAGCCTGTTGACCCTGCTGCTGGCCATACCGCTGGGCATTCTCCTGGCCTGGTGCCTGGTGGCGGTGGTCAACGTCCAGGCCTTCGGCTGGCGCCTGCCGCTGCAAGTGTTCCCGCTGCAGCTGCTGCAACTGCTGGGTTGGGCACTGCTGGCCACAGTCCTGGCATCCATTTGGCCGCTGGTGCGCCTGCTGCGCAGCAAGCCTGCGGACCTGCTGCGAGTATTCGCCGATGAACGCTAGAAGCGCGCTGGCGCTGACCCTGTTGCTGGGCCTGGCCGCATGCGACCAGCCTGCACCACCGCCCCAGGGCTTCGCCGGCCTGGGTGCCGAGGGCCAGGGCTTCGCCCAGGTCACCCGCGGCGCGCCGCTGGTGTTCCCCCGCGACCACGGCGCCCACCCCGGCTACCGAATCGAATGGTGGTACGTGACCGCCAACCTCAAGGCCGCCAACGGCGAAACCTTCGGCGCCCAGTGGACCCTGTTCCGCAGCGCCCTGGCGCCCGGTGTCGAGCCCGCCGGCTGGAGCCACAAGACCCTCTGGCTGGCCCACGCCGCACTCACCGGCGCCCACTTCCAGCACAGCGCCCAGGCCCTGGCCCGTGGCGGCACCGGCCAGGCCGGGGTGCAGGCGCAGCCCTTCGCCGCCTGGATCGATGACTGGCAACTGGAAGCCCGCGAACCGGCCACCGACAACCTCGGCAACCTGCGCATGCGCGCCCACGGTGCCGACTTCAGCTACGACCTGACACTACAGGCCGACAAGCCGCTGGTGCTGCAGGGCGACCACGGTTACAGCCGCAAGTCGTTACAGGGCCAGGCCTCCTGGTATTACAGCCAACCCTTCTACCAGGCCAGCGGCATCATCCAGGCCCAGGGGCAACAGTGGCAGGTCAGCGGCCAGGCCTGGCTGGACCGCGAATGGAGCAGCCAGCCCCTGGCCGCCAACCAGCAAGGCTGGGACTGGTTCGCCCTGCACCTGGACAACGGCAGCCAGGTGATGCTGTTCCGCCTGCGGCAGCAAGACGGCGCAGACTTCATCAGCGGCAACTGGATCAGCCCCGACGGCCACGGCCAGCCCCTGGCCAGCGGCCAGGTCGAGCTGCTGGCCTCGGCGCCCATGGCCACCCTCGACGGCCACCAGGCGCCCACGCGCTGGCACCTGCGCATCGCCAGCCATGGCCTGGACGTGCAACTGCACGCCCTGAACCCTGAGGCCTGGATGAAGGTGGAACCGCCGTATTGGGAGGGCCCGGTGCGGCTGGAGGGCAGCCACGGTGGCCAGGGTTATCTGGAAATGACGGGGTATTGAGGGGTCAGATCAGGCCGCACAGCACCGCTTTCACCACGGCCGAGAGCTTGTTGCACACCCCGAGCTTTTCGATGCAGCGCGCAATATGGAAATTCACCGTGCGCTCGCTCAATTGCAGCACGTTGGCAACGTCTACCGAGGTCAGGCCCTGCGCCGTCCACTTCAGTACTTCCAGCTCCCGGGGCGACAGGCTGGCCTGTACCCCGCTGTCTACCAACTGCCGCTGGGCCTCCTCCTCGATGCGCGGCACCAGCGCGTTGTGCATGAGATTGGCCAGCCACAGCACGTCGCCGGCCTTGTCATAAAACTCGGCATTGCTGATGGCGTCCTGGCTGCGGGCCAGGCTCAGGACAGTGGTAGCGCCGTTGATGCCATGCACCGTCTGGCTGACCCCATGGCACAGGCCATGGGCATGGTACTGGCGCTCGATCTCACGCTCGTCCACAAACAACTCCGGCTGCCACAACAACGGGAGATGGCAGCGCATGCTTTCTTTGATCAAGGGGTCACTGACGGCGTAGCGGTTGTCTTTGTAAAATTGGTTCCATTTCACCGAATAATTGTTGCGCTTGAAAACTTTGTTGTGTCCCAGGGGGCGATGTACGTAGATATTGAGGCTGAAATACTGATAGCCCAACTCGCGGGTTACCGCGAGCAACGAGCCAAACAGGCTGTCTTCGCTGGCATCAGGGCAAAACCTTTCGAGCGATCGCAAGGTCCACAACATGATCGAATATCCATTTACGAAGTGCCCCGGTATGGGATCCAAGATTTATTATCAACAAAATAGTAGACCAACAGTTTTTGGCGTGACAAATAACCAATCGAAATTTAAGACCGGTTGAAATGGCAGCAGGAGATGTACAAATGAAAAATGGCAACTTTAAAAAAGTCGCGAAATATATTTCACAATATTTTGATTAATTACTCTAAAAACTGGAGCAACAATAATCCCTTATAACATATCGATCTAAAACTCTTGAAAATCTCACCGGTCAGTTCCTTAAGCGCGCCCCTAGCGGCGCCCCTCCCCAACGGAACAACCGGTAAGGACTTATGTGCGGATTAGCAGGTGAACTTCGTTTTGACCAACAACCGGCGGACCTCGCCGCCATCGAACGCATCACCCACCACCTGGCCCCTCGCGGCCCGGACGCCTGGGGCTTCCACAGCCAGGGGCCAGTAGCCCTGGGCCATCGGCGGCTGAAAATCATGGACCTGTCGGATGGCTCGGCGCAGCCCATGATCGATCAGCAGCTGGGCCTGTCCCTGGCGTTCAATGGCGCCATCTACAACTTCCCCGAACTGCGCAGCGAACTGGAAGCCTTGGGCTATGCCTTCTATTCGGGCGGCGACACCGAAGTGCTGCTCAAGGGCTACCACGCGTGGGGCGAGGCGCTGCTGCCCAAGCTCAACGGCATGTTCGCCTTTGCCATCTGGGAACGCGATACCCAGCGCCTGTTCATCGCCCGCGACCGCCTGGGCGTGAAGCCCCTGTACCTGTCGCGCACGGCTGGCCGTTTGCGCTTTGCGTCAGCCTTGCCGGCGCTGCTCAAGGGCGGCGACATCAATCCGATCCTCGACCCCGTGGCGCTGAACCACTACCTCAACTTCCACGCCGTGGTGCCGGCGCCGCGCACCCTGCTGGCCGGCATCGAGAAACTGCCACCGGCGACCTGGTTGCGCATTGACGCCCAAGGCAACACCGAGCAGCAGACCTGGTGGACCCTGCCCTACGGCCCCCACGCCGACGAGGCCAACCTGACCCTGGAAGACTGGCGCGACCGCGTGCTGGACAGCACTCGCGAGGCAGTTGCCATCCGCCAGCGCGCCGCCGTGGACGTCGGCGTGCTGCTATCGGGCGGCGTCGATTCCAGCCTGCTGGTGGGCCTGCTGCGCGAAGTAGGCGTGGAAGACTTGTCGACCTTCTCCATCGGCTTCCAGGACGCCGGGGGCGAGCGCGGCGACGAGTTCCAGTATTCCGACCTGATCGCCAAGCACTACGGCACCCGCCACCACCAGTTACGCATTGACGAAGCCGAGATCATCGAACAGCTGCCAGCGGCCTTCCGCGCCATGAGCGAGCCGATGGTCAGCCACGACTGCATCGCCTTCTACCTGCTGTCCCGGGAAGTGGCCAAGCACTGCAAGGTGGTGCAGAGCGGCCAGGGCGCCGACGAACTGTTCGCCGGCTACCACTGGTACCCGCAGGTGGACGGCGCCAGCGACCCCTATGCCGCCTACCGCGACGCCTTCTTCGACCGCAGCTACGACGACTACGCTGCCACCGTGCAGCCGGCCTGGCTGACGAAAAATGATGCTGCGGGTGACTTTGTCCGCGAGCATTTCGCCATGCCCGGCGCCAGCGCCGCCGTGGACAAGGCCCTGCGCCTGGACAGCACCGTGATGCTGGTGGACGACCCGGTCAAACGCGTGGACAACATGACCATGGCCTGGGGCCTGGAGGCGCGTACGCCGTTCCTGGACTACCGCCTGGTAGAGCTGTCGGCGCGGGTGCCGGCGCGCTTCAAGCTGCCCGACGGTGGCAAGCAGGTGCTCAAGGAAGCCGCGCGCCTGGTGATTCCCAGCGAAGTCATCGACCGCAAGAAAGGCTACTTCCCGGTGCCGGGCCTCAAGCACCTGGAAGGTAACACCCTCAACTGGGTGCGCGAGCTGCTGCTGGATCCCAGCCAGGATCGCGGCCTGTTCAAGCCGGCCATGCTCGACCAGTTGCTGACCAACCCCCAGGGCCAGCTGACGCCGCTGCGCGGCTCCAAGCTGTGGCAACTGGCGGCCCTGAACCTGTGGCTCAGCGAACAAGGAATCTGACCGATGAAACCCCACGCCACGGCCTACAACCAGCGCCTGCTGCGCGGCCAGTCGCCCAGCTACGAACGCCTGCAGGCGCGCTTTGCCGAAGACGGCAGCGCCCACGGCGGCCAGCCCCACGCCGTGCATTGCGGCTGGGGGCGGCTGCTGATGGGTCACACCTTCCCCGACCCTGCCAGCCTGGCCGCCGAACTGGCCGACGAGCAGCATGGCGAGCGTGACATCGCCCTGTACGTGGCCGCCCCCCAGCAGGTGCTGGCCCAGGCGCCGCAGCAGCTGTTCCTCGACCCCTCCGACACCCTGCGCCTTTGGTTCAGCGACTACCGCCCGGCCCAGCGGGTGTTTCGCGGTTTCCGCATTCGCCGGGCACAGAGCGACGCCGACTGGGAGGCCATCAACCAGCTGTACCTCAAGCGCCGCATGCTGCCCATCGACCCCACGCGCCTGACCCCGCGCCACCAGGGCGGGCCGGTGTACTGGCTGGCCGAGGACGAGGAAAGCGGCCAGGTGATCGGAAGCGTCATGGGCCTGAACCATGAAAAAGCCTTCCACGACCCCGAGCACGGCAGCAGCCTGTGGTGCCTGGCGGTGGACCCGCGCTGCACCCGCCCCGGCGTGGGCGAGGTGCTGGTGCGCCACCTGATCGAGCACTTCATGAGCCGTGGCCTGAGCTACCTGGACCTGTCGGTGCTGCACGACAACCGCCTGGCCAAGAACCTCTACGCCAAGCTGGATTTCCGCACCCTGCCCACCTTCGCCATCAAGCGCAAGAACGGCATCAACCAGAGCCTGTTCCTCGGCCCCGGCCCCCAGGCAGACCTCAACCCCTACGCGCGGATCATCGTCGACGAAGCCCTGCGCCGCGGCATCGAGGTGCAGATCGACGACGCCGACGCCGGCCTGTTCACCCTCAACCATGGCGGCCGGCGCATTCGCTGCCGCGAGTCGCTGTGCGACCTCACCAGCGCCATCAGCATGAACCTGTGCCAGGACAAGAGCCTGACCCACAAGGTGCTCAGCGCCGCCGGCCTGAAGCTGCCGGCGCAGCAGCTGGCCGGCAGCGCCGACGACAACCAGGACTTCCTCGAGCAGCACGGGCGCATTGTCGTCAAGCCGGTGGACGGCGAGCAGGGCCAGGGGGTGGCGGTGGACATCGACAACCTCGATGACGTGCAGCAAGCCATCGAACACGCCCACCAATTCGACAGCCGCGTGCTGCTGGAGAGTTTCCACGCGGGCGCCGACCTGCGCATCGTGGTGATCGGCTTTGAAGTGGTGGCCGCAGCCATTCGCCGCCCGGCGTCGATCACCGGCGATGGCCTGCACGCCATCGGCGCGCTGATCGAGGCCCAGAGCCGCCGACGCCAGGCCGCCACCCAGGGCGAAAGCCGCATCCCGCTGGACCACGAGACCCAGCGCACTCTGCACGCCGCCGGGGTGGACTACGACACCGTGCTGCCCAAGGGCCAGGTGCTGGCCGTGCGCCGCGCCGCCAACCTGCACACCGGCGGCCACCTGGAGGACGTGACCGACATCCTCCACCCGGTGCTGGCCGATGCCGCCGTGCGTGCTGCCCGCGCGCTGAACATTCCGGTGGTGGGCCTGGACCTGCTGGTGCCGGCGGCCGACCAGCCGGAGTACGTGTTCATCGAAGCCAACGAACGCGTGGGCCTGGCCAACCACGAGCCGCGGCCTACCGCGCAGAAGTTCATCGACCTGCTGTTTCCGCACTGCCAGGTCCTTACCTGAACCCTGTGGGAGCTGGCTTGCCAGCTTCCACACCTTCGTCAGGAGTTTTCATGACTAGCAAGATTCCCGAACCCGACACCCACTACCTGCAGAAAGTCCTGCTGGAAATGCTCGCCATCCCCAGCCCCACAGGTTTCACCGACACCATCGTGCGCTACGTGGCCGAACGCCTGGAAGAGCTGGGCATCCCTTTCGAACTCACCCGTCGCGGTACCATTCGCGCCACCCTCAAGGGCCAACAGAGCTCGCCTGACCGCGCCGTGTCGGCGCACCTGGACACCATTGGCGCCAGCGTCCGCGCCTTCCAGGACAACGGCCGCCTGTCGCTGGCGCCGGTGGGCTGCTGGTCCAGCCGCTTCGCCGAAGGCAGCCGGGTCAGCGTGTTCACCGACACCGGCGTGATACGCGGCAGCGTGCTGCCGCTGATGGCCTCCGGGCACGCCTTCAACACCGCCGTGGACCAACTACCCGTGAGCTGGGACCACGTGGAGCTGCGCCTGGACGCCTACTGCGCCACCCGCGCCGACTGCGAGAGCCTGGGCATCAACATTGGCGATTTCGTAGCCTTCGACCCGCTGCCTGAGTTCACCGACAGCGGCCACATCAGCGCCCGCCACCTGGACGACAAGGCCGGTGTCGCCGCCCTGCTGGCAAGCCTCAAGGCCATCGTCGAGAGCGGCGCCCAACCGGCCATCGACTGCCACCCGCTGTTCACCATCACCGAGGAAACCGGCTCCGGCGCCGCCGGCGCACTGCCCTGGGACGTCAGCGAGTTCGTCGGCATCGACATCGCCCCGGTGGCCCCGGGCCAACACAGCAACGAGCACAGCGTCAGCGTTGCCATGCAGGACTCCAGTGGCCCCTACGACTACCACCTGTCACGCCACCTGCTGAACCTGGCTCGCGACCACGAGCTGCCGGTGCGCCGCGACCTGTTCCGCTACTACTTCAGCGACGCCCATTCGGCGGTGACCGCCGGGCATGACATCCGCACGGCGTTGCTGGCGTTCGGCTGCGATGCCACCCACGGCTACGAGCGCACGCACATCGACAGCCTGCAGGCGCTGAGCCGCATCCTGACCGCGTACATGCTCAGCCCGCCGGTGTTCGCCAGCGATGCGCAGCCGGCGCATGGGTCATTGGAAAGGTTCAGCCACCAGCTGGAGCATGATGCACAGATGGAAAGCGACACCCGGGTGCCGGCGGTGGATACCCTGGTGGGCCAGAAATAGAGGCCCGGGAACACATAATTGTGGGAGCTGGCTTGCCAGCGAGCCTTTAGGAGTCAAAAACTCGCTGGCAAGCCAGCTCCCACAAATTGGTTCCGATTTCGCCTCAGCGGTCGTTGTGGCCCAGGTCGCGGGCCGGGTCGATGTGGTCGCGCACGCGCTGCTTCAACACCTTGGCCTCGGGGAAGCCGCCGTCGGCCTTGCGCTCCCAGAGCTGCACGTCGTCGCAGGTGATGCGAAACACCCCGCCGGTGCCGGGCTCCAGGCTGACCCGGCCCAGGTCGTCGGCAAAGGTGCTGAGCAGCTCCTGGGCCAGCCAGGCGGCGCGCAGCAGCCATTGGCACTGGGTGCAGTAGGTGATGACGATGTGCGGGCGGGTGCTGGTCATGCTGGCCTCAGGCAATTTTCGACAGTAGCTGGCGCGCCACCTGCTGGTCGTCTTCATCGCCGTCCAGAAGGATCTCGTGCAACAGGTCGGCAGCGCTGCGCAGGTCACCCTGGTCGATGCAGTTCTGCGCCTGTTCAAGCTTGTCCGGCGTTTGCGGCGCCTCGTCCTGGGCATCGAAGTCCACGGTCAGGGCATCCAGTTCGGGCAAGTCGGCACCGGCGACGAAGCTGTCGAGGAAAGCGTCGTCCAGGCCATCGTCCGCCGTCACCGGCTCTTCCTCGGCAAAGTCGCTGAGGAACTGCTCGTCGGGCATCTCGAACACGTCCGGGAACTCCTTGAGGTTGCTGGCGAACTCCGGGTCCACCGCCGCTCCAGGCTCGGCCGGGGTGTCGGTGCCCTTGCGCGCCGGGGCCGGATCGAAGGGGCTGACCAGGTCCCAGTCGGCGTCCATGGACAGGTCGTCCAGGTTCAACTGGAAGTCATCCAGCGGCTCGGCGGCAGGCGGCGGGGTATCGACAATGGCCGGGGCCACGGCGGCCACGGTGGCCAGCGCCGCAGGGATCACGGGAACCGCTTCGGGGGCTGCCTGGGGTACCGGCGTGGCCGGTTGCAGCTTGGGGTAATGGCCACGAATGGCCTCGATCTTCTCGGCCTTGAAGTCCTGGGCCAACAGCGCCCGCTCCTCTTCGGCAAAGCCGGCGACGTCGCCCTGCTGGCCCAGCACCTCCAGCAGGCGCAGGCGCAGGTCGGTGCGGTGCGGTTCCTTCTGCAGGCCTTCACGCAAGATGGCCGTGGCCTCGTTGAAGCGGCCATAGGCGATGTAGATGCTGGCGCCGTCCATGGCGTCGGTAGCCGGGCCGCTCTCGCGCTTGGGCGCAACACCGGGCACCGGCTCGTCCTCGATAAGCTCGGGGGCCGGCGCCAGGCCGCCTTGGGCCGGTTTTATCAGCACGTCAGGCTCATGGGCCGGGTACGCGACCGGTATCACCGCCGCTTGCTGGCGGCGACGGTTGTAGACCAGGCCACCCAGCAGCAACAGGATCAACACCACGCCCAGGATCGGCAGCCAGGGGATATCACCACTGTCGTCGATGACCGGGGACGGCGTCACCGGCGCAGGCGGCGCCGCCGGCGCCACGGGCTTGGGCGCAGGGTGGGCCTGGGCTTGCGCCTGGGCCAGTTGCTGCTGCAGTTGCTGCAGCTGCTGGTCCTTGCCGTTCATCTGCTCTTGCAGGGTTTGCAGCTTGGCGTTGAGGTCGTCGATGTCCTTGTGCAGCGCCTGATCGTCCGGCACCGGTGCAGCGGTCGGCGGGGTATCAGGCACCGCCGGTGCAGCGGCCGATGCGGGCGCGGCGGCCATGGCCGGCGCCGGCTGGGCACCGGGCAGCACCGCGCTGTCAGGCAGCAACAGGCTCTGCCCGGCCTTCAGCCTGCCCGGGTTCAGGGCGCGCAGTTGCTGCACCAGGGTATTGGGCGGCGTTGTGGTGCCAGCCGCCTGCAGGCGCTTGGCGATGCTCCACAGGGTGTCGCCCTTCTGCACGTCCAGGCGTTTTTCCTGGGTAGCCGGTGGCAACGCTGCGGCGGGCTGCTGCGCGGCTGCAGCCCGGGCGGTCGGCGTGGGGCCGTTGGCGCTGGCCAGGGCACTGGCGATGCTGCTGACCGGGGCATCGTCGAACTTGGGCGCCGGCGGCAAGGCCACGGTGCCCGGCGGGTCGATGAGCACGGTGAACTCGCGCAGCAATTGGCCGCTGGGGCGGTTCAATTGCACCAGGAAGTCCAGGTAAGGCTCGGTCACCGCCTTGCTGGTGGTGACGTGAATGAATTTGTAGCTGCCGCTCAGCACCGGGGTGAAGTGCAGGTCATTGAGGAAGAACGCGCGGTCGACGCCAGCCCGGGCGAACTCGTCGGCCGTGGCCAGGCCCACCGACAGGTCGGCGGCCCCCAGCCCCTGGGCATCCACCAGCGCGATATCGGCGCTCAGCGGCTGGCCCAGCGAGGAATGCAGGGTGATGTCACCCAGGCCCAGCGCGTGGGCCTGGCCGGCGGCGGCGGCCAGCACGGCCGCCAGCACGCGGGCGGTGGTCGAGGTGGAAATGGCCCGGAACATGGACCGCGAGCGCTCTAGCATGAGAATCCCTTTGAGGAACCTGCTTCCTGTCATTCTGGTTATAGCCTGCGAACCGGCCTTTCTCAAAGCGCGCGGAGTACGCGGGCTCAGGATTTTTTCTCGAGGTTGTCCAGAATCTGCTTGTGCACGCGCATGCAGACGCGCATTTCGTCCTCGTCCACGCCCACGAACAGCTCGGCGCGCAAGGTGTTGGCAATGGTCTCGATCTGCTCGATCAGCGGCAAGGCCGGTTCGCACAGCAGGATCTTCTTCGCCCGGCGATCTTCGAGCACCGCCTGGCGCTGCACCAGTCCCTGGGTTTCCAGGCTGTCGAGCAACCGCGCCAGGGTCGGACCCTCCACCCCCACGCTCTGCGCCAGTTCGCGCTGTGTGGGGGTTTCCTCGAACCGGGCCAGGTGCAGCAGCACCAGCCAGCGCGCCTGGGACAAGCCCAGGCCGGCCAGGCGGCGATCCAGTTCCGCACGCCAGCCCCGGGACATCTGGGCCAGCTGCATTCCGAAACGGTGTTGGTCAGTCAACGGCATAAGCAACTCTTAAAGGACAAAACTAATTGATAGTGAGCTAATCATGGCCTTGACCAAGAGGCAATACTCATGCCGGAACGAATGTGTATTTCGTAATGTACAAATGTCAGTCTGAAACCGCTCACATTTCGAACTCGGACTGCAACGCTGCCCTCACGCAATACAGCACGCCCTCCGGCACACGGCCGAAGAACAGCGGCGCAATGTCGGTCACCGACGGCAGCTCGCCCTCGCCGTCCAGGAACGCATCCTGCACCTCGGCCATCACCTCCTCGGGCAGGTCCAGGGCTTGCTCCAGGGACAGTTGCTGGGCGCCGATGGCCTCGGCCAGCAGGCTGTAGACGTTCTTCTCGCTGCATTGCAGCTGGCCGGCGATCTGCAGCGGGGTCATGCCGGCGCGGGCCAGGCTGATCAGCTCGTGGCGCAGGTCGGCGACCACCCGCGGTGCCTCTTCCACGCCACCGTTGAGCACGCCGAGGAAGGCCTCGCCGTAACGCTCCAGCTTGCGCGCGCCGACGCCGCTGACACGGCCCATCTCGGCCATGCTGCCCGGCTGGCTGCGAAGCATTTCCAGCAGCGTGGAGTCGGGGAAGATGACGTACGGCGGCACGCCGTGCTCCTCGGCCAGCTTGCGCCGCAGGGTACGCAGGGCTTCCCACTGCTCGCGCTCTTCGCCGCGCACCAACTGGCTGGCCGGGCTGCCGGAGCCGCTGCGGGTGCTGCTGCCCTTCTGCGGCTTGGGCTCCAGGCGCAGTTCCAGGGTAACTTCGCCGCGCAACAGCGGCCGGCAGGTGTCGCTCAAGCGCAGGCCGCCGTAGCCTTCCAGGTCGATGTCGGCCAGGCCGCGGGCCACCAACTGGCGGAACAGCGAGCGCCATTCGTGCTCGCTACGGGCCTTGCCCACGCCAAACACCGAGAGTTTCTCGTGGCCGAAGCTGCGGACCTTTTCGGTGTCCTTGCCCAGCAGCACGTCCACCAGGTGGCCGACGCCGTAGCGCTGGCCAGTGCGGAACACCGCCGACAGGGCCTGGCGCGCCGGTTCGGTGGCGTCCCAGGTCTGCACGCCGTCGATGCAGTTGTCGCAGTGGCCGCAGGCGGTGGGCATGTCTTCGTCGAAGTAGGCCAGCAGCGCCTGGCGGCGGCAGCGGGTTTCCTCGCACAGGGCCAGCATGGCGTCGAGCTTGTGCTGCTCCACGCGTTTATGGCGCTCATCGCCTTCTGAGTTCTGCAGCATCTGCTTGAGCATCAGCACGTCCTGCAGGCCGTAGGCCATCCAGGCATCGGCGGGCAGGCCGTCACGGCCACCACGGCCAGTTTCCTGGTAGTAGGCTTCCAGCGACTTGGGCAGGTCCATGTGGGCCACGAAGCGCACGTTGGGCTTGTCGATGCCCATGCCGAAGGCGATGGTAGCGACCATGATCAGGCCTTCCTCGTTGAGGAAGCGCTTCTGGTTGGCAGCGCGCACGTCCGACGGCAGGCCGGCATGGTACGACAGCGCCGGGAAGCCCTGCTCGCAGAGGAACGCGGCGGTCTCGTCGACCTTCTTGCGCGACAGGCAATAGACGATGCCGGCGTCGCTGCGGCGCTCGGCCAGGAAGGTCATCAGCTGCTTGCGCGGGTTTTCCTTGGGCACGATGCGGTAGAAAATGTTCGGCCGGTCGAAGCTGGACAGGAAGCGCTCGGCGTCCTGCAGGTGCAGGCGGTTGACGATTTCCTCGCGGGTGCGCTTGTCGGCCGTCGCGGTAAGGGCAATGCGCGGGACATTGGGGAACAGCTCGGCCAGTTGCCCAAGTTGCAGGTACTCGGGCCGGAAGTCGTGGCCCCATTGCGACACGCAGTGCGCTTCGTCGATGGCGAACAGGGCGATGTCCAGGTTGCGCAGGAAATCGAGCATGCGCGGCTGCACCAGGCGCTCGGGGGCCAGGTAGAGCATTTTCACCTCGCCGCGACGAATGCGCGCAGCCAGGTCGCGCTGCTGTTCGGCGCTGAGGGTGGAGTTCAGCGATGCAGCGGCCACGCCCAGTTCTTCCAGGGTGGCGACCTGGTCGTCCATCAGCGCGATGAGCGGCGACACCACCACCGCAAGCCCCGGGCGCAGCAGGGCCGGCACCTGGAAGCACAGGGACTTGCCGCCACCGGTGGGCATCAGTACCAGGGCATCGCCGCCACTGGCCACGCGCTCGATAATGGCACCCTGGCGACCCCGGAAACTGTCATAGCCGAAGATGTCCTTAAGGACGCGTTGAGCCTGTTCGAGCATAAGAACTCCAAATATCGCAGAACCATCCGGGCCTAGGCTGGATGAAAATCGCGCGCGTTTCACGCAAAAATGCGTAAGCGCCCGTTGCCGGGGCAACCTTTCAGGGCGTGAAACGGCCAAAGCGGCGCATTATACCCGAGCGCCCGCCTGCGCAGGGCACCACTGATAAGGCCATGTTTTTCAGGCTTGGGTGGCGCATGCCCCCTAACAAGGCCTAGAATTCACTATCGTAAATTCTTCAAGGTAGCCTTTTAATGTCCTTCGCTGAGCAACTGAACCGCCTGCAAGCCTTCCTCGACGCCGATGAGCTGCACGAGGAAGCGCTGGACTACGTGGCCGCTCACGGCTATCTGACCGCCCTTTCCGTGTGTTCCGAGGAAGTGCCGGAGCGCGAGTGGATCGACGCCCTGTTCGCCGAGGAGCCGCACTACAGCAGCGACGCCCAGCGCGCGGAAATCGAAGGCACCCTGGTGGCCCTCAAGGCGCACATCGCCCGCCAGTTGGCCAGCGACGAGGAATTTGAGCTGCCGTGCGACCTGGACCTGGGCGAAGAGCCCGATGACTCCGAGCTGCGCGGCTGGTGCATCGGCTTCATGGAAGGCGTGTTCATGCGCGAAGCGGCCTGGTTCGAGACCGCCGAGGACGAAGTCAGCGAAATGCTCCTGCCGATCATGGTGGGTTCGGGCCTGTTCGACGAACAACCGGAGTTCGCCGACATTGCCGCCGACGCCAACCTGCAGGACGACATGATCGTACAGATCCCCGAGGCGCTGACCGCCCTGTACCTGCTGTGCAACGCCCCGGACGAAAAACCGGCCATCCTCAAGCCGCGCCACCACTGATCGCACCTGCTGTAGCCGCTGCCGAAGGCTGCGCTGGCCCCATACGCCACTGGAGATCTCCAGTGCACATCCGGGCCAGCGCAGCCTGACGGCAGCGGCTACGCAGCGATGTTCCATACACCGTATGTGGTGTACGGAAATATATATCCCCTCCCCCCTGTGCTGTCCGTTCGCCATCTCCTAGACTCTACCGACTGACCCCAGAGTTTCCTGGCATGCTCCACCGCCCGCGTCGACAAGGATGGCTCTCGCCCCGGCTGTGGCATGTGTTCGGCTGGATGGCGCTGTGCCTGTCGCTGAGCGTGGCCGGCGACAACTGGCCCGAGTGGGACTTCAACCAGATCATCAGCAAGGCCGACCAGCAGTACGGCGGGCTGGGCTCCGCCCGCGAGCGCCTGGAGGCCTGGGCGCGGCTGCTGCAGACCAGCGGCGACAAACCCGAGCTGGAAAAACTGGCCCTGGTCAACAGCTTCTTCAACCGCCAGATGGCGTTCAAGGACGACATGACCGTGTGGCACGTGGAAGACTACTGGGCCACCCCGCTGGAGGCCTTGTGGAAAGGCGCTGGCGACTGCGAAGACTATGCCATTGCCAAGTATTTCAGCCTGCGCCGCCTGGGCGTACCCGCCGACAAGCTGCGCATCACCTATGTCAAGGCGCTGGAGCTGAACCAGGCGCACATGGTGCTGGCCTACTACGCCACCGACCGCGCCGACCCGCTGGTGCTCGACAACCTCAAGCCCGACATCAGGCCCGCTTCCCAGCGCAAGGACCTGCTGCCGGTGTATGCCTTCAATGCCGAGGGCGTGTATTTGCCCGGCGCCTCGGCCAGTGCCCGCACCAGCGACAGCAAGAAGCTGTCGCGGTGGCAGGATGTGTTGCAAAAAATGAAAGCCGAAGGCTTCGCCATTGGCGACGGATAGGAGTGCCCGATGTCTTTACTCAAGCAACTGTTCCTGGCGATCTGCCTGTTCCTGGTGGTGGCCTTCAGCGGCAGCTTTTTCGTCGGGCTGGAGAACTCCCGTGAACAGCTGGTCAGCCAACTGCGCTCCCATGGCCAGGACGCGGCCACGGCGCTGGGGCTGTCACTGGCTCCCCACGTGGACGACCCGACCATGATCGAGCTGATGGTCTCGTCGATCTTCGACAGCGGCTATTTCTCCAACATTCGCGTGGTCAACCTGGCGGACAACAGCACCCTGGTGGAACGCGCCGCGCCGCCGGGCACAGGCGAGGTGCCGGACTGGTTCGTGCGCCTGGTCAACCTCAAGCCCCAGGGCGGTGACGCGCTGGTGATGCGCGGCTGGGAACAGGCGGCGCGGGTGGAAGTGTTGAGCAACCCGCAGTTCGCCCTGGCCAAGCTGTGGGAAACCGCCATCGGCAGCCTGGCGTGGCTGGCCCTGTGCGGCCTGTTGAGCGCGATTTTCGGCGGCTGGCTGCTGCGCAAGCAACTGCGCCCGCTGGACAACATGGTGCAACAGGCCAACGCCATCAGCCACCGCGAGTTCCTGACCTTGCCGCGCATCCCGCGCACGCCGGAACTGCGACGGGTGGTGCTGGCCATGAACCAGATGGTCGAGAAGCTCAAGGCGCTGTTCGCCGAGGAAGCGGCGCGCAGCGAGAAACTGCGCGAAGAGTCCTACCAGGACAGCCTCACGGGCCTGGCCAACCGCCGCCTGTTCGACACCCAATTGACCAACCAGCTGATGGTCACCGAGCAGAACAGCGAGGGCTTCGTGCTGATGTTGCGGGTGAACGACCTGGCCGGCCTCAACCAGCGCCTCGGGGGCCAGCATACCGACGCCCTGATCGCCGAAATCGGCGAGGTGCTCACCGCCCAGCTGCAAGACCCACGGCGTAGCCGCTGGACCGCCGCGCGCAACCGTGGCGGCGAATTCAGCCTACTGGCCCCGGCCATCAACGGCGAGGACGCCCAACGCCTGGCCGAAGACCTCAGCCGCCAGCTGGAGAACTTCTACCTCACCGGTGCCAGCGACCGCTCGCCGGTAGCGCACATCGGCGTGGCCGCGTACAAGCCCGGCGAGGCGCTGAACACGGTGTACATGCACCTGGACCAGGCCGTCACCGAGGCGCAGAACCACCCACGCCAGCCTTGGGCCGTGCTGGCGCACTTCAATGGCGCGCCGATCCAGAACCCGGCGCAGTGGCGCACCTGGATCGACGAAGCGCTGACCCTGCGCAAGCTCAAGCTGTATTTCCAGCCGGTGGTGCCCTGTGCAGAGCCGGGCCAGATCCTGCACCACAAGGTACTGGCGCGCCTGCTCGACCCGGCGGGCGAGGCCGTGGCCGCGGCGCATTTCCTCCCGTGGATCGAGCGCCTGGGCTGGTCGGCGCGTTTTGACCTGGCGATGCTGGAACATACCTTGGAATACTTGCAGGAACACCCTCACCCGCTGGCGTTGAGCCTGTCGGGCAGCACCCTGCGCAGCGAGGAACACTTGACGCCGATCCTCGACCTGCTCAAGGCCAGCCCCGGCCAGGCGCACCTGCTGACCCTGGAGGCGGACGAACACCACCTGCCGCCGCCTGATCAGCTGCAGAGCCTGAGCCAGGCCATTCGCGACACCGGCTACCGCTTTGGCCTGCAGCATTTCGGCGGGCGCTTCAGCCAGATCGGCAACTTCACCCACCTGGGCTTGGCGTACCTGAAGATCGACGGCAGCTACATCCGCGCCATCGACCAGCAGAGCGACAAGCGCCTGTTCATCGAAGCCATCTATCGCGCCACCAACAGCATCGACATGCCGCTGATCGCCGAGATGGTGGAGACCGCTGGCGAGCTGGAGGTGCTGAAGGAGCTGGGGCTGCACGGCGCCATGGGCCGCCTGATCGGCGCGCCTGCACCGAAGATCTGAAGCCCGCGCCTGACGCGCACCTTGCGTAGCAGCCGCCGCAGGCTGCGTCCGAAATCGCCGCGGTATGCCTGGAGTTGCGCGGCTGCCCTGACGCGGCCTGCGGCCGCTGCTACGGAACCCTGCGTAGCAGCAGCTGCCGCAGGCTGCGTCCTGAACCGCCGCGGTGTGCCTGGAGTTACGCGGTGGCCGCTGCTACGGAACCTTGCGTAGCAGCTGCCGCAGGCTGCGTCCGAAATCGCCGCGGTGTGCCTGGGGTTATGCGGGCCGGGGGTGGGCTTGTAGCTTGCAAAAAAAATCCCGCCATCGTGGCGGGATTTTTTCTTCAGCGGTGAAGCGTCATGCCACGTCCACCTTCAACGAATGATCCCCCAGCATCCCGCTGACGATGGTCGCCGTGTCATGGGACGAGATGGTGCCGCCCGAGCCCGGGGTAACCCCGTAGTGGCTGGCCAGGTCGACGCCTTTCAGGTCGATGGTCTGGCTGGCCGCACCGCCGGCGGTGGTGCTGACGTCGATGCTGGAGACCAGCCCCGAGCCGCTGCCGGTGACCTTGAAGTGCAGGTAGCTGTCCAGGGTAGACGCCGTGGCCCCGTCACCTTGCAGCAGCTGCGACAGGTCGAGCTTGTCGGTGCCCACGGTGAAGTCGGTGATGGTGTCGTGGCCCGAGTTGCCGGCCAGGTACTTGAAGGTGTCGGCACCGTCGCCGCCGGTCAGGGTGTTGTTGCCCAGGCCGCCAATCAGGGTGTCGTTGCCGCCCCCGCCGTTGATCACGTCATTGCCCGCGCCGCCGGTGATGACGTTGGCCTGGCTGTTGCCGGTCAGGTGGTCGCCGTAATCGGAACCGATCAGGTTCTGGATGTTGACCAGCTGATCGTGCCCGGCGTTGACGGTGTCCTGCACCGCGGTGTTGCTCAGGTCGACCGTCACCGGCCCCTTGGCGTTGTGGTAGCTGACCGTGGTCACGCCGGTGCCGCCCTGGAACACATCGTCGCCAGCGCCGCCCATCATGAAGTCGTGGCCCGCCACGCCCACCAGCTTGGTGCCGCTGTCGTTGCCAATCAGGATGTCATCGCCCGACGTGCCGGTCAGGGTATGGCCGGCCTGGTAGGTGATGGTCGCCGCCGCGGTGTCGCTGCCGCCATGGTTGTCGGTGACGGTGTAGGTCGCCGGCAGGTCCGGGGTGTAGTTGGCGGCGCCGGCATAGTTGATGCTCATGTCCAGGCTGTAGGTGGTCTGCCCGGTGTGGCCGCTGGCGTGGCTGATGTGGATGGTGTAGTCACCGTCGCTGGTGGCAGTGAGCTCATTGCCGTTCAACGTGGTGTAGGTATTGCCGGTCTTGAGGCTGAAGGCCAGGTGGCTGTTGCCGTTGTCCGCCAGGCTCAAGGTTTCGCCGGCGTTCAAATGCACCGTGATGTTGTCACTGGCATTGGCATTGCTGCCCGAACCCAGGAAGCCGGCGACCATGAGCAGCGCCGTGGTGCCGCTGGTGATGCTGAATTCACTGCGGTCCAGGGTCTTGGTCTGGTTGAGGCTGGAATTGCCGGTGCCGGCGAACTGGATGGTCTGCACCGTGGTGGCAGTGAAGTCCGCGCCCTTGGGCGCCCAGCCGGTGTCGAAGCCGGTGTTGGCCACGGTCAGCGGGTCGCCGTTGGCATCGGTGTCGTTGGCCGTCAGGGCCTCGCTGGGCACGATGATGGTGGACGACAGGATGTTGGTGATCACGTGGTCGGCAGCCGCCACCGGTGGCGAGTTCGGCGTCACGGTGATGCTCAGGTTGGCCGGGCTGGACAGGTCGCCGTCGTTGTCGGCCAGCACGAAGCCCACCTTGTCGGTGAAGGTCGAGCTGCCGCCACTGGACGCGGCGGTGTAGGTGTAGGCACCGGTGTCCATGTTCACCACCACGGTACCGCCGTGGCTGCTGGCCACGCTAATGCTGTTGGTGGTGGTGTCGAACGTACCGTGGCTGGTACCACCTTCAGTGGTCATGCCGCCGGTGCCGTTGTTGGCCTTCGGATCGTAGGTGTAGGTTGTGCCGTCGACGGTGATGGATTTGACGAAGCCACCGTCGGCGCCAAAGCTGCCGTTGGTCAACAGGGTACCGACCAGCGATACGCTCTGCACCGTGCTGCTGAGCACGTTGTTGAGGTCGTTGAGGTTGGTGACTACGGTCGAGTTGGTATTGGTGCCGGTGGTGCCGTCGTAGGCGATCGGGTTCAGGTACTGGGCGTCGACGCCGTTGCCCAGGCCAATGGCGTAGGCCTTGATGTCGTTGGCGTTGAGGAAGTCGGTCCAGGCCTTCTCCTCGGTGGTGTCGATACCGTCGCCCAGGTTGGGGTTGGTCTGGCTGCCCGACTGGCCGTTACCCGATGTCGGGTGGGTGCTGGACAGGGTCGGGTTGCCGTCCGAGAAGAAGTACGCCACGTTCTGCCCGCCCACCAGCTTGCCGTTGGTGGTGAAGGCGTTTTCGGCCGCGCTCAGGGCGTAGTCGTAGTTGGTGCCGCCGTTGGCGTGCAGGCCGGCGATGTAGGCCTTGGCAGTGGCCACGTCGACCCAGACGTTGCTCGGGGTCTCGGTGCCGTTGCTGAAGGTCACCACCTGGACTTTCACGTCGCCCATGCCGTCGTACTTGTCCAGCAGCGCGCTGATGGCCTGCTTGGCCAGGTCCAGGCGCGACAGGTTACCCACGCCGGACGGATCGTCCATGCTGCCGGACACGTCGATCACCAGCAACACGTTGGTGTTGAGTTCCGGGGCGATGGCCACGCGGTCGATGGCGCCCGCCTGGGGCACGTCGTCGGTGATGTTGATCACCAACTGGTTGGTGATGCTGTTGCCCTGGCTATCGGTGCCACGGTAGGTGATGGTGTCGGTGGTGGTGTCGGCGCCGTTGTCGGCCGCTGGATCGGTCTTGGGTGCCGAGGTCAGGGTGTAGGTGTAGCTGCCGTCGGCGTTGAGCTGGATCACCCCGTGGGCGGTGGTGAACAGGCCGTTCACCGCGCCGTCGATGCTGTAGGTAATGCCGCCGCTGCCGCCTGCGATGGAACCTGCCACCGAGCCGGTGCCGGTTTCGGCGGTGGAATCGGGGTTGCTGCCGGTGACGGTGCCGGCGGCCAGGTCCTTGCCGTCCTGGTTCAGGTCCAGGGCGGCTTCGGCCACGGTCACGCCCGGGCCGTCGCCCGGCACGATGTGCAGGCCGGCGCCGCCGACCTGGATGGTGACGGTGGTGGTGCTCAGGTCACCGTCCTTGTCGGCCATGGTGTAGGTGAAGGTGTCGGTCACGTCGCCATGGTTCGCCGCGTTGGCGTTTGCGTGGTAGGCACTGCTGCCGTCGGCGGCGATGATCAGCTGGCCATACAGCCCCTCGATGACGGTACCCACGCCGGTGGTGACCGGCTTGCCATCCAGGCCGCCGGCGCGCACGCCGACCACGCCGTAGAAGCCGTCGGCCCCCGCCACGTCGTTGCCTAGCACGTTGCCCTGCACGGTCTGGCCTTCGAGGATGTGCGCGGAGTCCGGATAGGCCTGCGGCTTGTCATCGACGATCTTGATGGTCAGCTGGCTGGCCACATGGTTGCCGACGCTGTCGGTGGTCACCAGGGTGAAGGTTTCGGTGGTGCCGATGCCGTGCACCTGGGGGGCACTGGTAAGGGTGTAGGTGTAGGTGCCGTCGGCGTTCATGTGGATCACGCCGTACTGACCCTGCAGGTCGCCGCTGGCGTTGGAGCCGTAGAGGCTGTAGTTCAACGCACCTACCCCGCCCGTCACCGAGCCGGCCACAGTGCCGCTGGCGGTTTCCGAGGTCCAGTCCGGGTGGCTGCCGGTGGTGTTGCCGGCGGCCAGGTCGTTGCCGTCCTT
>NZ_JBSKHP010000010.1:0-203175 GCF_057128625.1 Pseudomonas imperatae | reverse complement strand
GGGGCGCTGGTGAGGGTGTAGGTGTAGGTGCCGTCGGCGTTCATGTGAACGACGCCGTACTGGGTCTTCAGGTCGCCGTTGGCATCGGAGCCGTACAGGCTGTAGGTCAGCGCGCCAACACCGCCAGTCACCGAACCGGCAACGGTGCCGCTGGCGGTTTCCGAGGTCCAGTCCGGGTGGCTGCCGGTGGTGTTGCCGGCGGCCAGGTCGTTGCCGTCCTTGGTGGTGTCCAGGGCGGCTTCGAAGACGGTGACGCCGTCGACGTTGGTGGCTTTCAGGTGGGCATCGTCGACCTTGATGGTCAAGGTGGTGGTGCTCAGGTCACCGTCCTTGTCCGCCACGGTGTAGGTGAACACGTCGACGCCGAAGTGGCCGACCGAGTTGGCGTTGGCGTGGTACACGCTGGTGCCGTCGGCGGCGATGACCAGTTCGCCGTACTGGCCCTGGATCACGGTGCCGACGCCGCTGGTGACGGCCTTGCCGTCCAGGCCGCCAGCGCGCACGCCAACCACGCCGGCGAAGCCGTCGGCGCCCGACACGTCGTTCTGCAGCACGTTGCCCTGGGCGGTCTGGCCCTCGGTGATGCGGGCAAAATCTGCGTAAGCCTGGGGCTGGTCGTCGACGATCTTGATGGTCAGCTGGCTGGCCACGTGGTTGCCAACGCTGTCGGTGGTCACCACGGTCAGGGTTTCGGTGGTGCCCAGGCCCGCCACTTGCGGGGCGCTGGTGAGGGTGTAGGTGTAGGTGCCGTCGGCGTTCATGTGAACGACGCCGTACTGGGTCTTCAGGTCGCCATTGGCATCGGAGCCGTACAGGCTGTAGGTCAGTGCGCCAACACCGCCGGTCACGGAGCCGGCGACGGTGCCGCTGGCGGTTTCGGCGGTCCAGTCGGGGTGGCTGCCGGTGGTGGTGCCAGGCGCCAGGTCCTTGCCGTCCTGGTTCAAGTCCAGGGCGGCCTCGAAGACGGTGACACCGTTGACGTTCTTGGCGTGCAGGCCCGAATCGGTGACGTTAATGGTGACGGTGGTGGTGCTGATGTCACCGTCTTTGTCGATGATCGAGTAGGTGAAGGTATCAGTGGCGCCCGCCTTGCCTACCGAGTTGGCATCGGCGTGGTAGATGGCGGTGCCATCGGCCTTGATCAGCAACTCGCCATAGGCGCCCTGGATGACCGTGCCTACGCCGCTGGTCACAGGCGTGGAAACGTCGCTGCCCACGCGCACGCCGATCACGGCGGCAATGCCGTCGGCGCCACCGACGTCATTGGCCAGCACGTTGCCTTGCGCGACAAGGCCCTCGGTGATGGAAACGCTGTCGGGCACTGCCACCGGGGCGTCGTCGACGATCTTGATCGACACCTGGCTTTCAACGTGGTTGCCGACGCTGTCGGTGGTCACCAGGGTGAAGGTGTCGAGGGTGCCGATGCCCGGCACTTGCGGGGCAACGTTGAGGGTATAGGTGTAAGTGCCGTCGGCATTCAGGTGCAGGGTGCCGTACTGGCTGGTGACATTGCCGTTGGCGTCGGAGCCCAGCAGGCTGTAGGTCAACTGACCGACGCCGCCGGTGACGGAACCGGCGACCGTGCCGGTGCCCACTTCGCTGGTCCAGTCCGGGTGGCTGCCGGTGGGCAGTGCCGCTTCGAACACGGTGGCGCCATCGACGTTGGTGGCCTTCAGGCCCGCGTCGGTGACGTTGATGGTGATGGTGGTGGTGCTGATGTCACCGTCTTTGTCGATGATCGAGTAGGTGAAGGTATCGGTGGCGCCCGCCTTGCCTACCGAGTTGGCATCGGCATGGTAGATGGCGGTGCCGTCGGCCTTGATCAGCAACTCGCCATAGGCGCCCTGGATGACCGTGCCTACGCCGTTGGTCACAGGCGTGGAAACGTCGCTGCCCACGCGCACGCCGATCACCGCGGCAATGCCGTCGGCGCCGCCGACGTCATTGGCCAGCACGTTGCCTTGAGCCACAAGCCCCTCGGTAAGGGTGGCGGTATCGGGCACTGCCACCGGCGCGTCATCGACGATCTTGATCGCAACCTGGCTTTCCACCTGGTTGCCGGCGCTGTCGGTGGTCACCAGGGTGAAGGTGTCCAGCGTGCCCACCCCCGACACTTGCGGCGCGACGTTGAGGGTGTAGGTGTAGGTGCCGTCGGCATTCAGGTGCAAGGTGCCGTACTGGCTGGTGACGTTGCCGTTGGCATCGGCGCCCTGCAGGCTGTAGGTCAGTGCGCCAACGCCGCCAGTGACCGAGCCGGCCACGGTGCCGGTGCCCACTTCGCTGGTCCAGTCGGGGTGGCTGCCGGTGGGCAGCGCGGCTTCGAACACAGTGGCGCCATCGACGTTGGTGGCCTTCAGGCCCGCGTCGGTGAGGGTGATGGTGACGGTGGTGGTGCTGACATCACCGTCCTTGTCCACGATCGAATAGGTGAAGGTGTCGGTGACCGAACCGTCGTTGGCCACGTTGGCCTTGGCCTGGTAGCTGCTGGTGCCGTCGGCGTTGATGGTCAGGCTGCCGTACACGCCTTCGATGGCCACGCCCACGCCGCCAGCCACGGGGGTGCTGGTGTTGCTGCCGGCGCGCACGCCTACCACGCCGCCGAAGCCATCGGCCCCGCTGGCGTCGTTGCCCACGACGTTGCCGATGTCGACCTTGACGCCTTCGGTGACCGACGCGGTGTCGGCCACGGCATGGGGCACGTCATCGACGATGGTGGTGGTCAGCTGGGTGGTGGCGGTGCTGCCATCGGTGTCGGTGGCCACCACCTGGAAGGTGTCGGTGAGGGTGTTCGGGCCCTGGACGTCAGGGTGGGTGTCGGCATGGGTCAGGGTGTAGGTGTAGCTGACCACGCCGGTAGTGGGGTTGTAGCTGTTGATGGTCAGCGTGCCCAGCTGGGTGACGATGCTGACCGGCGAGCTGATGCCCACGCCGCCGGTGACCACCGCGACGCCGCCGATGGTCAGGGTCTGCAGGCCATCGGGGGCGGTGACGGTGAACTGGCCATTCTGCGACAGGGCCCCGGCGTTGGGGCTCGAACCGTTGTCCAGGTTGGCTTCGTTGACCGTGGTGTTGAGGCCGCCCACGGTGGGTGCGGTGATGGTCACCGGGTCGTTGATGTTGTTGATGTTGAGCGTCAGCACCGCGGTGCTGGTGTCGCCATCGGCATCGTTGAGGGTGTAGGTGAAGCTGTCGGTGCCGCTGCCACCGCCGTGCAGGTTGTTGAACGCCTGGCCGGCCGCGTTGAGGGTGTAGGTGTAGCTGCCATCGCTGGCCAGCACCAGGGTGCCATAAGTGCCGGTGTAGGTGCCGGCGGTGATCGGGCCGCTGGTGGCGGTGATGGCGATGCGGTCGGCGCCCTGGATGTCGTTGGTCAGCACGTTGCCGGTGAGCACCAGGTGCTGCTCGGTGGCGGGGGTGGTGGGGTTGTCGTTGACTGCCTGGGGCACGTCGTCGACAACGGTCACGGTCACCGAACCGGTGCTGGTGGTGCCGTTGGAGTCAGTGGCGCTGACGCCCAGGTTCTCGCTGACGGTGTTGGCGCCGCCACCGGCTGGCTGGGTATCAGGGCCGGTCAGGGTGTAGCTGTAGCTGACCTGGCCGGTGGTGGGGTTGTAGCCGGTGATGGTAAGGGTGTTGCCCAGGCCGGTGGTGATGGACTGGCCCACGCCGACCACCACGCCGTTGTTGATCACGGTGATGCCGCCTACCACCAGGCTGGTGAGGCCATCGGCGGCGGTGACGGTGAAGCTGCTGCCCTGGGTCAGGGCCGAGGCTTGCGGGTTGGAACCGTCGGCCAGGTTGGCCTCGTCGAGGCTGACGCCGTTGCCCAGGCCAGTGAGGGTGATGCCGTTGTCCACCGCCACCAGCGCCGCGGCGTTGGTGTTGGTAGCGCCCAGCACCTGGGGCGTGGCGAAGTCAGGCACGCCGTTGAAGCCTGCGGTGGGGTAGCCCACCACCGGGTCGACTACGCCGGCGGTCTCGGTGAGCAGCACGAAGCTGTGGCCGCCACCGGCCTCGCCGCCCGCAGCTGGGGTGCCCGCTGCAGCCGGGCCAGCGGCGGTGGCTTCAGCCGCCTGGGTAGGGTCGGCACCGGCGGCGATGGCTTGCTGGATTTTCTGTACGTCGGTCAGCTCGGCCTGGCTGGGCGCGGCGACTTCCTGGGTGGCCACGTGCGGGGCCATGTCGCCCAGCATGTTCTGGTTGAGCGTGACTTCGCTGCCGCGCCCCAGGGTCAGTTCCTTGCCGTTCTGCAGGTGCACCGACACGGCGCCATCGGCGCCCGTGTCCAGCTGCTCGCCGACGAACAGCCGGTCGCCCTGATGCACCGCGCGGCGCGTGCCGTCGGCGCCGATCGCAAATACCTGTCCGATTACCTGACTGACTACACCAATCAACGTGGCCATTGTGCACTCCTCATCTGCCGCTCTGGGCATGGGGTTTTGCAGAAAAAGTGCTATCGGCTTCGCGTGTGGTCGTGGCTGATGAGTCTGCTGAGGGCCCCCAAAGTGGGGGCACTACCCGGCGCTAGAGTTCAGGCCCTACCTAATCCTGGAAAAAGTCTTCCTCATGAACTAAAACTTCAACTAATTCAAAGAGTTTGATGAAAACTTGTACCAGTGAAGTTACAGGATAAACTTTGGCACTGCGGGTGACAATTTTTTGTCGCCATAATTTCTCCTGCTTCCTCCCCTTCGCTACATCCCCGCCCTATGCTGCAAAAATTTGTTGAACTTTTCTTCGCCGCCCGTAACTCTCCGGTTTAACTGGGTCACGCGGGTGGCCTGGAGAGAACAATGTCTCGAAATCAGAACACTGCATAAGTTTTTTTTAGAATAAGAGTTATGCAAAAAAGTTCTTAGATTTCGCTAAGGATGTTCTTAGCTCTCATGTTACAAGCCTGAAACGGATTGGCCCTTATTTTTCGCCATTTTTTTGGCGATTGCTGCACCACTTAAAGACTCAGGGAGATTCACCCCATGCGCGTTTACACCCCCATCTGCAGCGCGGTCTTGATCGCGATGGCCTGCGCCCAAGCCCAAGGCATGACGCTGACAGAGGCGATTCAGAGCACGATCAGCTACCACCCCGAAATCCAGTCGAATCTGAATAACCGCCTGTCCGCAGATGAGGATGAGAAAGTCGCGCGCGGGGGCTACTACCCCACCGTCGACCTGGTGGCCGCGTACGGGCGCGCGCGCACCGACAGCCCCACCACCCGCGCCATCGAGGGCAACAGCCCCGAGAGCCTGAACTACACCCAGTCCGAGCTGCGCCTGCGGCAGATGCTGTTCGACGGCTTCAACACCCCCAACGAAGTGCAGCGCACCAAGGACGTGGTCAACTCGCGCGCGTACTACCTGCGCGGCACCGCCGAGACCCAGGCCCTGCGCGCCATCGAGGTGTACCTGAACGTGCTCAAGCAGCGCGAGCTGGTGACCCTGGCCAAGAACAACCTGCAGGCGCACCTGCGCGTCAACGACCAGATCGGCCTGCGCAGCGAGCGCGGCGTGGGCAGCACCGCCGACGTCGACCAGTCCCGCGCCCGCCGGGCCCTGGCGGAGAACAACCTGTACACTGCCCAGGTCAACCTGGCCGATGCCGAGGCCAACTTCTTCAGCACCGTGGGGCGCATGCCCGACGAGCTGGAAGCCCCGCCCAGCATCCGTGGCGAAGTGCCCGCCGACATCCTCGCCGCGCGCCAGGCCATGCTCGAGAACAACCCCTACCTGAAGTCGGCCCAGGCTGACGTGGCCGCCGCCGAAAGCCAGTACGAAGTGGCCAAGTCGCCGTTCTACCCACGCTTCGATGCAGAGCTGGCGGTGGACGCCAACAACAACATCTCCGGCGAGCAAGGCCGCGACAACGAGTGGCGTGCCGGCGTGGTGATGAACTACAACCTGTTCAAGGGCGGCAGCGACAAGGCCCGCCTGCAGTCCGACGCGCACAAGATCAACCAGGCCATGGACATCCGCAACAACGCCCTGCGCATGCTCAACGAGAACCTGGCGCTGGCCTGGCATGCCATGGACAACGCCCACACCCAGACCCCATACGCGCGTGAATACGCCGAGACCACCACCAAGGTGCGCGCGGCCTACCAGGACCAGTTCGGCCTGGGCCAACGTACCCTGCTCGACCTGCTGGACAGCGAGAACGAGCTGTACACCGCCAACAGCCGCTACACCGAAGTGCGCTACACCGAGGAGTTCTCGATGTACCGCGTGCTCGCCAACATGGGCGTGCTGCTGGAGAAAGAACGCGTGGTACTGCCCAACGAAGCGGTTGCCCAGACGGAAGTGAAGAACGAAGCACGCCTTCCGGACATGAAGTAACGGCACCTTGGGTAACTGCCTTTTGGCTTTGGAGTAACACACGTGACCAGCATGCAACCTGCGGGGCCGGCAACGGACCCGCGCCTGAGTTTCGATGACCCCCTGCTGGACGGTTTGCTGATCCTGTGCAAGCTGCACGGCTGTGCCGTCAGCCGCGCCAGCCTGAGCGCCGGCCTGCCCCTGGCGCAACAGCGCATGAGCCTGGAACTGCTGCCCCGCGCCGCGGCCCGGGCCAGCCTGTCGGCGCGCCTGCTGCGCCGCGAACTGGGCGCCATCTCGGCGCTCAACCTGCCGGTGCTGCTGATGCTCAAGGGCGGCCGCTGCGCCGTGCTACGCCGCCTGGGCGAGGACGGCCGCGCGCTGATCCTGCCCAGCGAGGCCGAAGGCGGCGAGCAATGGGTGAGCCAGGAGGAACTGGCCGCCGAGTACACCGGCGAGGCCCTGTTCGCGCGGCCGCGCCACGAACTGGAAGACCTGCGCCAGCCGCTGATGCCGCGGGTGCATGCCTGGTTTCGCGACACCCTGAAACTGTCGCGCTGGCTGTACAGCGATGCGATCCTGGCCAGCCTGATGATCAACCTGCTGGGCCTGATGGTGCCGCTGTTCGTGATGCAGACCTACGACCGCGTGGTGCCCAACCAGGCCACCTCCACCCTGTGGGTGCTGGCCATCGGCTTGCTGGTGGGCACGCTGTTCGAACTGGTGCTGCGGGTGCTGCGCGCGCACCTGCTGGACACCGCCGGCAAGAAGACCGACCTGATTCTCTCCGCGACCCTGTTCGAGCGCATCACCGGCATGGCCATGAAGGCCAAGCCGGCCACCATCGGTGGTTTCGCCCAGAGCATCCATGACTTCCAGGGCCTGCGTGAATTCCTCACCGCCGTGACCCTGACCAGCATCATCGACCTGCCCTTCGCCGTGCTGATGCTGGCGGTGATCGGCCTGCTGGGTGGCTGGCTGGTGCTGGTGCCCATCGTCGCCTTCCCGCTGACCATCGGCTTCGCCTTGATCATCCAGGCCAAGCTGCGCGACACCGTGCAGAAGAGCCTGGCCCTGGGCGCCGAGCGCCAGGCGCTGCTGATCGAAACCCTCAGCGGCCTGGAAAGCATCAAGGCCTGCAGCGCCGAGAGCGAGCGCCAGTACCAGTGGGAATCCACCCACGGCGCCCTCACCCGCCTGGACAGCCACGCCCGCAACCTGGCGGCGCTGGCCACCAACGGCACGCTGTTCATCCAGCAGTTCGCCGGCATGGCAGTGATCGTCGCCGGCGTGTACACCATCATCGCCGGCAACCTCAGTGTCGGCGCCCTGGTGGCCAGCTACATGCTCAGCAGCCGCGTGCTGGCGCCCCTGGGCCAGATCGCCGGGCTGATCACTCGCTACCAGCAGGCGCAGCTGACCATGGTCAGCACCGACGCGCTGATGGCCCTGCCCCAGGAGCGCGACCCACGCCAGCGCCCGCTGGAACGCACGCAACTGCAGGGCGCCCTGGCGGTCAGCCAGGTGACCTTCCGCTACGCCAACCAGAACGCCCCGGCGCTGGGCAACGTCAGCTTCAGCATGCGCGCCGGCGAGCGCATCGGCATCATCGGCCGCAGCGGCTCGGGCAAGAGCACCCTGGCGCGGCTGGTGATGGGCTTCTACGAACCCGAGGAAGGCCAGATTCTGCTCGACAACCTCGACCTGCGGCAATTGGACGTGGCCGACCTGCGCCAGCAGATCGGCTATGTGGCCCACGACCTGCCGCTGCTGGCCGGCAGCCTGCGCGACAACCTGACCATGGGCGCCCGCTACGTCAGCGACGCGCGCATGCTGGAAGTAGCCGAGATGACCGGCGTCACCGAGCTGGCCCGCCAGCACCCGCAAGGTTTCGACCGCCCGGTGGGCGAGCGCGGCCAGCTGCTCAGCGGTGGCCAGCGCCAGGCCGTGCTGCTGGCGCGCTCGCTGCTGCTGGACCCGCCGATCATGGTGCTCGACGAGCCCACCAGCCACATGGACAACGCCAGCGAGGACGCCCTGCGCCTGCGCCTGCACAACTGGGTGGGCGGCAAGACGCTGCTGCTGGTCACCCACCGCACCTCCATGCTCAGCCTGGTTGACCGCCTGGTGGTGCTGGACAACGGCCGCATCGTCGCCGACGGGCCGAAGGACGCGGTGATCGAAGCCCTGCGCAAAGGCCGCGTCGGCCAGACGCCTGTTTAGGAGGGTATTGATGTCAGCTTCCCAAGGCCTGCGCGGCTATTTCAGCAGCTTCGGCAAGACCGCCGAGAGCGAGTTCATGCCCGAGCTTGCCAGCGCGGCGCTGCAAGATTCACCCCGGCTCACGCGCATCACCGTGTGGCTGTGCGCCGCCCTGCTGCTGGCGGCGTTGATCTGGGCCAAGTTCGCCGTACTGCAGGAAGTCACCATGGGCGAAGGCAAGGCCATTCCGTCCAGCAAGGTGCAGGTCATCCAGAACCTGGAGGGCGGCATCGTCACCGAGATCTACGTGCGCGAAGGCCAGGTGGTGAACAAGGGCGACACCCTGCTGCGCCTGGACGACACGCGCTTCCTGTCCAACAAGGGCGAGAGCGAGGCCGACCGCTACGCGCTGATGGCCCAGGTCGAACGGCTGTCCGCCGAGGCCGATGGCAAGCCGTTCGTGGTCTCCGATGAGGTGCGCAAAAAGGCCCCGCAAGTGGCCGAGGACGAGATGGGCCTGTACCAGTCGCGCCAGCGCCGCCTGGCCAGCGAACAACAGACCCTCAGCGAACAACTGCGGCAGAAGACCCAGGAACTGGCGGAGTTCCGCTCCAAGCAGGACCAATACCGCTCAAGCCTGGGCCTGCTGCAGCAGGAACTGAACATGTCGACGCCACTGGTGGGCACCGGGGCTATCTCGCCGGTGGAAATCCTGCGGCTCAAGCGCAGCGCGGTGGAAGCCCGCGGGCAGATGGACGCCACCACCCTGGCGATTCCCCGGGCGGAAGCGGCGATCAACGAGATCAAGAGCAAGATGAACGAGTCGAACCAGCAGTTCCGCTCCGACGCCTCCAAGGACCTCAACGCCAAGCGCACCGACCTGTCGAAAATCACCGCCACCAGCATCGCCATCGACGACCGCGTCAGCCGCACCACGGTGGTGTCGCCGGTGCGCGGCATCATCAAGACGCTGAAGGTCAACACCATCGGCGGCGTGGTGCAGCCGGGCAGCGACATGGTCGAGATTGTGCCGCTGGAAGACAACCTGCTGATCGAGGCCAAGGTGCGGCCCCAGGACGTGGCGTTCCTGCACCCCGGCCAGCCGGCCATGGTCAAGTTCAGCGCCTATGACTACACCATCTACGGCGGCCTGAAGGCCAAGCTGGAACTGATCAGCGCCGACACCATCACCGACGACAAGGGCAACAGCTTCTACCTGATTCAAGTGCGCACCGACGCCAACCACCTGGGGGGCGACGCCAAGCCGCTGGTAATCATCCCGGGGATGACGGCGACGGTGGACATCATCACCGGCGAGAAGAGCGTGCTCGATTACCTGCTCAAGCCAGTGCTGAAGGCGCGCACGGAGGCGTTGCGCGAACGTTGAGGGGACCTGGACGCGGCCTGCGGCCGCTGCTACGTGAATGCGTATACGCCATAAATCGGATCTGCGTAGCAGCGGCCGCAGGCCGCGTCCAATGCCACCTCACACCAAGGACGGATCGACGATCAACACCACCTTGCCCGACACCTGGTTGCTGGCCAACTCGGCGAACGCCGCCTCGGCATCACGCACCGGGAAGGTCCGCGCCACCTGTGGCTTCAAGC
The DNA here is from genome assembly GCF_057128625.1 of Pseudomonas imperatae. Taxonomy (NCBI): domain Bacteria; kingdom Pseudomonadati; phylum Pseudomonadota; class Gammaproteobacteria; order Pseudomonadales; family Pseudomonadaceae; genus Pseudomonas; species Pseudomonas imperatae. The sequence continues at coordinate 193,054 of NZ_JBSKHP010000010.1, read as the reverse complement.
GCCCTTCCTCGAACAGCGGCCACACGTGTTGACCCAGGTCGCTGAGCAAATCCGCCTTGAACTGGTCGCTGCGGCTGCGCAGGGTCGAGCCGAGCATCTGCACGCGCTTGCCCAGCACCTTGCCCAGGTCGATGTTGGCCTTGGTGCCGCCCATCAGGCCGATCAGCACCCAGCGCGCGTCCACCGCCGCCACCTTCAGGTTCAGGTCGGCGTAATTGGCGCCCACCGGATCCAGGATCACATCGAACGGACCGAAGTCGCTCAGCGCGTCCAGGCCATCGCCACGCACCACGCCGCCCTGGGCGCCCAGCGCCTCGCAGTAGGCCAGGCGCTCGGCCGAGCCGACGCTGACCCAGGTGGGGTTGCCGAACGCCTTGCACAGCTGGATGGCCGCCGAGCCGATGCCGCTGGCACCGGCGTGCAGCAGCACCTTTTCACCGGGCTTGAGCGCGGCCAACTGGAACAGGTTCAGCCACACCGTGGCGTACACCTCGGGAATGGCCGCCGCCTCGATCAGCGACAGGCCCGCCGGCACCGGCAGCACGTGACGGCCGTCGACCACCACTTCCTCGGCCATGCCGCCACCGGCCAGCAGCGTGCACACCCGGTCGCCCACCTTCCAGGACGAGCCGGGGCCCACTTCGCTGATCACGCCGGCGCATTCCAGGCCCAGCACCTGGCTGGCACCCGGCGGTGGCGGATAGAGGCCGGCACGCTGCAACAGGTCGGCACGATTGAGGCCGGCGGCAGCTGTCTGAATTTTCACTTGACCCACGTCGCAAACCGCGCTCGGATGGTCTACCCACTCCACATGTCCTTCAACGCCTTGCAATGCCTTCACAGTGCCTCCATAGTTGACTCATGACTGAGCCCGGTGCCTAGGCGCCGGGCTTGTTGCATTATGCGACCGGTTTCAATGAAACCGGCGAATTCAAAGACGGCCTAATATGCGTGATCAATTGTCCCCACGTCGAATCAGCATGAAGCATCTACTGCCCAGCTCCGCCCTTGCACTGTGCATCGGCCTCGGCGCTCTGTCGATGTCCGCCCGCACCTTCGCAGCCAACAGCTGGGATAACCTTCAGCCTGACCGTGACGAGGTGATCGCCAGCCTCAACATCGTCGAGCTGCTCAAGCGCCATCACTACAGCAAGCCGCCGCTGGACGACAAGCGTTCGGTGATCATCTACGACAGCTACCTCAAGCTGCTGGATCCATCGCGCAGCTACTTCCTGGCCAGCGACATCACCGAGTTCGACAAGTGGAAGACGCAGTTCGACGACTTCCTCAAGAGCGGTGACCTGGACCCAGGCTTCACCATCTACAAGCGCTACCTTGACCGGGTGAAATCGCGCCTGGACTTCGCCCTGGCCGAACTGGGCAAAGGCGTCGACAAGATGGACTTCACCGGCCACGAGACCCTGGCCGTGGACCGCAAGGACGCCCCGTGGATCACCACCGAGGCGGACCTGGACAACCTGTGGCGCAAGCGCGTGATGGACGAAGTCCTGCGCATGAAGATCGCCGGCAAGGACAACAAGCAGATCCAGGACACCCTGACCAAGCGCTACAAGAACCAGCTGGCGCGCCTGGACCAGACCCGCAGCGAGGACATCTTCCAGGCGTACATCAACACCTTCGCCCAGTCGTATGACCCGCACACCAACTACCTGTCGCCCGACAGCGCGGAAAACTTCGATATCAACATGAGCCTGTCGCTCGAAGGTATCGGCGCCGTGCTGCAAAGCGACAACGACCAGGTCAAGGTAGTGCGCCTGGTGCCTGCCGGCCCGGCCGACAAGACCAAGCAGATCGCCCCATCCGACAAGATCATCGGCGTCGCCCAGGGCGACAAGGAAATGGTCGACGTGGTGGGCTGGCGCCTCGACGAAGTGGTCAAGCTGATCCGCGGCGCCAAGGGCTCCGTGGTGCGCCTGGAAGTGATCCCGCACACCAATGCGCCGAACGACCAGACCAGCAAGATCGTTTCCATCACCCGTGAAGCGGTGAAACTCGAAGAGCAGGCGGCGAAGAAATCCATCCTGCACCTCACCGAGAACGGCAAGGAATACAAGCTGGGCGTCATCGACATCCCGGCCTTCTACCTCGACTTCAAGGCCTTCCGCGCCGGCGACCCGGACTACAAGTCCACCACCCGCGACGTGAAGAAACTGCTGACCGAGCTGCAGAAAGAGAACGTCGACGGCGTGGTCATCGACCTGCGCAACAACGGCGGCGGCTCGCTGCAGGAAGCCACCGAACTGACCAGCCTGTTCATCGAGAAAGGGCCAACGGTGCTGGTGCGTAATGCCGACGGCCGAGTCGACGTGCTGGAAGACGAGAACCCGGGCGCCTTCTACAAAGGCCCGATGGCCTTGCTGGTGAACCGCCTGTCGGCCTCGGCCTCGGAGATCTTCGCCGGCGCCATGCAGGACTACCACCGTGCGTTGATCGTCGGCGGCCAGACCTTCGGCAAGGGCACCGTGCAGACCATCCAGCCGCTGAACCATGGCGAACTGAAGCTGACCCTGGCCAAGTTCTACCGTGTCTCCGGCCAGAGCACCCAGCACCAGGGCGTACTGCCTGACGTGGCCTTCCCGTCGATCATCGACACCAAGGAAATTGGCGAGAGCGCCCTGCCCGAGGCCATGCCGTGGGACACCATCCGTCCTTCGATCAAGCCTGCGGTCGACCCGTTCAAGCCGTTCATTGCCCAGCTGAAAGCTGACCACGACGCGCGCACCGACAAGGACGCCGAGTTCATCTACATTCGCGACCGCCTGGCGCTGGCCGAGAAGCTGATGAGCGAGAAGACCGTCAGCCTCAACGAAGCCGACCGCCGTGCCCAGCACGCCGACATCGAAGCCAAGCAGCTGGCGCTGGAAAACGCCCGTCGCAAGGCCAAGGGCGAGGCACCGCTGAAGGAAATGAAGAAGGAAGACGAGGACGCCCTGGCGGCCGAGCCGGACAAGACCAAGCCTGAGGACGACGCCTACCTGGCCGAGACCGGTCGCATCCTGCTGGACTACCTGAAGCTGAACTCGACGGTTGCCAAGCATTGATGAAATGATGGCCAATTGTCATCAAATGGTCATCCAGCTGTCGTGAAATAAGGGGCTGGGCACTGTAAGAGGTGCCCAGCCTTTTTTGTGGGAGCTGGCTCGCCAGCGAGCTTTTAATTGCCCCCTCAAAAGCTCGCTGGCAAGCCAGCTCCCACAAGGTTGCAATATTCATGACCATCACCGAACAGCTGGGCGCATTGGCCACCATCCTGGCCCAGGGCAACCTGCACACCCTGTTCCAGCCCATCGTCTCGCTGTCGGAGCGGCGTATCCTGGGGTATGAGGCGCTCAGCCGCGGGCCGTCGAACAGCGCCCTGCACTCGCCCATCAACCTGTTCGCCGTGGCGCGCCAGGCCGGGCGCCTCAGCGAGCTGGAGATCGCCTGCCGGGAAACCGCCTGCCGGCGCTTCAGCGAGCAGAAGCTGGCGGGCAAGCTGTTCCTCAACGTGTCGCCCGAGTCGCTGCTCGAACCCAGCCACCAGCCTGGCATGACCCTCAAGCTGCTGCAGGCCCACGGCATCCCGCCCAGCGACGTGGTCATCGAGCTGACCGAGCAGACCCCCACCGACGATTTCCAGCTGCTGTACAACGCCCTGCACCACTACCGCGCCATGGGCTTTTCGATTGCCCTGGACGACCTGGGCGCCGGCTATTCGAGCCTGCGCCTGTGGTCGGAACTGCGCCCCGACTACGTGAAGATCGACCGGCACTTCATCGACGGCATCCACCAGGACGCGCTCAAGCGCGAGTTCGTCGGCTCCATCCTGCAGATCGCCAAGGCCTCGCGCGCCCAGGTGATCGCCGAGGGCATCGAGCTGCCCGAGGAGCTGACCGTGCTGGCGGAGATGGGCGTGGACCTGGTGCAGGGCTACCTGCTGGCCCGCCCCCAGGAACATCCGCCCCACGACGCGCGGGTTTTGCTGCCGAAGCTGGACAGCACCCTGATGCCCCTGGCCGATGAAGGCAGCGACCTCAGCGCGCTGCTGATCGAACAGCTGGCGGTGCAGCAGGACATGCCTACCGCCGCGGTGCTGGAGGCGTTTCGCAGCCAGGCCAACCTCAACAGCCTGGCGGTGCTGGACGCCCAGCAGCAGCCCTGCGGCATCGTCCACCGGCACTCGTTGTCCGAGGCGCTGCTCAAGCCCTACGCCACCGAACTGTTCGCGCGCAAACCCATCAGCCGGCTGATGAGCGAGGACTTCCTGGCGGTGGAGGTCAGCCAGTCACTTCAGCAGGTCAGCCGCCTGCTCACCAGCCGCGCCCGGCAACGCATGGAAGAAGATTTCATCATTACCCTGGACGGCCGCTACCTGGGCCTGGGGCGGGTGATCGACGTGCTCAAGCTGATCACCGAAATGAAGATCCAGCAGGCCCGCCACGCCAACCCGCTGACCCTGCTGCCGGGCAACGTGCCGATCCAGCAGTGCCTGACCCGGGTGCTGCAGCAGGGCCGCGAGGCGGCCATCTGCTACGTGGACATCGACAGCTTCAAGCCCTTCAACGACATCTACGGCTACGGCCGTGGCGACGAGGTGTTGCTGTGCCTGGCCCAGTGCCTGAACGAGCGCGTGGACCCGGCGCGCGACTTCGTCGGGCACATAGGCGGCGATGATTTCATGTTGGTGCTGAACTCGCCCGACTGGCGCAAACGATTGAACCAGCTGCTGGAGGACTTCCAGGCCCAGTGCCGGCGTTTCTACCGCGCCGAGCACCTGGAGGAAGGCTGTTTCGTGGCCCACAACCGCCAGGGCCAGCGGCAGGAGTTCGCGCTGCTGTCACTGTCCATCGGCGTGGTGCATTTGCACCCTGAAGCCTGCGCCGACCTGGATGCCAGCCTGCTGGCCGAGCTGGCGTCCCAGGCCAAGCACCAGGCCAAGGTGGTGCCCGGCTACAGTATCCAAGTGCTGGACACCCTCAGCCCCGAGGTGCTTCGTAGCGCGCCGCCTGCTCAGGGTCTGGCGCCAGCCCCGGGCCACCCTGGCGGTACAGCTGCGCCAACTTGAACGCCGCCAGCGGGTGACCGCCGGCCAGGGCCATTTCCCACCAGTGCACCGCGGCTACCCCATCCGGGGCGCTGCGCAAGGTGCCCGCCAGGCTGATCACGCCCATCTGGTACGCCGCCCGCGCGTCGCCGCGTTCGGCCGCCAGGCGCAGCAGGCGCTGGCCCTCGTCGCGGGCCGCCAGGCCCTTGCCACGGAACATCAGGATATGGCCGTAGAAGCCCATGGCGTTGACGTCGCCCAGGTTGGCCATGCGCGAGAATTGCCCTTCCAGCCACGCCCAGCCTTGGGGCTGGCGCACGAACCAGGGCCAGTGAAACAGTTGGCGTGCCACCCAGTAGCTGATCCGCGCGCGGAGCAGCCACAGCGTCTTGTTCACGATGTGCATTCTTCCGGGTAGCTGAATTCGAACACCCGCACCACTTCCGAGGCGTGCCAGGAGGCGGCGGCAACACCATCGGACGGCCCGGAAAAACGCCCCAGGCGCTCCACGCATTCGAAGAACCCGGTGCGCGGCAGGCGGCTGGCACCCTGGCTGATCACCAGCGAGCTGCGCAACGGCTGCTCGGCGCGGGCGTCGATCACGGCCAGGTACTCAAGGGCAGCGGTCAGCGTCTGCATGGCCGGGCTGGGCAGTTGCAGGCGCTCAAGCAAGGCGCGGTAGGTCAGCAGGTGGCGCTGGCGGCGGGCATGGTCCAGCTCGTTCAGCAGGCCATCCCACTGCTGGCGGCTGATGCGCACGCTCACGTCGGCTCTCCCCAGCCGGGAACCCCCAGCTCCCACGCCAGGCTTCGTCGAATGGCGGCGTCGGGTTCGCGCTGGCCAGACTCGATCATGGCCAGGTAGGACGGGCTGATGCCCACGGTGCGCGCCAACTGGTCCAGGGCCAGGCCCTTGGCTTCACGCAGCTCGCCCAGGCGCGAAAACGCCGGCGCAGCCTGCTCGGCTACCTGCGGCGCTGGCGCCTCGACGCTGGGCGCCGGGGCAACGGGTTGCCCGGCGGCGGCCAGCAACGCCTGGTATTGCTCCCACGGCAGCACGGCATATTCCGGCTTGCCATCGCGACTGATGACCTGAACACCCATTACAACCCCCTGTAGGATCACCATATGTAATCTGTAGGCATAATCCTTATGCCAAATATAGTAACAGCAGCAGGGTCGTAACGGGATTTTCTATTTCAACTTGCTTACATAGTCGGTTTTTCGCCGCTGTTGTGTTCAAGTTGCAAGGCGCGCGGGCTGGCCGGCAGGCGTTCCACCACCCGCAGCTTCTCGGGGCGCAGGCTGTCGCGCCAGGCCTTGAAGGCGGCCAGTTCCTTCTCCAGGCTGTTGACCACCCAGGCCAGCACCGCGATGTCGTCGAGCAGGCCGATGCCCGGTATCCAGTCAGGGATGGCGTCGATGGGGCTGACGAAGTACAGCAGGCCGGCGACGATCATCACCAGCGAGCGCGGGTTGATGGCGCGGTACTCGCCGCGCCAGTAGGCCAGGCACAGCTCCTGCAACAGCCGTACGTTGGCCTTCAACTCGCTGAAACGCCCTGCCGTGCCCTGGCTCTTGCGCACCACGGCGAAGATCAGGGCCGGCAGTTTGCCGCGGTTGAGCAGGCGCTCGGCCAAGGGCAGGAAACGGGCAAAACTCCAGGGTGCTTTCATCGCCCCTCCGGGGGAAACAGGGTGGCAGGGTTATCCACAGTTATTGTGGATAACCTTGTGAACAGCGGCCGTTTTAATGGCGCAAAGCCAGGTTTTTCAAGGCTTGCGCTTAGATCGGGCGTTTTTTACACACTTTGAGACGTTGAGGTAAATCGTTTGCGCCTGGCACCTTCTTGAGACTGTTCAGCCATCCAGCAGGTTCAATCCTACCGTAGCCGCTGCCGTAGGCTGCGCTGGCCAGCGTGTGCCCCGTGAATCTTCAGCGAGGCAGAAGGCCAGCGCAGCCTACGGCAGCGGCTACGGTGACGAGTGCGCGGGCAAAAAAAAACGCCCCGCAAGGCGGGGCGTTTTTCGGGCAGGGCTGCGAATTACTTCGAAGCAGCCTTGTCGGCCTTGTCGCCATCAGCAGCGTCAGCCTTGTCGGCGTCAGCGGCGGCAGGCGCCTGGTCGGCCTTGGCCGGATCCTTGATGGCCAGCAGTTCCAGGTCGAATACCAGCACCGAGTTGGCCGGGATTTTCGGGCTTGGGCTCTGGGCACCGTAGGCCAGGTCAGCCGGGATGAACAGCTTGATCTTCTCGCCAACGTGCATCAGTTGCAGGCCTTCGACCCAACCAGGGATCACGCCACTCACTGGCAGGTCGATTGGGCTACCACGCTCGATGGAGCTGTCGAAGACGGTGCCGTCGGTCAGCTTGCCTTCGTAGTGGACAGTCACGACATCAGTCGGCTTGGGCTGTGGGCCGTCGGCTTTCTTGATGATCTGGTACTGCAGGCCGGAAGCGGTAGTGACCACGCCTTCCTTCTTGCCGTTCTCTTCGAGGAATTTCTTGCCGGTCGCTTCAGCTTCGGCGTTCATCTTGGTCATGCGCTCTTCGGCACGCTTCTGCAGCGCAGCGAAGGCTTCGACCAGTTCGTCGTCCTTGAGCTTCTGGGGTTTCTTGCCGACAGCATCTTCGATGCCTTGGGCGACGGCCTTGGAGTCCAGATCGTCCATGCCTTCCTGTGCCAGGCTCTTGCCCATGTTCAGGCCGATGCCGTAGGAAGCTTTCTGCGCCGGGGTTTTCAGTTCCACGCTGGAATGATTGTCGCAACCTGCGAGTACCAGAGTGACCAAGGCAACCGCCGCCGCCAACCGATGCTGTTTCATGCTATTTCCTTGTTCATGCGCCAAATGGGCAATCGAGTAAAGCCGCGAGCTTATCAGGCGGCCACGACCAATGGCTACCGGCATGAGAGCCGGAAAATACAGATAAGTTCAGGTGTTTAAAGGGTTTCATCTGAATGATGGCAAACCTTACCAAAATCTTACATTCAGGCTTCGCGATAACTGGCCGCCACCTCGCGCACCACATCGCACAGCCATTGCGCCGGCAGCGACAGCGCCAGCGAGGCGTTGCTGCAGATGCCCACCGAGCCGCCGGGCTCGCGCACGCCCAGGTCCAGCTCGAACAGTTCGCCCTGGCGGATGTCCAGCAGCACTGCGTCGCGCGGGGCCACCCAGATGGCGTCGCTGCTGAGCACGTAGCGGCGGCTGAGGGTCGGCGACAGGGTTTCCAGGCGCTGGGCAGCCGGCTCGATGGCGCACTGCACGAACAGGCTGTCGGCGTGCTTGCGGATGGTGGTGCCGGCCAGCGGCAGCACCAGCGGGTAGCGGTTGACCTTGCCGCGGTCGGTGGGCACCTCGCCCAGCAGCGGGTGGCCGGGGCGCACCACCAGGGTCATGGCCTCGCTGTACAGGTGCTCGAACATCAGGCCCTGGATTTGCGGGTTGTCGGTCATGCGCCCGATCACCAGGTCCAGCTCACCCACGTGCAGCTGCGCCAGCAGGTGCGCGCCGGGGCCGGTGGCCACGCTGACCACCAGGGCGGCGTGGCGCTCGTTGAGGCGGCACAACACCTCGGGCATCAACCGGCTTTCCACGGTGGACAGCACGCCCACCTTCACCTGCGGCGCCTCGTGCTGCTCGCTGCGCAAGGTGCTCACGCCGTCGCGCAGGGCCTGCACACAGGGCGCGGCGTAGCGCATGAAGCGCACGCCGGCGGGGGTCAGCTCGACGCCGCTCTTGTCGCGGTCGAACAGGCGGGTCTGCAGCAGGTCTTCCAGCTCCTTGAGGGTCTTGGAGATGGCCGGCTGGCTGATGGCAACGGCGTCGGCGGCCTTGGCGAAACTGCCCTGGCGGGCGATTTCGAGAAAGCACAGCAGGTGGCGGAATTTGATGCGGGTGTCGAGGTTCATGGCGACGATGTTACACCGCTCTTGTGGGAGCTGGCTTGCCAGCGAGCTTTGGGGGGCAACAAAAAGCTCGCTGGCAAGCCAGCTCCCACATATATCACGCGGCTATCTGGACTTCATCACCCACCAGCCGCACGGGCCAGGTACGCAAGCGCTCGCCGGGTTCTTCCAGGCAATGGCCGTCCGCCAGGGCGTAATGCTGCTTGTACAGCGGCGCCGCCACCACCAACTGGCCCTTGAGCTGGCCGACGATGCCGCGGCCGATCACGTTGGCGCCCGAGCGCGGGTCGTGGTTGTCGATGGCGTGCAGCACCTGGCCATCCGGGGCATCGGGCAGGTAGAACAGCGCCACCTGGGCGCCGTCCAGCCATACCACCACGCCGCTGTTGGCCACCAGGTCGCGGCGCTGGCACACCGGCCGCCAGGCCTGGGCTTGCACAGCTTGATGGGCGTTGTTCATCACAGGGCCTCCTCGGCGAGCGGGATCAGTTTCAGTTCATGGTGGGTGGCGGGCCGGCGCTGGCCGCGCTCCTTGACGAAGTGCACGCCGGGGTCGTCGCGGCGGTCGTTGACGAAGGTGCGGAAGCGCTTGAGCTTCTCCGGGTCTTTCAGGGCGTTGGCCCACTCGCATTCGTAGCGGTCGACCACGTGCTGCATCTGCGCTTCCAGCTCGGCGCCCAGGCCCAGGCTGTCGTCGATGATCACCTGCTTGAGGTAGTCCAGGCCGCCTTCCAGGCTCTCGCGCCACACCGAGGTGCGCTGCAGCTTGTCGGCGGTGCGGATGTAGAACATCAGGAAGCGGTCGATGTAGCGGATCAGCGTGGCGTCGTCCAGGTCAGTGGCGAACAGCTCGGCGTGGCGCGGGCGCATGCCGCCGTTGCCGCTGATGTACAGGTTCCAGCCCTTCTCGGTGGCGATCACGCCCACATCCTTGCTCTGCGCCTCGGCGCACTCGCGGGTGCAGCCCGACACCGCGAACTTGAGCTTGTGCGGCGAGCGCAGGCCCTTGTAGCGGTCCTCGATGAACAGCGCCATCTTCACGCTGTCCTGCACGCCGTAGCGGCACCAGGTGCTGCCCACGCAGCTTTTCACCGTGCGCGTGCTCTTGCCGTAGGCGTGGCCGGTCTCGAAGCCGGCGTCGATCAGCTCGCCCCAGATGTCGGGCAATTGGTGCAGCTGGGCGCCGAACAGGTCGATGCGCTGGCCGCCGGTGATCTTGGTGTACAGGTCGTATTTCTTCGCCACCGCGCCGATGGCGATCAGCTTGTCCGGGGTGATCTCGCCCCCGGGAATGCGTGGCACCACCGAGTAGGTGCCGTTCTTCTGCATGTTGGCCATGAAGGTGTCGTTGGTGTCCTGCAGCGGCGCCAGCGACGGGTCCATGATCGGCTGGTTCCAGCACGAGGCGAGGATGTTGCCGACGGTGGGCTTGCAGATATCGCAGCCCACGTGGCCACGGCCGTGACGGGCCAGCAGTTCCTCGAAGCTGTGGATATCGCCCACCCGCGCCAGCGCATACAGTTCCTGGCGGGTGTAGGCGAAGTGCTCGCATAGGCTCTTGTCCACAGCCACGCCGCGGGCGATCAGCTCGTGCTCGAACACCTGCTTGAGCAGCGCCGCACAGCCGCCGCAACCGGTGCAAGCCTTGGTCTGCGCCTTCAGGCTGGGCAGGTCGCCGCAGCCGCTGTCGATGGCCGCGCACACCGCGCCCTTGGTCACGTTGTGGCAGGAACACAGGGTAGCGCCGTCGGGCAAGGCATCGGCGCCCAGGGCCGGGGCGCCGTCGCTTAGCGGCAGGATCAGGCTGGACGGATCCTTGGGCAGGGCGATGCCGTTCTGCACGTACTGCAGCAGCGTGTCGTAGTAGCTGTTGTCGCCCACCAGCACGGCGCCGATGACCTTGCTGCCGCACGGCGACACCACCAGGCGCCGGTAGCTGGCGTTGGCCTCGTCGATGAAGCGGTAGCTTTTCGCACCCGGCGTGGCGGCGTGGGCGTCGCCGATGGAGCCCACGTCCACGCCCAGCAGCTTGAGCTTGGTGGACATGTCGGCGCCGCTGAAGGTGGCCTCGCCCTGCCCCGCCAGCAGCGCCGCGACGTTGCGCGCCATGCTGTAGCCAGGCGCCACCAGGCCGAACACGCTGCCGTTCCAGGACGCGCATTCGCCGATGGCGAAGATCGCCGGGTCGCTGGTGCGGCAATGCTCATCCACGACCACGCCGCCACGCGCAGCAACGTCAAGGCCGGCGCCGCGCCCCAGGGCGTCCTGGGGGCGGATGCCGGCGGAGAACACCACCAGGTCGGTTTCCAGGAACTCGCCACCGTCGAAGTTCATGCGGTAGCGATAGGCCTCGCCGGCGACGATGGCCTGGGTGGCACGGGACACGTGCACGCCTACGCCCAACGCCTCGATCTGCGCGCGCAGCGCGGCGCCGCCGTCGCTGTCCAGTTGCACCGGCATCAGCCGCGGGGCGAACTCCACCACGTGGGCTTCCAGGCCCAGGGACTTCAGCGCGTTGGCCGCCTCCAGGCCCAGCAGGCCGCCCCCCACCACCACGCCACGGCGGGCAGTGCTGGCGGCCTGGCGGATGGCGTCGAGGTCGTCGAGGGTGCGGTACACCAGCCGCGCGTCGCCTTCGGAGCCGGCAATGGGCGGCACGAACGGGTAGGAACCGGTGGCCAGCACCAGTTGGTCGTAGGCATAGCGGCCTTGGGCGGTGACCACCTGGCGGTTGGCCCGGTCGATCTCCAGCACCGCTTCGTCCAGGTGCAGCTGCACGCCGTGGTCGGCGTACAGGGTGGCATCGCCCAGGGCCAGCGCCTCGGCGTCCTTGCCGCCGAAGTACTCGGACAGGTGCACGCGGTCGTAGGCGCGCTGGCGCTCTTCGCCGAACACCCGCACCTGGAGCTGCGCCAGGGCCCCGCGCTCAATCAGTTGCTCGACACAGTGGTGGCCGACCATGCCGTTGCCGACGATGATCAGTTGCGGGCGCGGCTTGAGCGTCATGAATGCGTTCATGCAGGTTTTCCTCGAACAAAAAAAGGCGCCTGGAGCCGTTAAGCTCCAGGCGCCTTTGCCTGGTATCTGTGTGGGGTGCCCCTGGGTGCGATCGCCGTTGAACGCGGGTGGGCTGATAGTATCGAAGCAGGTTGCATGCCAACACGGGATTTACCCGTAGCCGCTGCCGCCAGGCTGCGCTGGCCCTTGCGTCCACCCACAAAATCCTGGTGGCAATACCGGCCAGCGCAGCCTGGCGGCAGCGGCTACGGGGCCAGGTTGGTGCGAAAACCTGCGCCGTGCCTCGTTTCAGTACACATCGCGCAGGTAGCGCTTGGCCTTGCTCATCTGCGCCACGTACGCCTCGGCGTCCACGCCGCCGTGCTCGGCGATCACCGCCTTCAGCGCCGCGTCGACGTCCTTGGCCATGCGGCTGGCGTCGCCGCACACGTAGAAGTGCGCGCCCTGCTGCAGCCACGCCCACAGCTGCGCGCCCTGCTCCAGCATGCGCTGCTGCACGTAGACTTTTTGCGCCTGGTCGCGGGAAAAAGCCGTGTCCAGGCGTTGCAGGTGGCCCTGCTGCAACCAGCGCTCCAGCTCGTCGCGGTAGTAGAAATCGGTGGCCTGGCGCTGCTCGCCGAACAGCAGCCAATTGGGGCCGCTGGCGCCACTGGCCTGGCGCTCCTGCAAGAAGGCGCGGAACGGCGCGACGCCGGTGCCGGGGCCGACCATGATCATCGGCGCGGCGGGGTCGGCGGGCACTTTGAAGTGCTTGGACGGCTGCACGAAAATCGACACCAGGCCGTTGCTGGCGCGGTCGGCGAGGAACGCCGAGCACACGCCGCTGCGTGCGCGGTCGTTGTGGCGGTAGCGCACGGTGGACACCGTGAGGTGCACCTCGTTGGGGGTGGCCTGGGCGCTGGAGCTGATGGAGTACAGCCGTGGTTGCAGCGGTTTGAGCAGGCCCAGCAATTCATCGGTACTGACTTCTGTGGGGAATTCGTCCAGCAGGTCGAGCAGCTGCCGGCCCCATAGCCACTGGTTCAAGCCGTCGTTGTTGTCCACCGCCAGCAACTCCGCCAGCCGCGCGCTGCCGCTGCGCTCGGCCACCAGCGTGAGCCAGGCCGGGGTAATGCGGGTGATCTCGTAATGTTTGTGCAGCGCCTGGGCCAGGGCCATCTCGCCCTGGTCAGGCACCTGCACGTGCTGGCTGCTGTCCAGGCCCAGGGCGGCGAGCAGTTCCTCTACCAGGGTCAGGCAGTTGGTGGGCCACACGCCCAGGGCGTCGCCGGCCTGGTAGTGCAGGCCGGTGTCGGAGAGGTCGAAAACGATCTGCCGGGTTTCCTTTTCCGCGCCCGCCGCGTTGAGCAGGCGGTTGTGCTTGATGCGCACCTGGCAGGGGCGCTGGCGGCTGTAGCCGCTGTAGTCCCTGGCCACCGCAGGCCGGACTGGCGCAGTGCCCGTCAGCGCCAGGTTGATCTGGCCCAGCCACTGCTCGGCGACCTCCTGGTAGTCGGGCTCGCAGTCCATGCGCGGCACCAGCGTGGTGGCGCCCAAATGTTGCAGGCGGGCGTCGAGTTTGCGACCGAAGCCGCAAAACTGCTCGTAGCTGCTGTCGCCCAAGGCCAGGACCGAATAGCGCACCCCGGCCAACTGCTCGGCGCCCCCCTCCTGCAATGCGGCCCATAGCCCACTGCCGTTGTCCGGCGCGTCACCGTCGCCGAAGGTACTGGTGATCAACAGCACGCTGCGCGCCTGGCGCAATTGCGGCAGGCTGACTTCGTCCATGCAGTTGACCTGCACCTGCAGCCCCGCACCCCGCAACTGCTCACCGCAGAGGCTGGCCAAGGCCTCGGCGTTGCCGGTCTGGGAGGCCCACAGCACCCACTGCTCGGGCACCACCGCGTCAGGCTGGCAAGCGCCGGCTTCGACCGTGGGTATCAAGGGACCGCTGACCCTGCTCAGGGCCACGGCGCTGAACTTGAACTCCGGCTGCCATGACACTGGGTCGATGGCGTCGCTGGTCATGGCGTTGACGGCCAGGTCGTCGCCGTACAGATCATTCCAGTGGAACGGCGCGAACAGGTTGCCCGGCAGCACCCGGTCGCTGAGCCGCGCCGGCAGCACCGCGTGGCCGCGGCGGGTTTGCAGGCGCACCTGGTCGTGCTCGGCGATGCCCAGGCGCGCCGCGTCCTCGGGGTGCACTTCCACGAACGGCCCGGGGTTGAGCTTGTTGAGGCTGGCGACCTTGCCGGTCTTGGTCAGGGTGTGCCATTGGTGCTGCACGCGGCCGGTGTTGAGCACCAGCGGGAAGTCGTCGTCGGGCAGTTCGGCGGGGGCCATGTGCGGCCGGGCGAAGAAGCGCGCGCGGCCATCGTCGCTGGGAAAGCGCGGGCCGTCGGGCGTGAGGTAGCGCACCGGGTTGCGGTCGTCGCCGCGGCCCGGCTCGCACGGCCATTGCAGCGGCGTCTGGCGCAGGCGCGGGTAATCGGCGCCGCGCACGTCGTAACCGGTGTCGGGGTTGTGGAAACCCTTGATCTCCTCGAAAACGGCTTCGGCGCTGGGGTAACTGAACGCGGCCTCAAAGCCCATTTCGCAGGCCACGCGGGCGATGATCTGCCAGTCCGGCAAGGTCTCGCCGGGCGCGTCCACGGCCTTTTGCATCAGCGTGAGATTGCGCTCGGAATTGATCATCACGCCTTCGGCCTCGGCCCACAGGGCGCCGGGTAGCAGGATGTCGGCGTAGCGGTTGGTTTCGGTGTCGAGGAAGGCGTCCTGGGTGATCACCAGTTCGGCGGCTTGCAGGGCGTCGATCACCCGCTGGCGGTTGGGCACGCTGGCCACCGGGTTGGTGCAGATGATCCAGCAGGCCTTGATGGCGCCGTTGCGCAGCTGTTCGAACATATCGATGGTACCGGCGCCGGTGTCGCTGCGCAGGGTGCCCGGCGGTAACTGCCACTGTTGCTCAACGAAGGCGCGGTCGCGTGCCACCAGCAGCGAGCGCTGCCCGGGCAAGCCCGGGCCCATGTAGCCCATCTCGCGGCCGCCCATGGCATTGGGCTGGCCGGTCAGCGAGAACGGCCCGCTGCCGGGGCGGCAAATGGCGCCGGTGGCCAGGTGCAGGTTGCACAGGGCGTTGGTGTTCCAGGTGCCGTGGGTGCTCTGGTTCAAGCCCATGGTCCAGCAACTCATCCAGTTGGGTGCCTCGCCGATCCAGTCGGCGGCCGTGCGGATATCCGCTTCGGCAAGGCCAGTGAGCTGCGCCACGTTAGCCGGGGTGTAGTCGGCCAGGAACTGGGGCAGCGCCTCCCAGCCCTGGGTGTGACGGGCGATGAAGGCCTGGTCGACCTTGCCGTTGTGCAGCAGCAGGTGCAGCAGGCCGTTGAGCAGCGCCAGATCGGTGCCCGGGCGAATCTGCAGAAACAGGTCGGCCTTGTCCGCCGTGGCGCTGCGCCGCGGGTCCACCACGATCAGCCGCGCCCCCGCCTTGACCCGGTCCAGCAGGCGTAAAAACAGGATGGGATGACAGTCGGCCATGTTCGCGCCGCTGACGAAAAACAGGTCGGCCTGGTCGAAATCCTGATAGGAGCCCGGCGGCCCATCGGCCCCCAGCGACTGCTTGTAGCCGCTGCTGGCGCTGGCCATGCACAGCCGCGAGTTGGACTCGATGTGGCGGGTGCGAATGAACCCCTTGGCCAGCTTGTTGGCCAGGTACTGCGCTTCCAGCGACATCTGCCCGCTGACATAGAAGGCCACGGCGTCCGGCCCATGGGCATCGATCAGCGCGCGCAGGCGCCGGGCGGTGGCGCTGATGGCCTGGGCCATGGGCGTGCGCGCCGGGTCGCGGGCCCGCTCGCTACGCACGTAGGCGTGCTCCATGCGGCCGCTGTCGGCCAGCGGCTGGTGGCAGCTGCTGCCCTTGGTGCACAGCCGGCCAAAATTGGTGGGGTGGGCCTTGTCGCCGGCCACCTTGGTCACGCGGTTAGCGCTGACGCTCATGATGATGCCGCAGCCAACACCGCAATAGGGGCACACACTGCGAACCGTGGTACTGCTCATGGGCCTGCCTCGACCTGGAAAAACAAAAAGGCGCCGGCTGCCACCGCGCTCTATTGAGCGGGGGCAACACGGCGCCTTTGTCGTGATGGGTGCAATCGACGTTGACTGCGGATGATGGAGGCAGTGCAAAGGCCGCGCCAGAACGCCGAGGCCGCGTTTTCGCGAGGGTTATCCCAGGCCCGGGCCGCGTTCGGTGCACCTGCATGCAGCACACGCACCAAAACAAAGCCGCCTTTGTGGGAGCTGGCTTGCCGGCGAGCTTTCAGGGGCCTCAACAGCTCGCTGGCAAGCCAGCTCCCACAGGATACAAAGTAGTACATAAAACAGGGGAATAGCCACTTGCCACTGTATATATAATCAGGCATAAAAGGGGACTGTTTCCCTGATATGGATGTCTGCCGTGCGTTTCGTCTCCCGCGCCCTGCTGGTGCTATTGTTTGGCCTTTTCGTCGTGTTGGCGGTGGTGCTGTACTACACCGCGCGCCCCAACCTGCCCCGCTACGAGCCGGCGCAGACCCTGCGCTACCTGGACCAGTGGAGCGCCGCCGACCGCCAGCTGTACTACTTCACGCCCCAGGGCACCCAGGTCAAGGGCCTGCATTACGACTGGTTCACCAACCTAGAATTGCCGTTCTCCCAGGACCGCTTCGCCGCCCCCGAGTACCTGGCGCGCTTCGGCTTCCTCACCGAGCCGCACCAGCAGGCCAGCGCCGCCAACCCCGGCAACCTGCCGGTAGGCTTCGCCCGCCACCGCAACGACGGTGACAACGCCGAGTACCTGGACATCACCTGCGCCGCCTGCCACACCGGCGAGCTGCGCCTGAACCGCCAGGCCGTGCGCATCGACGGCGGCACCGCCCAGCACGTGCTGCCTTCCAGCGTACCGACGCTCAAGGGCGGCAGTTTTGGCCAGGCGCTGGTGTCGAGCCTGGCGGCCACCTACTACATCCCGTGGAAGTGGAGCCGCTTCGCCCACCGCGTGCTCGGCGAGCGCTATGACAGCGACCGCGACCTGCTGCGCAAGCAGTTCAAGGCCTCGCTGGACACCTTCGCCCACACCGCCTGGAACGACTGGCACCGCAACCTCTACCCCACCCAGGAAGGCCCCGGCCGCACCGACGCCTTCGGGCGCATCGCCAACGCCACCTTCGGCGACGCCATCTCGCCCGCCAACTACCGGGTGGCCAACGCCCCGGTGGACTACCCGCAGCTGTGGGACATCTGGACCTTCGACTGGGTGCAGTGGACCGGCTCGGCGCAGCAGCCCATGGCCCGCAACGTCGGTGAATCCCTGGGCGTGGGCGCCACCCTGAAGTTCTTCGACGAGCACGGCCAGCCGCTGACCGGCGACGACCGCTATGCCTCCAGCGTGCGGGTCAAGGACCTGTACAGCATCGAAACCGCACTGCAGCACCTCAAGGCGCCAGCCTGGCCCGAAGACATCCTCGGCAAGGTCGACCTGCAGAAGGCTGCAGCGGGCCACGCCTTGTTCACCGACAACTGCGCGGGTTGCCACGTGCCGCCCACTGACAAGAGCAGCGGGCGCCCGGTGCGCCAGATGGTGCTGGTACCCACGCAAACCATCGGCACCGACCCCACCGCCGCCAACAATATCGCCACCTACCGCTACGACGTCAGCAGCCTGAAGTGGACGCCCGAAGACCTGAAGGGCCTGAACGTGACCCTCCAGCCCGACCCCGGCCCGCTGGACCTGACCAAGGTCTCGGTGGCCCAGGGCCTGGCGTACGTCACCGCGTTCGTGGAGCGGCACGCCTACAAGGCCGCCGGCATCAGTGAAGCCGACCAGTCCCGCTACAACGGCTTCGGCCTGCCGATCGGCGTGCTGGAAGTGCTGGCCTATAAAGCTCGCCCCCTGGCCGGCGTGTGGGCCACCCCACCGTTCCTGCACAACGGCTCGGTGCCCAGCGTGTACCAGCTGCTGTCGCCGCAAGATGAACGCCAGCGCACGTTCTACCGTGGCAGCCTGGAATACGACCCGGCCAACCTGGGCTACCACACCGCGCGCTTCGACGGCGCCTTCCTGTACGACACCGCCATCACCGGCAACCACAACAGCGGCCACGAATTCCGCGACGGCCCGCGTCAGCGTGGCGTGATCGGCCGCTACCTGGCCCCGGAAGAACGCCGCGCACTCATCGAATACCTGAAAGTTCTGGGCGGCCCGCTCGAGGAAAAATTGCCATGATGTTCAGCGACTCGTCCCGCCTGCCGGGCTTCTTCGGCCGCCTGTGGCTGCGCCTGGGCTGCGGCCTGTTCAAGCTGGCGCTGTGGCTACTGGTGCTTGGCGCCCTGGGCTTTGCCATCGGCTACGGCTACTACGCGTGGAAATTCTCCGGCCCCGTGCCGGCTGAGGAACAGGTGCCGCCCGGCGAGGCGGCCATGACCCAGGACATCATCCAGACCGCCATCCGCATCGTCGACCAGCACCGCGAGCCCACTCGCTACCTGCGTGACGCCCACGCCAAGGCCCACGGTTGCGTGACCGCCGAAGTCAGCGTGCCGCAGAACCTGCCGGCCGACCTGCGCCAGGGCGTGTTCGCCCAGCCGGGCAAGGTCTGGCAGGCCTGGATGCGCCTGTCCAACGGCAACGCCTACCCGCAGTTCGACCAGCTGCAGGACGCCCGCGGCATGGCCATCAAGCTGCTCGACGTACCCGGCCAGCAACTGATGGCCGACCAGGCGGGCAAGCACGAGCAGGACTTCGTGATGTTCAACCACGCCAACTTCTTCGTCAGCGACGTGGCCGAATACCGGCAGAACATCGGCGCCCAGGCCGACGGCAAGCAGGTGCTGGCCTTCTTCCCCAGCTGGGACCCGCGCAGCTGGCAGCTGCGCCACCTGCTGATCGCCAAGGCCACCCTGGCCGACGCGCCCGCCAGCCCTACCCTGGCCACCTACTACTCGGTGTCGCCGTACAAGTTCGGCAGCGCCAACGCCAAGTTCCGCGTGGTGCCCGACCCCGGCAGTTGCCCGCCCTACACCGTGGCGAAGCAGAACCAGGACCTGCCCAACTTCCTGCGCACCGCCCTGCACCAGCAGCTGACCACCGACCAGCAGCCGGCGTGCTTCATGCTGCAGATCCAGCGCCAGGATGCGCGCAAGTACATGCCCATCGAAGACACCAGCGTGCAATGGAAGGAAAGCGACGCGCCGTTCCAGACCGTGGCCATGATCCGCGTGCCACCCCAGGACTTCGACACCCCGGCGCAGAACCTGATGTGCGACAACCTCTCGTTCAACCCCTGGCACGGCATCGAGGCCCACCGCCCCATCGGCGGCATCAACCGCCTGCGCAAGGCCGTATACGAAGCCGTCAGCGACTACCGCCACGCGCGCAATGCGGCGCTGAACCCAACCCCGTAAAAACTGCCGCACGAAGGCGCCTGTGGGAGCTGGCTTGCCAGCGAGTTGTTGATGGCCGAAAAACTCGCTGGCAAGCCAGCTCCCACATGGACAGTGGTTGCTACGGGTATCAGGTTTTGCGCACGGGATCAGCGGTCATGATGCCGTGCGGGAACGGTGATATTTCAGACGCAGGCGTCTACCAGCGCCTTGGCCTTGGTGAGCAGCGGCAGCACCGCGCGGGCGAAGGCCTTGTCGTGGGTGGCGTCGCTGTCGGCGATTTCGTAGGCGGTGGCGTGGGCGTAGCCCAGCAACAGGGAAACCTGGGCCAGGGCGTCTTCGGCGGGGATGCCGGGGTTGACGGCGAACATGGGTTGGCCCGTGCTGTCGGTGGGGCCGAAGGGGGTGAGTTGGGTGAGGTCATTCATGATTGCTTCTCCTTGGTTGATAAAGCCGCCACCCCTCGTTTGCACTCGATAGGGTGGCCGCTGCACACAGGTGTGCAAGACTGGGAAGGAGAGCGCGCCCAGCAGGGTAAAAACCCTCCTGCGTACAGCGACGCCCCGGAGACTAGCCCCGCTGCCCCCCGAGGCTCAAGTCAGACGTTTCCGAAACTGTTTCCGCGCTTGTAGGACGCACCCCGGCCCGTAGCAGCTGCCGAAGGCTGCGTCCGGGGCACCGCGGGGCTGGGGACGCAGCCTTCGGCAGCTGCTACGGGGGGTGTTGTTTGTGGGGGTGGGGGAAGTTCGGTAAACGGCGGGCAAAATATTTTCGGACTTTTTTACGAACCCCAGAGTCGGACTTAATAAGCCGTCACGCTTTTTCCTGACGCTAAAAGCCTGCACCCCAAAAGTCGAATAAAGGATAACGCCATGGGCACCATACTTATCATCATTCTCATCCTGCTGTTGATCGGTGGTCTTCCTGTATTCCCGCACTCCCGCAGCTGGGGTTACGGGCCATCGGGCATTATCGGCGTAGTGCTGGTGGTACTGCTGATACTGGTATTGCTCGGCAGGATATAACCGGTAAAAAGCCATACAAAAAAGGCAGCCCGAGGGCTGCCTTTTCATTACGCGCTTTATAACTTAGTGGGCCACTGCCCCGCTGGCGCCCAGGCCGGTTTGCGAGCGCACGAACTGTGGCATGAACAACGCCCGTTCATCATCGGCCGCCTTGGACTTGTCGGTGATGGAGAAGAACCAGATACCCACGAAGGCAATGATCATGGAGAACAGCGCCGGGTATTCGTAGGGGTAAATGGGTTTCGCGTGGCCGAGGATCTGCACCCAGATGGTCGGGCCCAGGATCATCAGGCCCACGGCGCTGATCAGCCCCAGCCAACCGCCGATCATGGCACCACGGGTGGTCAGGCGTTTCCAGTACATGGAAAGGAACAGCACCGGGAAGTTGCAGCTGGCGGCGATGGAGAACGCCAGGCCCACCATGAACGCAATGTTCTGGTTCTCGAACAGGATGCCCAGGCCGATGGCCAGGATCCCCAGGGCGATGGTGGTGATTTTCGAGACGCGGATCTCTTCTTTCTCGTTGGCCTTGCCCTTCTTGATCACGCTGGCGAACAGGTCATGGGACACCGCCGAGGCGCCGGCCAGGGTTAACCCGGCGACCACCGCCAGGATGGTGGCGAAGGCCACGGCCGAGATGAAGCCCAGGAAAATGCTGCCGCCCACGGCATCGGCCAGGTGCACCGCCGCCATGTTGTTGCCGCCCAGCAGCGCGCCAGCCGCGTCCTTGAACGCCGGGTTGGTGCTGACCAGCAGGATGGCGCCGAAGCCGATGATGAAGGTGAGGATGTAGAAGTAGCCGATGAAGCCAGTGGCGTACAGCACGCTTTTACGCGCTTCCTTGGCGTCGGACACGGTGAAGAAACGCATCAGAATATGCGGCAGGCCCGCAGTGCCGAACATCAGCGCCAGGCCCAGGGAGAACGCCGAGATCGGGTCTTTCACCAGGCCGCCGGGGCTCATGATGGCCTCGCCCTTGGGGTGAACCTTGATGGCTTCGGAGAACAGCGTGTTGAAGTCGAAGTTGACGTGTTTCATCACCATCAGCGCCATGAAGGTGGCACCCGACAGCAACAGCACGGCCTTGATGATCTGCACCCAGGTGGTGGCCAGCATGCCGCCGAACAGCACGTACAGGCACATCAGGATGCCCACCAGCACCACGGCCACGTGGTAGTCCAGGCCGAACAGCAGCTGGATCAGCTTGCCGGCGCCGACCATCTGCGCGATCAGGTAGAACGCCACCACCACCAGCGAACCGCAGGCCGACAGGGTACGGATCTCGGTCTGCTTCAGGCGGTAGGAAGCCACGTCGGCAAAGGTGTATTTGCCCAGGTTGCGCAGGCGTTCGGCGATCAGGAACAGGATGATCGGCCAGCCCACCAGGAAGCCGATGGAGTAGATCAGGCCGTCGTACCCAGAGGTGAACACCAGGGCCGAAATACCCAGGAAAGACGCCGCCGACATGTAGTCACCGGCAATGGCCAGGCCGTTCTGGAAACCGGTGATGCGCCCCCCCGCCGCGTAATAGTCGGCTGCGGACTTGTTGCGCTTGGAGGCCCAGTAGGTGATGCACAAGGTGGCGCCCACGAACACCACGAACATGACAATGGCCGAGACGTTGAGTGGCTGTTTCTGCACGGCGCCGGTAATGGCATCCGCGGCGAACAGCGCCGGGGCGAACCCAAGGAGGCCGAGGCTGGCCAATAATCGCTTGATCATTGTTGCGCCTCCTTGAGAATTTCCTTGTTCAGGTCATCGAACTCGCCGTTGGCACGGCGCACGTAGATGCCCGTCAATATGAATGCGCTGAGAATCAGCCCGACACCAATGGGAATACCCCAGGTGATAGACGATTCGGGGGTCAGTTTGGCGCCCAATATATGGGGGCCGTAGGCGATCAGTAGAATGAACGCCGCATAAAGCCCAAGCATGATCGCCGAGAGTATCCAGGCGAATCGTTCCCTTTTTTGCACCAGCTCCTTGAAGCGCGGGCTGTTTTGTATCGATAGGTAAATGCTGTCGTTCATTGTTTTTATCCTCGCAGCACAGATGGGGTGACGCTGTTCCACTTTAGGCTGCTGTGAAAGCGGCTCCAGACGACCTTAGTATTAGATCGACATTACCGCTTTGCCAGTCGACATAGTTGCTTAGCTTACTTATGACAATAATAAAACCCGCTCGCCATCGCACTGAAACGAAAAAACCGCCGGGGCTATTAACCCCGGCGGTTCTGGAAGTTGCGGTATAGAGCGGTTGCGGGTTATTTAGCAGTCCACTCTGCCACGCGGTCAGGGTGCTTGGCGACCCAGTCCTTGGCCGCAGCTTCAGGCTTGGCGCCTTCCTGCACGGCCAGCATCACCTCGCCAATTTCGTCCTTGGAGTTCCAGTGGAATTTCTTCAGGAAGGTAGCCACTTCCGGCGCCTTGGTGTCCAGTTCCTTGCTGCCGATGCTGTTCACGGTTTCAGCCGCGCCGTACACGCCTTTCGGGTCGTCGAGGAAGCGCAGTTTCCACTTGGCGAACATCCAGTGCGGCACCCAGCCGGTCACGGCGATGGATTCATGCTTGTCGTAGGCGCGGCCCAGTTCGGCGGTCATGGCGGCGCCGGAGCTGGCCTGCAGCTTGTAGCCGGTCAGGTCGTAGTCCTTGATGGCCTGGTCGGTCTTGAGCATCACGCCGGAACCGGCGTCGATGCCGACGATCTTGTCCTTGAAGGTCTTGTCGGTCTTCAGGTCGGCGATGGACTTGGCGGCCACGTACTCGGGCACGATCAGGCCGATCTTGGCGTCCTTGAAGTTGGGGCCGTAGTCGACCACCTTGTCCTTGTTCTTGGCCCAGTACTCGCCGTGGGTAACCGGCAGCCAGGCCGACAGCATGGCGTCGAGCTTGCCGGTGGCCACGCCCTGCCACATGATGCCGGTGGCCACGGGCATCAGTTTCACGTCGTAGCCCAGCTTCTGCTTGATCACTTCCGAGGCCACGAAGGTGGTGGCGACGCTGTCGGACCAGCCATCGACATAGCCGATGCTCAACGTTGGCTTGGTCTCGGCGCTGGCCAGGGTGGAACTTGCAGCAAGTACCAGAGCGGTGGCCGCTCCCAGGATTTTCTTCATCTTCATCCAGACTTCCCCAAAAGGCTGCGCTCGACGACGGTCGAGCATCGTTGGCGTGCACGGCGCTGGCAAATCGCCTTGTAGTGCCCAGTGATCATCAACCTCGCGGGCCGAGCATCCTGCTCTGGCTGCGACCTTGAGGCAGCGAGAAACGACATCACCTTGCCATTAGCGCCACCGACCAACGGTCGTCTGCCCGAACTTTGCATGGTGAATGCATAAGCGCCGGGCAAATACAGGTAACATGCGCGGCTTTGTTGCCTGACGAAAATAGCCAATGCCCGCCACATCCCGTTCCTCCCTGTTGCCGTACCTGTTTGCCTGTGTGCTCGGTCTGCTTGCCCTCGCCGGTTTCTGGTACGGGCTGGGCAAGCCGGTGGTGCTGCCCGACGCGGCCAGCGCCACGCATAAACTGCAGTGCGCCTCGTACACGCCGTTCGACAAGGACCAGTCGCCGTTCGACCAGCCGTTCAAGCTGCGCCCCGAGCGCATGGACGCCGACCTTGCGCTGCTGGCCACCCGTTTCGAGTGCATCCGCACCTACTCCATGACTGGCCTGGAGGGCATCCCCGCCCTTGCCCGCAAGCATGGCCTGAAGGTGATGATCGGTGCCTGGGTTAACGGCAACCCGGTGGACACCCAGAAGGAAATCAAGGCGCTGATCGCCGCCGCCAACGCCAACCCCGATGTGGTGACGGCGGTGATCGTCGGCAACGAGACCCTGCTGCGCAAGGAGGTCACCGGCAAGCAGTTGGCCACGCTGATTCGCCAGGTGAAGAGCCAGGTCAAGCAGCCGGTCACCTACGCTGACGTATGGGACTTCTGGCTGCAGTACCCGGAAGTGGCGCCGGAGGTGGACTTCCTCACCATCCACCTGCTGCCCTACTGGGAAGACAACCCCAGCGGCATCGACAAGGCCCTGGCCCATGTGGCCCAGGTGCATGACGAGTTCGCCAAGCGCTTCGCGCCCAAGGACATCCTGATTGGCGAGACCGGCTGGCCCAGCGAAGGCCGCCAGCGCGAGACCGCCCTGCCCAGCCGCGTCAACGAGGCGCGCTTTATTCGCGGCGTAGTGGCCATGGCCGAGCAGCGCGGCTGGCACTACAACCTGATCGAGGCCTTCGACCAGCCGTGGAAGCGCGCCAGCGAAGGCGCCGTGGGCGGCTACTGGGGCCTGTTCGACGCCGACCGCCAGGACAAGGGCGTGCTGCAGGGCCCGGTCACCAACGTGCCGTTCTGGCCACAGTGGCTGGGCGCCGGCGTGCTGCTGTGGCTGGCCACCCTGGCCTTTGCCGGGCGGGTGAACAGCCGCCGCAGCGCCCTGCTGCTGCCGTTGCTGGCGGCCGTGGGTGCCGGCAGCCTGGGCGCCTGGGGCGAGCTGGTGCGCATCAACGCGCGCTTCGCCGAAGAGTGGGTGTGGGCGGTGCTGCTGGTGGGCTTGAACCTGATCGTGCTGGCCCATGGCGTGCTGGCCCAGGCGCAACGCAGTGGCTGGCGCGAACGCCTGTTCGCCTGGCTGGACCGCCGTGGCGGCTGGTGGCTGGGGGCCGCAGGCTTCGCGGCGGCGGTGATGATGCTGGCGCTGGTGTTCGACGCCCGCTACCGCAGCTTCCCGAGTGCGGCGCTGGTGCTGCCGGCGCTGGTGTACCTGCTGCGCCCAGTGCGGGTGCGCAGGCCCGAGGCGCTGCTGCTGACGGCAATCGTGGCCGTGGGCATTCCGGTGCAGCTGGCCATTGAAGGCCTGCAGAACCAGCAGGCCTGGTGGTGGGCGATTGTCAGCGGCCTGATGGCGTGGGCGCTGGCGCGCAGCCTGCGCATCTCGCGGTAACCGCGCGGGCCTCATCGCGCCCAAGGGCGGCTCCTACACCGATCCGCGTAGGAGCCGGCCTTGGCCGCGATGCAGGCGACGCCAAATCAGCGTCTTACCAGGCGCAGGCCGGCGATCACCACGGCGAACACCGCCAGGCTGGCGCTGTACAGCACCAGCCCCGGAATGCCGATGACCAGCGCCAGGACCGCAAGCCACCAACCCAGGCAGCGCGGCACCAGGAAGCCGACCACGGCGGCCGCCAGCGCCGCCATGGAAATCATCCGGAAGTGAATCAGGTAGCCCAGCCCCGAGCGCAGCTGGCATTCCCAGCGGCTGGCCTCGTCGCTGCACAGCCCCACCCAGCGGGCATCCTCCATCAACCCGTAACGCACGCCATAGCTGGCAGCCAGGCTCAGGGCAACCAGGACGAAAAGCACGATCAGCGACGTACGGCGGGACATGACACACTCCGGAAAGGAAAAACGGCGCCAAGAATAACCACCCCGCCCTGTTATGCAAGGCGAAAACAGCCAATGTAGCTATTGTGTCTGTTGGTGTATCACGCCCGTACAATATTTAGCGTGTCAAAAGCAGTCATACTGGGCAACTTGCCACCAACGCGGTGGTCAGAGCCTGCGTACTTCACTTAGCTTTCGCCTTTTAGGGACACCGTCATGCTTCGAATACTGCACTTCGCTGCCTTGCTGGGCGGCCTCATTTTGAGTGCGTCCGCGCTAGCCAAGGATGTCGACGTCGCCACCTATGGCTACCCGTTGACCAACCCGTTCGAAGCCACCATCGCCTCGACGCCGCCGGACCTGCGCCCCAAGTTGCCCGCCGATGACGACATCAAGCAGGCCGACCACACACTGAACCTGCGCCCGGACCGCGACTTCACCCTGCCCGACAACTTCTGGGCGGTGAAAAAACTGCGCTACCGCCTGGCCTACCAGGACCACGCCGCGCCGCTGATCTTCATCATCGCCGGCACCGGCGCGCCCTACACCAGTAGCCTCACCGAGTACCTGAAGAAGCTGTACTACCAGGCCGGCTACCACGTGGTGCAGCTGTCGTCGCCCACCAGCTACGACTTCATGAGCGCCGCCTCGCGCTTCGCCACGCCCGGGGTCACCAAGGAAGACGCCGAAGACCTGTACCGGGTGATGCAAGCCGTGCGCGCGCAGAACCCCAAGCTGCCGGTCACCGACTTCTACCTGACCGGCTACAGCCTGGGCGCGCTGGACGCCGCCTTCGTCAGCAAGCTGGACGAGACCCGCCGCAGCTTCAACTTCAAGAAGGTACTTCTGCTCAACCCGCCGGTGAACCTGTACACCTCCATCAGCAATCTGGACAAGCTGGTGCAGGCGCAGGTGAAGGGCATCAACAACACCACCACGTTCTATGAAGTGGTGCTGCAGAAGCTCACCCGCTACTTCCAGCAGAAGGGCTACATCGACCTCAACGATGCCCTGCTGTATGACATCCAGCAGTCCAAGCAGCACCTGTCCAACGAGCAGATGGCCATGCTGATCGGCACCTCGTTCCGCTTCTCGGCGGCCGACATTGCCTTCACCTCGGACCTGATCAACCGCCGCGGGCTGATTACCCCGCCCAAGTTCCCGATCACCGAGGGCACCAGCCTGACGCCGTTCCTCAAGCGCGCGCTGCAGTGCGACTTCGACTGCTACCTGACCGACCAGGTCATCCCCATGTGGCGCGCCCGCACCGACGGCGGCAGCCTGCTGCAGCTGGTGGACGAGGTGAGCCTGTACGCCCTCAAGGACTACCTGCACGACAGCCCGAAAATCGCCGTGATGCACAACGCCGACGACATCATCCTCGGCCCGGGCGACCTGGGTTTCCTGCGCAAGACGTTCGGCGACCGCCTGACCGTTTACCCCCACGGTGGCCATTGCGGCAACCTCAATTACCGCGTCAACGCCGACGCCATGCTGGAGTTCTTCCGTGGCTAAGACCTTCCTCCTGGCCGCCGCACTGCTGTGTGCCGGCATGGCCCACGCCGACGAGCAACCGACCCACGCCGACGCCGATGGCTTCACCGAGCCGCTCAAGCAGCTCAAGTTCAACCCCGGCCTGGACCAGCGCGAGTTCGAGCGTTCGAGCCTGACCGCGCTGAACGTCTACGACCCGGTGGAGAACTGGAACCGCCGCGTCTACCACTTCAACTACCGCTTCGACGAGTGGGTGTTCCTGCCGGTGGTCAACGGCTACCGCTACATCACCCCCGGCTTCCTGCGCAGCGGCGTGAGCAACTTCTTCAGCAACCTGGGCGACGTGCCGAACCTGGTCAACAGCCTGCTGCAGCTCAAGGGCAAGCGCTCGCTGCAGATCACCGGCCGCCTGCTGCTCAACACCACCATCGGCGTGGCCGGCCTGTGGGACCCGGCAACGAAGATGGGCCTGCCGCACCAGACCGAGGACTTCGGCCAGACCCTGGGCTTCTATGGCGTGCCGGCCGGGCCGTACCTGGTGCTGCCGGTGTTCGGGCCGTCGAACCTGCGTGACACCACCGGCCTGCTGTTCGACTACGGCGCCGAGTCGCAGATCAACTTCCTCAACGTGTCCCAGGAAAGCAGCCGCCACCCGGAAATCTGGGCGTTGCGCGCGGTGGACAAGCGCTACACCACCAGCTTCCGCTATGGCTCGCTGGACACGCCGTTCGAGTACGAGAAGGTGCGCTACATCTACACCGAATCGCGCAAGCTGCAGATCGCCGAGTAATAGCGCGGCGCTTCGGACGCGGCCTGGCGGCCGCTGCTACAAAACCCGTAGCAGCGGCCGCCAGGCGGCGTCGCCTTCACAAAGCATCAATTCCATCGATAGTTGATAGCCAAAATAGTCGCTATTCGTTCGATATTTCCCGCGTAACAATAGAGCCATTCCCACCCTCCTACAGGAGTTGTGCAATGACTCAATTTCGCAAGATCATCGGCATCCAAGCCGGCCAGGCCACTTCCGACGGCGCTGGCGTAAGCCTGACCCGCGTTATCGGCGGCCCCGGCATCGAACGCTTCGACCCCTTCCTGATGCTCGACGAGTTCGGCTCCGACAACCCCGACGAATACATCGCCGGCTTCCCGCCGCACCCGCACCGTGGCTTCGAAACCATCACCTACATGCTCGAAGGGCGCATGCGCCACGAAGATCATCTGGGCAATGTCGGCCTGCTGCAAGGCGGTGGCGTGCAATGGATGACCGCTGCCCGCGGCATCATTCACAGCGAGATGCCCGAGCAGGAAGAAGGCGTGATGCGCGGCTTCCAGCTGTGGCTCAACCTGCCTGGCAAGGACAAGCTCGGCACCCCCGGCTACCGCGACATCCAGCCCGAGGACATTCCGCGCCTGACCACCCCGGCCGGCATCGACGTGGTGGCCATCGCCGGCACCTTCGACGACGGCCAAGTGCAGCAACTGGGCGCCGTGGAGCGGCCACACACCGAGCCGCACCTGTTTGACCTGCGCCTGCCAGCCGGCGCCAGCATCAGCCCGCGCCTGCCCGAGGGGCACCGGGTGATGCTGTACGTGTACGAAGGCGCGGTGCAGCTGCCCGGCCATGCCGGCAGCGTGGCGGCCAGCCGCCTGGTGCGCTTGAGTGACAGTGGCGAGCTGCGCATCGACAGCGCCGAGGGCGCACGGGTACTGGTACTCGCCGGCAAGCCGCTGAACGAGCCGGTGGTGCAATACGGCCCGTTCGTGATGAACAGTCGCGAAGAGATCGAACAGGCCCTGCGCGACTTCCGCGACGACCGCCTGACGGCCTGACCCCACCCGTGGGAGCTGGCTTGCCAGCGAGCTGTTGAGGCCCGAAAAACTCGCTGGCAAGCCAGCTCCCACAGACGGTTATAGCGGTTGGAGGAAGGCCAGGATTTCAGCCTGCTTGGCCAGCGCATCGCGCCGCCCCAACTCGATCAGTTCGCTGCAATACCCCGCCTCGAACAGCAGGTAACTCAGCAACCCCGCCCCACTGGTTTTCGTCGCCCCCGGCCCGCGCAGGAACAGACGCAACGCCGCTGGCAGTTCATGCCGGTGCCGCGCGGCGATCTCGTCCAGCGGCTGGCTGGGCGACACCACCATCACCTCCACCGGGTTCAAGCCCAGCGGCGCGCTGTGCACGTCGGCCGGCAACAACCGCCCCAGTTGGTTGAGGCGCTGCAGCAGTTCCAGGTCGTCTTCCAGGCTGTCGATGAAGGCGCTATTGAGCAGGTGCCCGCCGATCTGCGCCAGGCTCGGCTGCTGGTCGCTGCCGGCCAGTTGGCCGCCGTCCGGGCCGCGGGCGTTGCCGCTGACGCCCACCACCAGCACCCGCTCGGCGCCCAGGTGCAGCGCCGGGCTGATGGGCGCGGACTGGCGCATGGCGCCGTCACCGTAGAAGTCATCGCCAATGCGCACCGGCGGGAACAGCAGTGGGATGGAGGCGCTGGCCAACAGGTGCTCGACGGTCAGGCGGGTCGGCACGCCGATACGGCGGTGGCGTAGCCAGGGCTGGATGCCGCGGCTGCCCTGGTAGAAGGTCACCGCCTGCCCGGAGCTGTAGCCGAACGCCGTCACCGCCACCCCATGCAGGACGCCAGCGGCCAGGGCGCCCTCGATGCCGGTGAGGTCCAGGCGCTCGCGCAGCAGCGCGCCCAAGGGGGCGTTGTCCACCAGCGCCACCGGCACGCTGCCACCAATGCCCAACAGGCTGTGACGGATGAAGCGGCTGGCTTGGCGCACCACGCCGGGCCAGTCGCTGCGCACCACCTGGTGGCTGGCGAAACCGCGCCAGAACGCTTCCAGGCGCTGCACCGTGGGCACGAATTGACGGGCGCCGCTGGCCAGCGTCACGGCGTTGATGGCGCCGGCCGAGGTGCCGACGATCACCGGGAAAGGGTTGGGGGCGTCGGTGGGTAGCAGCTGCGCGATAGCCGCCACCACGCCCACCTGGTAGGCGGCGCGGGCGCCACCGCCAGAGAGGATCAGGCCTGTGATTGCAGGCATTGCGTGCTCCTGTAGCGGCAAACATCCTGTGGGAGCTGGCTTGCCAGCGAGCTTTCAGGGCCCCAACAGCTCGCTGGCAAGCCAGCTCCCACAAAGACAGTCGCTGCGACGGGCTACCGGCGGCGCTTTTCGTAGAGTCTAGGCGAGCCCGGCGGCCGCGACTTGAAGCGCCGGTGCGCCCACAGGTACTGCTCCGGGCACTCGCGAATCGAGGCTTCCACCCACTGGTTGATGCGCAGGCAGTCGGCCTCTTCGCTCTCGCCGGGGAAATCCGCCAGCGGCGGGTGAATCACCAGCCGGTAGCCGCTGCCATCGGCCAGACGCTGCTGGGTGAAGGGAATGACCCGGGCCTTGCCCAGCCGCGCGAATTTGGTCGTGGCCGTGACCGTGGCCGCCGGAATGCCGAACAGCGGCACGAAAATGCCCTGCTTGGCGCCGTAGTCCTGGTCGGGGGCATACCAGATGGCGCGGCCCTTGCGCAGCAGCTTGAGCATGCCGCGCACGTCCTCGCGCTCCACGGCCAGGGAATCGAGGTTATGACGCTCGCGGCCCTGGCGCTGGACGAAGTCGAACAGCGGGTTGCCGTGCTCGCGGTACATGCCGTCGATGGTGTGGCGCTGGCCCAGCAACGCGGCACCGATTTCCAGGGTGGTGAAGTGCAGTGCCATGAGGATGGCACCCTCTCCGGCCTGCTGGGCAGCCTGTAAATGTTCAAGCCCTTCGATGTGCGCAAGCCGCGCCAGGCGGGCCTTTGGCCACCACCAGCTCATGGCCATTTCGAAGAAGGCGATGCCAGTGGAAGCGAAATTTTCCTTGAGCAAACGGGTTCTTTCGACGAGCGGTAGTTCGGGGAAACACAGCTCCAGATTGCGCGCCGCAATACGGCGGCGTTCGCCGGCGATGCGGTACATGCCAAGGCCCAGCAGGCGGCCGATCACCAGCAAGGCGCGGTACGGCAGCTGCACCACCAGCCACAACAGGCCCAGGCCCAGCAGCAGCGGCCAGAAACGGGGGTGAAGAAAGGTTCGGTTAAAACGCGGGCGATCCATTACAGATTCCGGACAGACAACATGGCCGCGCATTCTACATGGGTTCGCCCGGCTTGCGGCTGGCGGGCGTTCTCGTTATAAGTCTCGGCACTTTTCGTTACAAGGCGCCTTTTTGCCGACCATGAGCCAGACCGAACCGCTAGACCAGGAAAACGTGTTCCAGCTGAAGGGCAGCATGCTCGCCATCACCGTGCTGGAACTGGCCCGCAACAACCTTGAAGGCCTGGACCGCCAGCTGGCGGCCAAGGTTGCCCAGGCCCCGAATTTCTTCAGCAACACCCCGCTGGTACTGGCGCTGGACAAGCTGCCGGCCAGTGAAGGGGCGGTCGACCTGCCCGGCCTGATGCGCGTGTGCCGCCAGCATGGCCTGCGCACCCTGGCCATTCGCGCCAGCCGCATCGAGGACATTGCCGCCGCCATCGCCATCGACCTGCCGGTGCTGCCGCCGTCGGGCGCGCGCGAACGGCCGATAGAATTGGAGCCGCCCAAGCCCAAGCCGCCGGAAAAACCGCCGGCGCCGGTGGTAAATCCGACGAAAATCATTACCTTGCCGGTGCGCAGCGGCCAACAGGTCTATGCTCCGGGGGGCGACCTGGTGGTCATGGCCACCGTCAGCTCCGGTGCGGAACTTCTGGCCGATGGCAACATCCATGTGTACGGCCAAATGCGCGGCCGTGCCCTGGCGGGTATCAAGGGCGACACAAAGGCGCGCATCTTCTGCCAGCACCTGGGCGCCGAGCTGTTGTCCATCGCCGGCCAGTACAAGGTCTCGGAAGACCTGCGCCGCGACCCCTTGTGGGGGGCAGGCGTACAAGTCAGCTTGTCTGGTGATGTGTTGAACATCACCCGCCTTTAACGGATACTGCCGCCATTTTCCGTACAACTTTTAAACTTGGCGGCAAACGGCCATTATCACGGCCTGCCGACTGCAGTTGTTTACAAGTCATGCTTTCATTCAGGGACTAGCAATCCTTTTTCATTAGGGGTGATACACCTTGTCCAAGATTCTCGTGGTTACATCCGGCAAAGGTGGTGTGGGCAAGACCACCACCAGCGCCGCCATCGGTACCGGCCTGGCCCTGCGCGGCCACAAGACTGTCATCGTCGACTTCGACGTGGGCCTGCGCAACCTCGACCTGATCATGGGCTGTGAACGCCGCGTGGTGTACGACTTCGTCAACGTGGTGAACGGCGAAGCCAACCTGCAGCAGGCCCTGATCAAGGACAAGCGCCTTGAGAACCTGTACGTGCTGGCGGCCAGCCAGACTCGTGACAAGGACGCGCTGACCAAGGAAGGCGTGGAAAAAGTGCTGATGGAGCTCAAGGAAACCTTCGAGTTCGTGGTCTGCGACTCCCCGGCGGGCATCGAGACTGGCGCCCACCTGGCCATGTACTTCGCCGACGAAGCCATCGTCGTCACCAACCCCGAAGTGTCCTCGGTACGTGACTCGGACCGCATGCTGGGCCTGCTGGCCAGCAAGTCGCGCCGCGCCGAGCGCAACGAAGACCCGATCAAGGAACACCTGCTGCTGACCCGCTACAACCCCGAGCGCGTGAGCAAGGGCGAGATGCTGGGCGTGGAAGACGTCAAGGAGATCCTGTCGGTGACCCTGCTGGGCGTGATTCCCGAGTCCCAGGCGGTGCTCAAGGCCTCCAACCAGGGCGTGCCGGTCATCCTCGACGACCAGAGCGACGCCGGCCAGGCCTATAGCGACGCCGTCGACCGACTGCTGGGCAAGAACGTGGAACACCGCTTCCTCGAACAGCAGAAGAAAGGATTCTTTGAGCGGCTCTTTGGGGGTAACTGATGAGCATTTTTGACTTCTTTCGTTCCAAAAAGGTCAATACCGCGTCGGTAGCGAAAGAGCGTCTACAGATCATCGTGGCGCACGAACGTGGCCAGCGCAGCACCCCGGACTACCTGCCTGCCCTGCAGAAGGAGCTGGTGGAAGTGATCCGCAAGTACGTCAATATCGGCAACGAGGACGTACAGGTGGCGCTGGAAAACCAGGGCAGCTGCTCGATCCTGGAACTCAACATCACCCTGCCTGACCGCTAACACGGCCTGGCAGCACCCGCGGCGATTGCCGGTGTCCCCTGGTGGGAATACCGACAATCGCCGTTGGCGTTTCTACCGAGACAATTTCAATGCCGCTGTCGAACATCCACATCCTGCATCAGGATGACGCCATCCTGGTGATCAACAAGCCGACCCTGCTGCTGTCGGTGCCTGGCCGTGCCGAGGACAACAAGGACTGCCTGATCACCCGCCTGCAGGAAAACGGCTACCCCGAGGCGCGCATCGTGCACCGCCTGGACTGGGAAACCTCGGGCATCATTCTGCTGGCCCGCGACGCCGACACCCACCGCGAGCTGTCGCGGCAGTTTCATGACCGCGAAACCGAAAAGGCCTACACCGCCCTGGCCTGGGGCCAGCCGGAACTGGACAGTGGCAGCATCGACCTGCCGCTGCGCTACGACCCGCCCACCAAGCCGCGCCACGTGGTGGACCACGAGCAGGGCAAGCACGCCCTGACCTTCTGGAAGGTGCTGGAGCGCTGCGGCGACTGGTGCCGCGTGGAGCTGACGCCAATCACCGGCCGCTCGCACCAGCTGCGCGTGCACATGCTGTCCATCGGCCACCCGCTGCTGGGCGACGGCCTGTATGCGCACCCCGAGGCCCTGGCGGCGTACCCGCGGCTGTGCCTGCACGCCAGCATGCTGAGCTTCACCCACCCCACCACCGGTGAGCGCGTGCGCTTCGAGTGCCCCGCGCCGTTCTGACGGCGCCCGCCTTGAAACCTTCCACCGTAGCCGCTGCCGCAGGCTGCGCTGGCCCTCGACCACACTGAATATCTCCAGTGCACAAGCGGGCCAGCGCAGCCTGACTGCAGCGGCTACAAACGCGCCCACAGCTGCGTTCAATACGTTAAACTCGCGCCATTGCTGTCTGGAGCCAACTATGCGCGAAGCTTTGAACCAGGGCCTGATCGACTTCCTCAAGGCCTCCCCCACGCCCTTCCACGCCACCGCCAGCCTGGCCATGCGCCTGGAAGCGGCCGGCTACCAACGCCTCGACGAGCGCGACACCTGGGCCACCGTGGCCGGCGGGCGCTATTACCTGACCCGCAACGACTCCTCCATCATCGCCTTCAAGCTGGGCCGTCATTCGCCCCTGCTGGGCGGCATCCGCCTGGTGGGCGCCCACACCGACAGCCCGTGCCTGCGCGTGAAGCCGCAGCCCGAGCTGCAGCGCCAGGGTTTCTGGCAGCTGGGCGTCGAAGTCTACGGCGGCGCCCTGCTGGCGCCGTGGTTCGACCGCGACCTGTCGCTGGCCGGCCGTGTCACCTTCCGCCGCGACGGCAAGGTGGAAAGCCAGCTGATCGACTTCAAGCTGCCGATCGCCGTGATCCCCAACCTGGCCATTCACCTCAACCGTGAAGCCAACCAGGGCTGGGCCATCAACGCCCAGACCGAGCTGCCGCCGATCCTGGCCCAGGTGGCCGGCGACGAGCGCCCGGACTTCCGCGCCCTGCTCACCGACCAGTTGGCCCGCGAACACGGCCTGAACGCCGACGTGGTGCTGGACTATGAACTGAGCTTCTACGACACCCAGAACGCTGCGGTGGTGGGCCTGCATGGCGAGTTCATCGCCGGCGCGCGCCTGGACAACCTGCTGTCGTGCTACGCCGCGCTGCAGGCGCTGCTCAACGCCGACAGCGAGGAAACCTGCGTGTTCGTGGCCAACGACCACGAGGAAATCGGCTCGTGCTCGGCCTGCGGTGCCGACGGCCCGATGCTGGAGCAGACCCTGCGGCGCCTGCTGCCCGACGGCGACGACTTCGTGCGCACCATCCAGCGTTCCTTGCTGGTGTCGGCCGACAACGCCCACGGCGTGCACCCCAACTACGCCGAGAAGCACGACGCCAACCACGGCCCGAAACTCAACGCCGGCCCGGTGATCAAGGTCAACAGCAACCAGCGCTACGCCACCAACAGCGAGACCGCCGGTTTCTTCCGCCACCTGTGCATGGCCGAGGAAGTGCCGGTGCAGAGCTTCGTGGTGCGCAGCGACATGGGTTGCGGCTCCACCATCGGCCCGATTACCGCCAGCCACCTGGGCGTGCGCACCGTGGACATCGGCCTGCCGACGTTCGCCATGCACTCCATCCGCGAGCTGTGCGGCAGCCAGGACCTGGCACACCTGGTGAAGGTGCTGGAAGCGTTCTACCGCAGCCGCGAGCTGCCGTAACCCCGCCACCCCGTAGTAGCGGCCGCAGGCCGCGTCCAATGGCGCCGAACCGCGTCAGGGCCGGACGCAGCCTGCGGCAGCTGCTACGGGGTAAATTTCATGATCCGGATCAAACCCGGCTGCGCTGGCGGGCCTAAACTTAGTACAGGCCCCCTCGCACAAGGACAACGGTCATGGACGAATTCACCGCCCTGCTCATCCAGGTCAGTGCCAGCCTCGGCTTGCTGACCTTCGGCTTCAGCCTGCGCGAACGCAATATCGGCGTGCTGATGCTCTGGCTCGGCATGCTCTGCCTGCTCGGAATAGTCCTGTATAAAATCCTCGTGCGAATCGGCGCATAACCGCTCGCCTTGGGCCTTGGCGCCTCGTACACTCCCTCGATCAGAATTACCCTGGGTTCATTGTCGAGTGTCTGTCTCCTTGCGTCTGCCTGCCCTGTTTTTCCTCCTGCTGACCTGCCTGCTGGCCGTGCTGCCACAGGCTGAGGCGGCCGGCCTGCCGAGCCTGCTCGGCAGCGGCCAGAAAGCCCAGCCACAACCCACCGAGCCGTTGGCGCAGTCACTGGACCAGGTGATCAACTCCCTGGAAAACGACCAGCAGCGCACGCAACTGCTCACCGACCTCAAGCGCCTGCGCGACACCACCAAGAAGGCCCAGCCGGCCGGTGAAGAAGGCGTGCTGGGGCTGATCGGCAGCACCCTGGGGCAGTTCGAGAAACAGTTCGCCGGCGAAGACAGCCCGTTCAACCGCTGGTCCAACGAGTTCGACCAGGCCGGGCAAGAGCTGTCCGACCTGATGCTGCCGGTGGCCCAGTGGCCGCCGATCATCTTCGGCTTCGTGCTGATCATCCTGGTGTGGAGCCTGCTGGCCTACGCCCTGAACTGGATCAGCCACCACATCCGCATGCGCTTCGGCCTCAGCGAGGAACTGCCCCAGCACCCGCGCACCCTCGACCTGCTGCGCTTCGCCCTGCGCAAGCTGGGGCCGTGGCTGGTGGCGCTGATCATCACCGTGTGGGTGGGCTACGCCCTGCCCTCGTCGCTGGGCAAGGACCTGGCCATGGTGCTGGCCTACGCGCTGGTGGTGGGCACCTGCTTCTCGGCCATCTGCGTGGTGGCCTTCTCGCTGCTCGACGGCCCGCACCGCCACCGCGCCCTGTACATCCTGCGCCACCAGGCGTTCCGGCCGCTGTGGCTGATCGGCAGCTTCGCCGCCTTCGGCGAAGCGCTGAACGACCCGCGCCTGGTGGCCAGCCTGGGCTCGCACCTGGCCCACACCGCCGCCACCCTGGCCAACATGCTGGCGGCGCTGTGCACCGGCATGTTCATCCTGCGCTTCCGCCGCCCGGTGGCCCACCTCATCCGCAACCAGCCGCTGGCCCGGCGCCTCACCCGCCGCGCGCTGAGCGACACCATCGAGATCCTCGGCACCTTCTGGTACCTGCCGGCGCTGGTGCTGGTGGGCATCTCGCTGCTGGCCACCTTCATCGACGCCGGCGACACCAGCACGGTGCTGCGCCAGTCGCTGGTGTGCACGGTGCTGCTGGTGCTGTGCATGGTCTGCAACGGCCTGGTACGCCGCCACGCCGTGCGCCCGCACAAGCGCATGAAGCGCCACGCGGTGTACTCCGAACGCCTGCGCAACTTCGGCTACACCCTGGTGCACCTGCTGATCTGGCTGTGCTTCATCGAGCTGGGCCTGCGGGTGTGGGGCATGTCGCTGATCCGCTTCACCGAGGGCGACGGCCATGACATCAGCGTCAAGCTGTTCAGCCTGGCCGGCACGCTGATCCTGGCCTGGCTGGTGTGGATCCTGGCCGACACCGCCGTGCACCACGCCCTTACGCACTCGCGCAAGGGCCTGGCCAACGCCCGCGCGCAAACCATGATGCCGCTGATCCGCAACGTGCTGTTCATCGCCATCTTCATCATCGCCGCCATCGTCGCCCTGGCCAACATGGGCATGAACGTCACGCCGCTGCTGGCCGGTGCCGGCGTCATTGGCCTGGCTATCGGTTTCGGCGCCCAGTCGCTGGTCGCCGACCTGATCACCGGCCTGTTCATCATCATCGAGGACTCCCTGGCCATCGACGACTACGTGGACGTCGGCGGCCACCTGGGCACGGTGGAAGGCCTGACCATCCGCACCGTGCGCCTGCGCGACATCGACGGTATCGTCCACACCATTCCGTTCAGCGAGATCAAGAGCATCAAGAACTACTCGCGGGAGTTCGGCTACGCGATTTTCCGGGTCAACGTGCCGCATACCATGGACATCGACACCGCCATCAAGCTGATGCGCGACGTGGGCCAGAAAATGCGCACCGACCCGCTGCAACGGCGCAACATCTGGTCGCCGCTGGAGATCCAGGGCGTGGAAAGTTTCGAGTCTGGTACAGCCATCCTGCGTGCCCGCTTCAAGACCGCGCCCATCAAGCAATGGGAAGTGTCGCGGGCGTTCAACCTGGCGCTCAAGCGCCAGCTGGACGAGTCCGGCCTGGACCTGGCCACCCCGCGCCTGAGCGTGCAGGTGGTGACCAGTGCCGGTGGCACGGTGACAGCGGAGGCCGCTGCACCTTCGACCTGAGTTTGTCCGATCCGACAATAGACCTAGGGCGCCACACGGGTTAGCGTTGTGGCTTCGACTTCTTCCAAGTGCAGTAGAGGGAACCCGCGATGCTTGGCCCCGACCTTGCCAGCCAGCTGATGCAAATCGACGAGGCGTATTTCAGGCACACCGGCAAGCACCTGCCCATGGCCATCCCCGGCGCGCCGGTGGACCTGTCGTGGGTGCACGACCAGGCGCCCTACGGCCTGCTGGCCCACGACGGCAGTGACAACCCGCGCTTCATCTACGCCAACCGCCAGGCGCTGCGCTGCTTCGACTACCCGCTGGACAGCTTCATCGGCATGGTCTCGGAGCTCAGCTCACCGCCCGAGCAGCGCGCCGCGCGCCAGCATTACCTGGAGCGCGTGCGCAAGGCCGGCTACAGCTTCAACTACCAGGGCGAACGCTACTCGCGCAGCGGCCAGACCTTCCAGATCTACGACGGCGAGATCTGGGAACTGTCACCGCCCGAGGCGTCGCTGCGCATCGGCCAGGCGTCGCTGTTCTGGCTGACGGAAGTGGAAATCAAGGCGGCGAGACATCGGCACTGAGCCGGATGGCGTCGTGCCGCCAATACTCCAGGTCACAGTCGATCAGCCGCCCCTGCTGGTCATGGTTGACCCGGGTGATGCGCAACCCGGGGCTGCCCAGTGACACCCGCAACGCACTGGCGGCCTCGGCCCGCAGCGCCGTCGGCGCCATTTCAAAACGCACCCGGCCATACTCGATGCCGTAGTGACGCGCGTAGATCTCGGTCAGCGGCTGGTTCAGGTCCAAATCGAGAATGCCGGGGAAATACTGCGGGTTCAGGTAGTGCTCCACGTACAGCACCAGGCGCTGGTCGATGCAGCGGGTGCGGCACAGCTGAATCACGCTGGACAGCGGCGGCAATTGCAGGTTGGCGCAGATCGCCGCCGACGCGGGCACCAGCCGGCCTGACAGCAGCTGGGTGGACGGCTCGCGGCCCTGCTCGCGGACCATGGCGTGGAAGTGGCTGCGCTTCATCAGGTCGTAGGTCAGGCGTGGCGGCGAGATGAACCAGCCGCGGCGCTCCTCGCGGTAGATCAGCCCCCGGGCCTCCAGTTGCACCAGCGCCTCGCGCAGGGTGATGCGCGTGGTGTCGAACACTTCGCTGAGCTTGCGCTCGGCCGGCAGCTTGCAACCGGCGGCCAGCAGGCCATGCTGGATTTGCTCTTGCAGCGCCTGGCAGATGGCGGTGACGGCTCGGGGTGCACTGTTACGCATCGTTTCAACCTGTCTGGACTAGACCAGCGACAAAAAGGGGCAGCGCTGGCGGCGGTGGGCCATGGCTGCAGCCTAGGCAAAATAAATGACCGCGGGATGACAAGCATCGCGGAAAAGCCCTACATCAAGCAGCGCAAGCCGTTGCAGATCAGGCAGTTAAATCTGAACTACGCTTATTCCCCACGGGCAGCGCCAAGGCCGCTGCAAGGCCCGCGCCAGCCCGCCATACATCAAATTGTCATCACCCCCACCTAGATTGGCTCAGGTCTTGCTGATCTAGACCACCTCGCGACACCGTCCAGATAAAAACCAGCGTTCGCTGAACGCGCCCAAGGAGCTTCGGATGAAAAAGCTTTTCCTGGCATCACTGGTAGGCATGGGCATCACCATGAGCATCAACGCCATGGCTGCCGACGTCGATTTGAACACCCTGGAAGCGGCCGCCAAGGCCGAAGGCGCGGTCAACAGCGTCGGCATGCCCGATGACTGGGCCAACTGGAAAGGCACCTGGGCGGGGCTGCTGGCCAAGTACGGCCTGACCCACATGGACACTGACATGAGCTCGGCCCAGGAAGTGGCCAAGTTCGCCGCCGAGAAAGACAACGCCAGCGCCGACATCGGCGACGTGGGCGCCGCCTTCGGCCCCATCGCCGAGAAGCAGGGCGTGACCCAGCCCTACAAGCCGACCACCTGGGACCAGGTGCCGGATTGGGCGAAAGACAAGGACGGCCACTGGGCCCTGGCCTACACCGGCACCATCGCCTTCATCATCAACAAGCAGCTGGTCAAGGATGAAGACGCGCCCAAGAGCTGGGCGGACCTGGAGAAAGGCAAGTACAAGGTGGCCATCGGTGACGTGAGCACCGCGGCCCAGGCGGCCAACGGCGTGCTGGCCGCAGCCATCGCCCGTGGTGGCGACGAAAGCAACCTGCAGCCGGGCCTGGAGCTGTTCACCAAGCTGGCCCAGCAGAAGCGCCTGTCGCTGGCCAACCCCACCATCCAGACCCTGGAAAAGGGTGAAGTGGAAGTGGGCGTGGTGTGGGACTTCAACGGCCTGAGCTACCGCGACAAGATCGACCCCACCCGCTTCACGGTGCTGATCCCCTCCGACGGCACGGTGATTTCCGGCTACACCACCATCATCAACAAATACGCCAAGCACCCGAACGCGGCGAAGCTTGCGCGTGAATACATCTTCAGCGACGAAGGCCAGTTCAACCTGGCGCGCGGCCATGCCCGGCCGATTCGTGCCGAGCACCTGAAGCTGCCGGATGACGTCGCCTCCAAGCTGCTGCCCAACGAGCAGTACAAGAACGCCAAGCCGATCAAGAACGCCGACGCCTGGGAGAAGAGCTCCAAGGAGC
Source organism: Pseudomonas imperatae (assembly GCF_057128625.1). Taxonomy (NCBI): domain Bacteria; kingdom Pseudomonadati; phylum Pseudomonadota; class Gammaproteobacteria; order Pseudomonadales; family Pseudomonadaceae; genus Pseudomonas; species Pseudomonas imperatae. The sequence goes on along the minus strand of NZ_JBSKHP010000010.1, from coordinate 152,219 downwards.
TGCCGCAGAAGTGGAACGAGCAGGTCATCATCGAGATGAACTGATACCTGTGGGAGCTGGCTTGCCAGCGAGCTTTTTGGGGCGCTGAAAAGCTCGCTGGCAAGCCAGCTCCCACATCTGTGCAAGCCCTGGCAACAGAGTATTCAGAGGCGAAACCATGTCCCACAAAACCATCCTGGTCCTGCTCGACGGCCTCAGCTACCAGGTCGCCGAGCACGCCATGGGCCACCTGCAGGCCTACGTCGGCGCCGGCAAGGCCGCGCTGTACCAGCTTGAGTGCGAGCTGCCGGCGCTGTCGCGGCCGTTGTACGAATGCATTCTCACCGGCGTGGCGCCCATCGACAGCGGCGTGGTGCACAACAACGTCAGCCGCCTGTCCAACCAGCGCAGCGTGTTCCACTACGCCAGCGCGGCCGGCAAGGTCACCGCCGCGGCCGCCTACCACTGGGTCAGCGAACTGTACAACCGCTCGCCGTTCAATGCCGCCCGCGACCGCCACACCCAGGCGCCGCAATTGCCCATCCAGTTCGGGCACTTCTACTGGGCGGACAACTACCCCGACTCGCACCTGTTCGCCGACGGCGAGGACCTGCGTCTCAAGCACCAGCCTGACTTCCTGCTGATCCACCCCATGAACATCGACGATGCCGGGCACAAGCACGGCCTCGACAGCGCCCAGTACCGCAACAGCGCCCGCGGCGCCGACGTGATCCTGGCCGATTACCTGCAAGGCTGGCTCGACGCCGGCTACCAGGTACTGATTACCGCCGACCACGGCATGAACAACGACCGCTCCCACAACGGGCTGCTGCCCGAAGAACGGCAAGTGCCGCTGTTCGTGCTGGGCGACGCCTTCAGCCTCGACCTCGCGGCACGCCCGCGCCAGACCGAGCTGTGCGGCACGCTGTGCGAGCTGCTGGGCGTGCCCCACGACAAACCGCTGTGCCGGGAGTTGCTCAAGTGAGCCAGCCAACCAGAGGGCGCGGCTGGGCCATCCTGCTGCTGATACCCTTCGCCGCCGTATTCTTCATCTTCCAGATCGCCCCGCTGCTGTGGGTCGCCATCCACAGCCTGCAGACCGACAGCGGCTGGAGCCTGGACAACTTCATCAGCGCCTTCAGCTCGCGCTTCTACCGCCAGGCCATGCAGTTCAGCCTGGAGATCAGCTTCTGGTCGAGCCTGTTCGGCATCATCATCGCCGTGCTGGGCAGCTACTCCCTGCGCCGGGTCGACTCCAAGCTGCGCGACTTCGTCAGCGCCTTCGCCAACATGACCAGCAACTTCGCCGGGGTGCCCCTGGCGTTCGCCTTCATCATCCTGCTGGGCTTCAACGGCAGCCTGACCATGATCCTCAAGCAGGCCGGCATCATCGAGGACTTCAACCTGTACTCCAAGACCGGGCTGATCATCCTCTACACCTACTTCCAGATACCCCTGGGGGTGTTGCTGCTGTACCCGGCCTTCGACGCCCTGCGCGAGGACTGGCGCGAGTCGTCCGCGCTGCTGGGCGCCAGCGCCTGGCAGTACTGGCGGCACATCGGCCTGCCGGTGCTGACCCCGGCGCTGCTGGGCACTTTCGTGATCCTGCTGGCCAACGCCCTGGGCGCCTACGCCACGGTGTACGCGCTGACCACCGGCAACTTCAACGTGCTGCCCATCCGCATCGCCGCCATGGTGGCCGGCGACATCAGCCTGAACCCCAACCTGGCCGCCGCCCTGGCGATGATATTGGTGGGCATGATGACCCTGGTCACCGTAGTCCACCAGTGGCTACTCAAGAGGAGCTACCATGTCGCGCGCTGAAGCCAGCCCGGCGGCGCTGTACCACCGCGTGGTGGTGTGGCTGCTGTTCCTGATCCTGCTGCTGCCCCTGGCGGGCACCCTGCTCTACTCCCTGGCCACCAGCTGGTCAGCGACCATCCTGCCTAGTGGCCTGACGTTCCAGTGGTACGTGCAGCTGTGGAGCGACACGCGTTTCCTGCACGCCTTCGGCCAGTCGCTGATCGTCTGCGTGGGCTCGCTGGCCTTGTCGGTGGTGCTGATCCTGCCGCTGCTGTTCGTGGTGCACTACCACTTCCCGCGCCTGGACGCGCTGATGAACATCCTCATTTTGCTGCCCTTCGCGGTGCCGCCGGTGGTGTCGTCGGTGGGCCTGCTGCAGCTGTACGGCTCCGGGCCCATGGCCATGGTCGGCACGCCGTGGATCCTCATCGGCTGTTACTTCACCGTGGCGCTGCCGTTCATGTACCGGGCCATCACCAACAACCTGCAGGCCATCAACCTGCGCGACCTGATGGACGCCGCCCACCTGCTGGGCGCCAGCACCTTCAAGGCGGCGCTGCTGGTGGTGGTGCCCAACCTGCGCAAGGGCCTGCTGGTGGCGTTGCTGCTGTCGTTCTCGTTCCTGTTCGGCGAGTTCGTGTTCGCCAACCTGCTGGTGGGCACCCGTTACGAGACCCTGCAGGTGTACCTGAACAACATGCGCAACAGCAGCGGGCACTTCAACAGCGCGCTGGTGATTTCCTATTTCGTGTTCGTGCTGGTGCTGACCTGGGCCGCCAACCGCCTGAACAAGGACAAAGACTGATATGAGTTTCGTCAGCGTCGAACAACTGCAGAAGCACTACGGCGACACCCCGGTGTTCAGCGACATCAACTTCACCATCGCCCGCGGCGAATTCGTCACCCTGCTGGGCCCCTCGGGCTGCGGCAAGTCGACCCTGCTGCGCTGCATCGCCGGGCTGACCCCGGTGAACAGCGGGCGCATCCTGCTGGACGGCCACGACCTGGTGCCGCTGAGCCCGCAGAAGCGCGACATCGGCATGGTGTTCCAGAGCTACGCGCTGTTCCCCAACATGACCGTGCAGCAGAACGTGGCCTTCGGCCTGCGCATGCAGAAAGTCGCCAAGGACCAGGTCACCCAGCGCGTGGACGAGGCCCTGCGCCTGGTGGAGCTGCACGACCTGGCCAACCGCTACCCGCACCAGCTGTCCGGCGGCCAATGCCAGCGCGTGGCCCTGGCCCGCTCGCTGGTCACCCGCCCGCGCCTGCTGTTGCTGGACGAACCGCTGTCGGCGCTGGACGCGCGCATCCGCAAGCACCTGCGCGAACAGATCCGCGCCATCCAGCAGGAACTGGGGCTGACCACCATCTTCGTCACCCATGACCAGGAAGAAGCCCTGACCATGAGCGACCGCATTTTCCTGATGAACAAGGGCCTGATCGTGCAGAGCGGCGACGCCCAGAGCCTCTACACCGCGCCCACCGACGCTTTCGCCGCCGGCTTCATCGGCAACTACAACCTGCTCGACAGCGACCAGGCCGGCAAACTGCTGCAACGTCCGGTGCACACCCGCCTGGCCATCCGCCCGGAGGCCATCAGCCTGAGCCTGACCGGCGAGCTGGAAGGCGAGATCCGTAGCCACAGCCTGCTGGGCAACGTGATTCGCTACCGGGTGCATGCGCGTGGCGTGGAATTGGTGGTGGACGTGCTCAACCGCTCGGCGAGCGATTTGCTGCCCAACGGGCAACGGGTGTCGCTGGCTATCGATGCACAGGCACTTTGTGAGGTAGCCTGACAAAAGAGCTTTTGATGTTGATCCGCTGTTGATCCGCTGTTGATCTGCTGTTGATCTGCTTGTGATCTGGCTTTTGATCTTGATCTGGCTTTTGATTGTATGCCCCGTAAAGCGCCAGGGCCGACTGGAGGCGTCGATCAACGGGCTGCCCGAAGGGCCGAGGCCGCAGGCCGAAGAGACGGTAACCCGCAGGCTTCTATAGCGGGTGCCGTCTGCCCGTTGAGCGGCGCCGGAAGGAGGGGACCCGTAGCGCAGCGGAGGGCCCAAGCAGGGGCAAGCGTTTTTTGCTTACTTTTTTTGGCGTTTGAAAAAAAGTGAGTCGCCGTAAGGGCGAAACGGTCGGTGATCGCACCGCGAAAATGGATATGTCCGAAACCCTCAAAAGCGGGATCCACATATCGTGAACATATCCATTACCGAGGGTGATGCACAATCACCTTTTCGGCCTTACGCCGAGTCACTTTTTGACAGACGCCTCAAAAAGTAACCAAAAAAGGCTTGCCCCTGCTTGGTCCCTCCGCTTCGCTGCGGGTCCCCTCCCTCCGGCGTCGCCCAAGCGGCCGACGGCCCGGAATAGAAGCGCCTCCGGTTCCGTCTTCCCCGGCTACGCCGTGGACCGCTTGGCCAACGCCTCCAGTCGGCCCTGGCGCTTTATGGGGCACACAATCAAGATCAAGAGCCGCACGGGATCAAGATCAAAAGCCGGATAGCGGTGCGGCTGAAATTGGCGTGGCTGAAATTATTGTGTGAATCAATCTGAAGGACTACTTGTATGGCACTGGCAATCTTCGACCTGGACGAAACCCTCATCCACGGCGACTGCGCAACCCTGTGGAGCGAACAGATGGCCCGCCTGGGCTGGGTCGACCCCGAATCGTTCATGCGCAAGAACAACGAACTGATGGACGCCTACAGCCAGGGCAAGCTGGCCATGGAAGACTACATGGCCTTCAGCCTGGAACCCATGATCGGCCGCACCCCCGAGGAGGTCGAGCACCTGGTGGGCCCCTGGGTGGAGGATTTCATCGAGCCCATCATCTTCAGCGAAGCCACCAGGACCATCGCCGCCCACCGCCGGGCGGGCGACCGCATCCTGATCATCTCTGCCTCGGGCACCCACCTGGTCGGCCCCATCGCCGAGCGCCTGGGCGTGGACGAGATCCTGGCCATCGACCTCGACGTGCAGCACGGCGTGTACAGCGGCGCCACCGTGGGCACCCTGACCTACCGCGAAGGCAAGATCACCCGCCTGCTGGAATGGCTGGACCAGGAAGAAGAAAACCTCGAGGGCGCAACCTTCTATTCCGACTCACGCAACGACCTGCCGCTGCTGCTCAAGGTCGACCACCCCCAGGTGGTCAACCCCGACCCGGTGCTGCGCGAACACGCCGAAAAGGCCGGCTGGCCGATTCACTCCTGGACGTGATTGCGCCGGTAGACGTCCTCGCCCATGGCCGCGATCTGCCCATCGATCAACGCGTCGAAAGGCGCCAGCAGCGGCTGGAATGACGCAGGTGCCTCCAGCACTTCCAGGGCCTGGGTGATGGCCTCGATGGTAGACAGCGCGCCGGCCGCGGGCGCCTTGCGCAAGCGGTAGCGCGAAGGCGGCGCACCGTCGAGGGTCACCCGCGGCAACGCCGCCAGCGCAGGGTTGAGGTGCAGCAGCTTGCGCGCCTTGCGCCAGGTGCCATCGGGCACCACCAGCAGCATTGGCTGCTGCCCCGCGGCACTGGCGGCCAGCGGCTGCGCGCCCTCGCCGGGGAACAACAGGCAGGCGCGGTAGCCGGGCGGGTCCAGCAGCGCCGCGTCAACCGTTTCGCCCACCACCAACTCGGCGTTCACCAGCCCCAGCGCCGCCAGGCGGGCGGTGTTGAGGGCGTGGTTGACCTCGCTGGGGTGCTGCAGGATAAGCACGCGGGTGCGGCTGGGCAGGCTGGGGATCAGCGCGCACAGGCAGCGGGATTCGGGGCGGTTGCAGCGGGGGCAGATGATTCGAGGCATGCCCCATTTTGCCACAGAACCGCCCCCGTAGCAGCTGCCGAAGGCCGCGTCCGGGGCACCGCGCAGGCCCCGGACGCCGCCTTCGGCAGCTGCTACGGGTCAGCGGCTAAAGCGCTCTGCCAGGTCGTGCAGGTACTCCGCCATGCGCTCCAGTTCCTGGCTGATCTGCGCGCCCTCGCGCGCCTGGGTGGCGCTGCGATCGCACAGCTGGGCGATGCGGGTGATCTGCTGGTTGATGTCCTCGGCCACGTGGCTCTGCTGCTCCGAGGCCGTGGCCATCTGCTGGCTCATGCCGGTGATGCGGCTCACCGCCTGGGTGATGCCCACCAACGCGGTCTGCACGGCCTCGACGCTCTGCACGCTGTCCCTGGAGATCTGCTCGCCACGGGTGGCGGTGTGCACGGCGCGGTCGGCGCCGGCCTGCAGCGAGGTGATGATCTGGTGGATCTGCTCGGTGGAGGTGCGCGTGCGCATGGCCAGCGAGCGCACTTCGTCGGCCACCACGGCAAAGCCCCTGCCCTGCTCGCCGGCGCGCGCCGCTTCAATGGCGGCGTTGAGGGCCAGCAGGTTGGTCTGCTCGGCAATGGCGGTGATCACGTCGGCGACGCTACCGATGGACTGGGTCTCCTGGGCCAGGGCGTTGACAGCCTGGCCAATTTCGCTGACCGCGCCACTCATCAGGCCCATGGCCTGCAGGCTCTGCTGGGCCAGGGCGCTGCCCTGCTGGGCGAGCTGGTCGGCGTCGGCGGCAGCCACGGCGGTGTTCTGCACGTTGTGCGCGACTTCCTGAATGGTGGCGGCCATCTCGGCGATGGCCGTGGCCGACTGGTCGGTCTCGCTGCGCTGGCGGTCCAGCAGCTCGGCCTGGGCGCCCGACAGGCCCGACGACTGCGAGGCGCGCTCGCGCACGCTGACGCCGGCGTCCACCAGCCGGGTTAGCGCTGTCTGCAACCGCGCTTCTTCACTGAACATGGCCAGGTCCAGGCGCCCCTGGGCGCCGGGTGTGTCGCTGTAGGTGAGGGCCACCAGCGGGCTGGTGAAGGATTTCGGATGGTCGCCCAGGGTGCGTTCGATGTCACGGACCTGGCGCCGTTCGGTCAGCGCCCAGGCGCCCACCAGGCTGGCCAGCACCACCAGCAACGCCGGGTAGCCATCGAGGAGGAAGTGGCTGACCACCGAGACCACCGCCGCGGCCAGGATCGGCCAGCCCCGCAGGAATGCCTTGCCCAGACGCGCCGCTGGCGCCACCGGGGATTTGCCGGCCCGCAGGCGTGCATACAGTTCACTGGCGCGGCGGATCTGCTCGCGGCTGGGCACCGAGCGCACCGACTCGAAACCGCTGATGCGACCGTGCTCATAGATGGCGGTGACGTAGGCGCTCACCCAGTAGTAATCGCCGTTCTTGGCGCGGTTCTTCACCACGCCCATCCACGGCTTGCCCAGCTTGATGGTCTCCCACATCTGCGCGAAGACTGCCGGCGGCATGTCCGGGTGGCGCACCAGGTTGTGGGGCTTGCCCACCAGCTCGTCGTAGGTGAAGCCGCTGATGCTGACGAAGGCATCGTTGCAGTAGGTGATGTTGCTGTTCAGGTCTGTGGTGGAGATCAGCCGCTGGTCGCTTGAAAAGGTGCGTTCGTGTTCGGTAATGGGCAAATTCATGCGCATCGTTGGGCCGTCCCTGCTGTCGATGAGAAAATGTGTCATCAAGCTCTGAAAGGTGTAGCAGAGCATTTCAGGGCTGTAGGGGCGTTCGACGCGCCGAGTATCGGCAAACGCACAAATAATGGCGTTTTAGCGGTGCGACCCAGCGCCGCACCGCTGGATTCACACCGGCGTGAGCTGCGCCTTGAGCAGGTCGCGGAAGGTCTGGATCAAGGGCTCGCGGCTGCGACCCCGGCGGGTGATCATGGAAAATGGCGCCTGATAGCCGAAAGTGGCCGGTGATAGCACCCGCAGGTCGCCTTTGTCGGCCCAAGGCTGGGCGTAATGTTCGGGCAGGTAGCCGATGTAGGCGCCCGACAGCACCAGGATCAACTGCGCCTCCATGCTCTCTACCGTGGCGGCGCTGTGCTTGAAGCCGTGGCGGGCCAGCTCGGCCTGGCTCCAGTAGCCACGGCCGACCATGCGCTGCTGGGTGATGACCTGCTCGGGAATGCGCCGTTCGGCGTACAGCGGGTGGCGGTTGCTGCAGTACAGCCAGTGCTGCTCGCGGTACAGCGGCTGGTAGACCAGGCCGCTCATGCGCGTGGAAAACGCGCCGATGGCCAGGTCCAGGCGGTTTTCCTGCACCCCCAGTTGCAGCTCGTAGGGGCTGGACACCGACAGGTGCAGGTGCACCGCCGGGTGCTCCTGGCAGTAGGCGCCGATGGCCTCGGCGAACGGCAGCGCGCGGTCGCTGACGGTGGAGTCGATGACCCCCAGGTTGAGGGTGCCGCGCAGCTCGCCCTTGAGGGCGGCGGCGTACTGCTCGAAACCTTCCATTTCCGCCAGCAGGCGCAGGGTCTCCTGGTGGAACAGCTCGCCCTTGCTGGTCAGGCTGAAGCCGCCGCGGCCGCGGTGGCACAGCACGATGCCCAGCGCCGCCTCCAGCTGGCTCATGTAGGTGCTGATGGCCGAGGTGGACAGGTTCAGCTCCTGCTGGGCGTTGGCGAAGCCCTGGTGGCGGACGACGCTGACGAAGATGCGCAGCAGTTTCAGGTCGGGAAGTGCGTTGGCCATGGCATCACATCAGGAGTTCAAGGGCCCGTAGCAGCTGCCGAAGGCTGCGTCGGCGCGGGGAAAAGCGACGCAGCCTTTGGCAGCTGCTACGGGGGGTGTGGGATTAGTGTAACGCCATTACTTCAGAAAAATCTGAACTAAGTATTTCTCTGTAGCGATTCTTCAGGGTCACTACCTTTATGCAGACTCCGCTTCAACGTGCCGGCCTTGACCGAGCGCAAAGAAAAAATACAAACGATGAGGTAACCCGTGGACAAGATTCTTCACCAACCACTGGGCGGTAACGAAATGCCGCGTTTCGGCGGCATCGCCACCATGATGCGCCTGCCCCACCTGCAAACCGCAGCCGGCCTGGACGCAGCCTTCGTCGGTATTCCGCTGGACATCGGCACCTCCCTGCGCTCCGGCACCCGCTTCGGCCCACGCGAGATCCGCGCCGAATCGGTCATGATCCGCCCCTACAACATGGCCACCGGCGCCGCCCCCTTCGACTCGCTGTCGGTGGCCGACATCGGCGACGTGGCGATCAACACCTTCAACCTGCTGGACGCCGTGCGCATCATCGAAGAAGCCTACGACGAGATCCTGGAACACAACGTCATCCCGCTGACCCTGGGCGGCGACCACACCGTGACCCTGCCGATCCTGCGCGCCATCCACAAAAAGCACGGCAAGGTAGGCCTGGTGCATATCGACGCCCACGCTGACGTCAACGACCACATGTTCGGCGAGAAAATCGCCCACGGCACCACCTTCCGCCGCGCCGTGGAAGAAGGCCTGCTGGACTGCGACCGCGTGGTGCAGATCGGCCTGCGCGCCCAGGGCTACACCGCCGAGGACTTCAACTGGAGCCGCAACCAGGGCTTCCGCGTGGTGCAGGCCGAAGAGTGCTGGCACAAGTCGCTGGCGCCGCTGATGGAAGAAGTGCGCGCCAAGGTCGGTGACGGCCCGGTGTACCTGAGCTTCGACATCGACGGCATTGACCCGGCCTGGGCGCCTGGCACCGGCACCCCGGAAATCGGCGGCCTGACCACCATCCAGGCCATCGAGATCGTGCGTGGCTGCCAGGGCCTGGACCTGGTCGGCTGCGATCTGGTAGAAGTCTCGCCGCCCTACGACACCACCGGCAACACCTCGCTGCTGGGCGCCAACCTGCTGTACGAAATGCTCTGCGTGCTGCCGGGCGTGGTCCACCGCTGAGGACATGGCCATGAGCAAACAAGAACAAGTATTGCAAGCCGCCCGCGACCTGGTCACCGCCTTTGCCAGCAACGACCGCGAGGCGTATTTCGACGCCTTCACGGCCGATGCCACCTTTGTGTTCCACACCCTTGCGCAGCCCCTGTTGTCCCGCGATGCCTATCGTGAGGTGTGGGACGGCTGGCGGCGCGAGGATGGCTTCGAGGTGATTGAATGCACCTCGAGCAACGCCGTCGTCAGCCTGCAGGGTGACGTGGCGATATTCATGCATGACGTGGCCACCCAGCTGCGCATGCAAGGGGAGCTGTACTTTAGCCAGGAGCGCGAGACCATTGTGTTTCGCCAACAACAAGAAGGCCGCTGGCTGGCCTGCCACGAACACTTGTCCGCTGCACCCTCGACACTGCCCTCCCCTTGACCGCCGCGACGCCCGCGTAGACGGGCGCCCGCAATGATCGGAGCAGATCATGAACAATAACAACAGCACGACCAGCATCAGCCAGATAGAAACCTTCGGGGTCGAACAGATCCCGGACCACGAAAGGAATGCCAAGCCCCTCGACCTGTTCCGCCTGATCTTCGGCGGCGCCAATACCTTTTCCACCGCGGTGCTGGGCAGCTTTCCGGTGCTGTTCGGGCTGTCGTTCCAGGCGGGCCTGGTGGCCGTGCTGCTGGGCACCTTGGTCGGCGCGCTGATCCTGGCGCCCATGGGCCTGTTCGGCGCCATCAACGGCACCAACAATGCGGTGTCCTCGGGTGCGCACTTCGGCGTGCACGGGCGCATTGTCGGCTCGTTCCTGTCGCTGCTGACCGCCATCGCCTTCTTCTCGCTGTCGGTGTGGAGCTCGGGTGACGCCCTGGTGGGCGGCGCCAAGCGCCTGATCGGCCTGCCCGAAACCGACCTGACCCTGGGCCTGACCTACGGGCTGTTCGCGGTGCTGGTGCTGGCCGTGTGCATCTACGGCTTCCGCTTCATGCTGTGGGTCAACAAGATCGCCGTGTGGACCGCCAGCATCCTGTTCCTGTCGGGCATCGCCGCCTTCGCCGGGGCCTTCGACGTGAACTACGCCGGCACCGTCAGCCATGGCCAGGCCGGCTTCTGGGCGGCCTTCATCGGCGCCTCGCTGGTGGCCATGAGCAACCCGATCTCGTTCGGCGCGTTCCTGGGCGACTGGTCGCGCTACATTCCGCGCAGCACCTCCAAGGCGCGCATCATGGGCGCAGTGGTGTTCGCCCAACTGGCCACCCTGCTGCCGCTGCTGTTCGGCCTGGCCACCGCGACCATCGTCGCCACCCAGGCGCCGGACTACATCGCCAACAACAACTACGTCGGCGGCCTGCTGGCGGTGTCGCCGGGCTGGTTCTTCCTGCCGGTGTGCCTGTTGGCGGTGATCGGCGGCATGTCCACCGGCACCACCTCGCTGTACGGCACCGGCCTGGACATGTCCAGCGTGTTCCCGCGCCTGTTGTCGCGGGTGCAGGCCACGCTGCTGATCGGCCTGATGTCGATTGCCTTCATCTTCATCGGCCGTTTCGCCTTCAACCTGGTGCAGAGCGTGTCGACCTTCGTGGTGCTGATCATCACCTGCACCACGCCATGGATGGTGATCATGCTGATCGGCCTGCTGGTGCGCCGCGGCTGGTACTGCCCCGATGACCTGCAGGTGTTCACCCGCGGCGAACAGGGTGGCCGCTACTGGTTCCACCACGGCTGGAACTGGCGCGGCCTGGGGGCCTGGATTCCCAGCGCCCTGGTAGGCCTGTGCTTCGTCAACCTGCCGGGGCAGTTCGTCGGCCCGCTGGGCAACCTGGCCGGCGGCATCGACATCAGCCTGCCGGTGACCCTGGGCCTGGCGGCAGTGGTGTACCTGGTACTGCTCAAGCTGGTGCCCGAAGCAGCGGCGGTATACGGCCCAAACGGCAAGACCGGTAGCGCCTCGATCGCCGCCGGCGCCACCCCCGCCTAAGCCGTAGCAGCGGCCGCAGGCCGCGTCCTGTCCATCAGGACGCAGCCTGCCGCAGCTGCTACGTACACAATAAGATCGGAGAAACTCCCCATGGCTCTGGATATTTTCGTCGTCGCGATCTACGCGGCGGGCATGCTGCTGCTTGGCTGGTACGGCATGCGCAAGGCAAAAACCCATGAAGACTACCTGGTGGCCGGCCGCAACCTGGGCCCGTCGCTGTACATGGGCACCATGGCCGCCACCGTGCTGGGCGGTGCGTCCACCGTCGGCACCGTGCGCCTGGGCTACGTGCACGGCATTTCCGGCTTCTGGCTGTGCGCAGCCCTGGGCCTGGGTATCGTCGCCCTCAACCTGTTCCTGGCCAAGCCGCTGCTCAAGCTGAAGATCTTCACCGTCACCCAGGTGCTGGAGAAGCGCTACAACCCCATGGCGCGCCAGGCCAGTGCGGTGATTATGCTGGCCTACGCGCTGATGATCGGCGTGACCTCGATCCTGGCCATCGGCACCGTGCTGCAAGTGCTGTTCGGCCTGCCGTTCTGGCTGGCGGTGATGGCTGGCGGCGGCGTGGTAGTGGTGTACTCGACCATCGGCGGCATGTGGTCGCTGACCCTGACCGACATCGTCCAGTTCGTGATCAAGACCGTCGGCCTGATGTTCATCCTGCTGCCCATCTGCCTGTACCGCGTGGGTGGCTGGGATGAGCTGGTGGCCAAGCTGCCGGCGTCCAGCTTCAGCTTCACCAGCATCGGCTGGGACACCATCATCACCTACTTCATGATCTACTTCTTCGGCATCCTGATCGGCCAGGACATCTGGCAACGGGTGTTCACCGCCAAGAACGAAAAGGTCGCCGTGTACGCCGGCACCACCGCTGGCCTGTACTGCATCGTCTACGGCCTGGCCTGCGCGCTGATCGGCATGGCCGCCCACGTGCTGCTGCCGGACCTGGACAACGTCAACAACGCCTTCGCCGCTATCGTGAAAGCCAGCCTGCCCGATGGCATCCGTGGCCTGGTGATCGCCGCGGCCCTGGCCGCCATGATGTCCACCGCCAGCGCCGGCCTGCTGGCCGCCTCCACGGTGCTGACCGAAGACCTGCTGCCCAAGCTGCGCGGCGGCAAGCAGTCGAGCCTGGGCATCAACCGCCTGTTCACCCTGCTGACCGGTATCTGCGTGCTGGGTATCGCCCTGGTGGTGAACGACGTGATCAGCGCCCTGACCCTGGCCTACAACCTGCTGGTGGGCGGCATGCTGATCCCGCTGATTGGCGCCATCTTCTGGAAACGCGCAACCACTTCCGGGGCCATTTGCAGCATGACCCTGGGCTTCATCACCGCCCTGGTGTTCATGTTCAAGGACGGCCTGGATGCCAACACCCCCATCTACTACAGCCTGGCGGTGGGCCTGGTAAGCTTCGTGCTCGTCAGCCTTTTGTCACGCCGCCCGGCGCTGGCAGCCAAACTGGCCTAAGATGTTGAAAAAAGCCGTGTCCCTGGTAGTTGCATAAACCAAGGGGTGCGGCGCTTTCACCAGGAAGGCCGCTGTTGTTCTGACAGTACCGCAAACGAATTGCCGGACGGAGCGTGCACGCATTTCGGAGGTCTGCCATGAACCGCACAGACATTCAGTTGTATATCCACAGCACCATCGAGCAACAACTGGCGGCGCAGCAATGCGACCCGCCCCGCCTGGACCTGGCCGAGCTGTTCCGCCGCCTGGAAAAACTCTTCGGCGTACCGCTGGACCCTGACCGGGTGCTGCGCCAGGTCAGCACCATCAACGACCTTTCCCGCTTGATTCAACGGATGAATCCCCACGACCGCGCTTCCGCGTAGGGGCCTCGCCATGCCGCGATTCGGTATTCGCAAGACCGTGCACAATTTCATCAGCGACTTTCTGGGGGACGGCGACTTCGACGACGATGTCAGCCTCGAATCCCTGGGGCTGGACAAGAAGGACATCATGGAATTGATCACACGCCTGGAGGACGAGTACGGGCTGACGGCGTTTACCATCGAGGAGGACAGGTTGCTGGAGCAGGCGGTGACGGCCAATGACTTGTGGCGATTCTTGCGCGAGATAGCGCGCCACTGACGAACCCATAGCCGCAGCCTGGCGGCAGCGGCTACCGGTGGATTGAATGCAGACTCAGCGGCGCGGTTGGCGGCGACGGTCTTTGTCTTCGGTGGGAATCGGGATTGGCTGCAGCGGCGGCGGAATCAGGCCCAAGGCAACGCCAAGGTCGTGGAGCCAGTTGTACAGAGTGCGGTTCATAGAGCCCCCCTTAGGGTAAACCTGAGCGACGGGTCAATGTTTGCGTCGTCTCAAGCAGATCATAGTCCTGATTGCCATCATACGCACCGGGTAAAGTGCGGCAAAAGGTCTCAATCAGGACGGATTTCATCTGCCAGCCAGCGTGTGCCCGACGATCGGTCGGTTACACCGACCCACCGGCGATCTGCGCCTTGCTGGCCACCTCATCGAAGGTGTCCGGCAGCAGCGCGTCCTGCTGTTCATCCAGCACCTGGCGGGGGTGTTCATGCCCCGGAATGCTGGTGTCGATCAGGCTCAACAGGCTGGAACCGCGCGGGGTCAGCACGAAGTTCTCGCCGTTGCCGCCCTCATCTTCGGGGCGCGGGGCGATGTAGCCGCGGTCCAGCAGCAGCTTCTCGTACTCGCCGGCCAGGGCCTTGAGGTGGTCCAGGTCCCCTGGCGCGCCCCCGTCTGCGGCTACCTGGGCGGCATGCTGCTCGGCATAGGGGCGCGGGGTGAAGCTGTGCCCGGCGCCGTTCTGCACCTCATGCAGCAGGCGTTCGATCAAATCCCAGTTATACGTTGTCATCCTGAGCTACCTCCAACACAGAGTGAAAGGGCCTACATAGGTTGTGACCCGCGCGCCGCGCAGCCGTTCACGCTGAACTGTTGGCTCAGGAAAGCCGATGCCTGAAAACGCCGAAGCCGCTGCCGCAGGCCGCGCTGGCCCTGTGCCACGCTGGAGATCTCCAGGGTTCGCACGGGCCAGCGCAGCCTACGGCAGCGGCTACGGGTGGGTGTTACGGATTACTCGGCGTCAGCGGCCGGCTTGCGGCGCTTCAACGGCGCCATGCCGTCGCTGCTCACCAGCTGCTCGGCCTTGGGCTTGTTGACCGTCTTGCGCTTGGTCGGGCCCTTGGCGGCGGTTTTCTTGTCGCCTTTCTTGGCGTCGGTCTTTTTCTTCTTGACGCCCACGGCCTTGCCCGAAGCCTTGACCTTCTTCGGCCCGCTGTAGGTGCCTTTCACTTCCTTGATGACGCGGCGCTCGAACTTCTGCTTCAGGTAGCGCTCGATGCTCGACATCAGGTTCCAGTCGCCGTGGCAGATCAGCGACACGGCCAGGCCTTCGTTGCCGGCGCGGCCAGTACGGCCGATGCGGTGCACGTAGTCATCGCCGCTGCGTGGCATGTCGAAGTTGACCACCAGGTCCAGGCCGTCCACGTCCAGGCCACGAGCGGCCACGTCGGTGGCCACCAGGATCTTCACGCCGCCCTGCTTGAGGCGGTCGATGGCCAGCTTGCGGTCCTTCTGGTCCTTGTCGCCGTGCAGCACGAACGCCTTGTATTCCTGGGCCACCAGGCGGCCGTAGATGCGGTCGGCCATGGCCCGGGTGTTGGTGAAGATGATCGCCTTCTGGTAGGTCTCGTTGGCCAGCAGCCAGTTGAGGATCTGTTCCTTGTGCACGTTGTGGTCAGCAGTGACGATCTGCTGGCGGGTGCCTTCGGCCAGCTGGCTGACATTGTTGATCAGCAGGTGCTCGGGGTCTTTCAGCACCTTGCCGATCATGTCGCGCAGGCCGGCGCCGCCGGTGGTGGCCGAGAACAGCAGGGTCTGGGCGCGGTCCTTGCACTCGTCGCTCAGGCGCGTGACGTCTTCGGCGAAGCCCATGTCGAGCATGCGGTCGGCTTCGTCCAGCACCAGCACTTCGACCTTCTTCAGGTCCAGGTTGCCGGCGTTGAGGTGTTCCAGCAGGCGGCCAGGCGTGCCGATCAGGATGTCCGGCACCTTGCGCAGCATGGCGGCCTGCACCTTGAAGTCTTCACCGCCGGTGATCAGGCCGGACTTGATGAAGGTGAACTGCGAGAAGCGCTCCACTTCCTTCAGGGTCTGCTGGGCCAGCTCGCGGGTCGGCAGCAGGATCACCGCGCGAATTTCCACGCGGACCTTGGCCGGGCCGATCAGGCGGTTGAGGATCGGCAGCACGAAGGCTGCGGTCTTGCCGCTGCCGGTCTGCGCCGTCACCCGCAGGTCACGCCCTTGCACTGCCAGCGGGATAGCCGCTACCTGCACCGGGGTAGGCTCGACGAAATTCAGCTCGGCCACGGCTTTGAGCAGGCGTTCATGCAAGGGGAATTGGGAAAACACGGGTGTTACCTCGGCGAAGTACATAAATTCAACTGCATAGCGTAACGGTTTGCGCGGCAATAAGCCGAACTTCTTTACGTGCGGTAACGCACTTTTTGCCAAATTGTCGTGTCGATGGGCTCTAATGACCGGCCCGACCGCTGACCGGACGCCCGTCGCACCCCATGGATATTCACGCTTTCTGGCTCCAGGCCCAGGCCCTGTGGGCCGCCCTGGAACATCAACCGCTGCTGCGCACCGGCCTGGCCCTGGCCGTGCTGCTGGCCATCGCCCTGGGCCTTGGCCGCCTGGCCCGCCAGGTGCTGCTGTACGGCATGCGCCTGCTGGCCCGCCAGCCTGCCCTGCACTGGCTGGACGACCTGCACCGCAACAAGGTGTTTCACCGCCTGGCGCAGACAGTGCCGTCGCTGGTCATCCAGTTCGGCCTGGCGCTGGTGCCGGGCCTCAGCGACAAGACCGCGCTGTTCATCGGCAACCTGGCCCTGGCGGTCACCTTCCTGTGCCTCACCCTGGGCCTGGGCGCCCTGCTCAACGGCCTGCTGGATATCTACGCGCGTACCGAGCATGCCCGCACCCGCTCCATCAAGGGCTACGTGCAGTTGGCGAAGATGATCCTGTACATCTTCGCCGCCATCGTCATCGTCGCCACCCTCATCGACCGCTCGCCGCTGTTGCTGCTGTCGGGCCTGGGCGCCATGTCGGCGGTCATCCTGCTGGTGTACAAGGACACCCTGCTGTCGTTCGTGGCCAGCGTGCAGCTCACCAGCAACGACATGCTGCGCGTGGGCGACTGGATCGAGATGCCCCAGGTGGGCGCCGACGGCGACGTGGTGGACATCACCCTGCACACGGTGAAGGTGCAGAATTACGCGTGAGTTGAAGCCTACTTCGACGTATCGTGAGCTCCCGGCAGTACCGACAGCAACAAGCCTCCTCATAAGGATTGCAGGCGAGGCGGCCTGAGCCCCCCCCTCCTTCCTAAAGCCTTACAGCGCGGCACTCCCCCTTCCTTCAGAACCGGCTTCGCTCAAGCTTTCTTCCTAAGCAAGAAAAGAGAGAAACCAAAGTGATTCTCTGGACAGCAACACTCGTGGGTGGGGACATCGGAGCGAGCGTGGTGATCCCATCGCAGGTCGTGCATTCCTGAGCACCCGAGACCCCACGAACATATCTATCCAACCCTCCGTTCAACACATCTTGGTGCTGACTGACCGGGACTGGAGAGAGCAACTGGGTGATGTATGCCCGGTGCCTGCACACGTTCAACCTCACCATCTGCAGTGACGTATCGGCTGGTCGCTGCCAGCGGCCAAGGTCAGGTGGTTCTCGGCACTCGCTTCGCTTATCCATCCACCAACTTGTTGAGTTCCGCCAGGTGCGTCCAGCTCAAGGTTATTTGATCGCCGGCTCCATCTTCACGGGTGCCATGTACGTCCACCTATTGATCGACACGAGCGGGAGGTGGGCAGCCGCTCAGCCAATGACGGTCTGCGACCGCACACCTCGCGCCAAGATCTCTTTACTAGCACCTTGCCCTGCCAAGGCTGATGCCGTACTCAGGGGTGCGGAGCGCCGCATGACGCTCGAGTGCTTCTGCTTCATGCCCACGCGCCGCAACCGCAGATGGCGACGACGTAGCCTCAATCAACCCTAGTCCCAAGCACTCTTCCGCCGTCACCTCTGGATCATCATGCACGTTGACAGTGGCCAGGTCGGCGCCGGCCTTCTTGGAAGCGCGTCGCAAGCCTCCTATGGCATTACCCCCTCTGACCAGCTTGGTGGCCTTCGCTTTTCCCAGTGAGCGCACAGCGCGCCGCGCAGTGCGTTTTATCGATGTGCAGAGTCAGGGCCTGAGCCCCACACATCGATACACCAAGAGCCTGAGGGTTCAAGTAGCCCTGCAGTCCAACCGTTTCTAGGGATAGCTGCATGCCCGTCCATTCCAAGAGGCCTCACCCATCACCCCGCCCTGGGGCACAGCTTCTACCTAGAGAGCAGTTCCAGCAGGTGCCGACACCCTCGAGCAGGTAGCCCCTAAGCACTCTTGGGCGGTGCCAAACCCACCGAGCGGCCTAAAACACTGATCAAATATTGTCCAGTAGCCGGTTGTTAACGACCGTCCGTCTTTTTCCGTTCACCAATATAAAAAACCATGTCAATTGATCAGGAAACAACCCCATAAAGGCCGCCTTGGCAATTTTCGGTAATTATTTATAATCAGCCAAAAAAAATGCAAAAACCCGTCTAGCACACTGCTTCGGAAGAGCACTTGAACGGCCTGACATTCTTTACAGGCTCAATAATGGCGTTAATTGATATATAGCAAAACAGCCTCAGGTCGCGCCAAACCCGGGCCATATAAACAATCAACACTCTGAAGCGTCAATTCACGAAAAAATAAAAACCCTAAACCCATCAAGTACACGCCTTCCAGCCCCCCCCACCTCTAAACCCCTTAAACATATGACCAAACAAATGAAAAACACCCACGACAATATATAACCAATTAAAAATCAACTTTCAAGCATTCGACAAAACCACCGCTTGCAAAACTTTCGGCACTCGATATTCTGCCCGCCCACTGAAACGGGGTCGAAACACTGATTCTGACTCTTACCCTGAAGTCCGACCTGCAAGAGCAACATGTACACAACTGTAGAATTGAGAGGGCTCACCCCTTTCACCAAAAGCGACAAACTCCCCATAGAAGCGATGGTATCTGTTCCAACAGAACCTCCCGTAGTTTACCCGGTGGCGTACCAAAACGAAGACTACATTCCAGGCATGAAGATCGTTCTTCAACCTGATGGAACGCCTTGGGTAGATGGCAACCTCTATCTCTTCTCGCGGGCAAAGCAGTACCCCAAGCTCTCGACGGAAACCTTAGGAGCTGAGGCTGCCCATCTCACCGAGTTCATGAATGTAATGCTCGACCATGAGCTAGACCACCTAGATTTTAGGGGCAGAGAATTTGAAAGGCCAACCTATCGATTCAAAGCACACTTCAAGCTAGCTGTTGCACGAAGCGAGAAAGGTGCAGGCGGTGTCAACAACAAGATACGTGCCGTCATTCGATACTACCGGTGGCGAATGAAATACCGAAACTTCATACCTGAGAAGCCGCCGTGGAAAGAGAAAATAATTTATGTATCCCGCCTTGACAGACACGGATTCACAAGAACACGAGAGGTCGCCACCACCGACTTAACCTTTCCTAAAAACAATGATGAGTCAAGTGATTTCATTTATGACGGCGGGAAGCTTCGCCCCCTCCATAAATTTGAGCAAGACGCGGTGATCAAAGCACTTCTCCTCGTAAGCAACATTGAAATGCTACTCCTGTTTATCCTGGCGCTCTTTTCCGGCATGAGGATACAAACGGCACTGACACTCCGAGTCGGCAATGTGATTGAGGCCTCTGCAGACGATACTGGCACGTATCCGATCAGCGCTGGTGAAGATTATTTGGTAGACACAAAGTATGGAAAGAACCAGAGCATCCAAGCTCCAGGCTGGGTACATCATCGGCTTTTCACCTACCTCCAATCTGACCGCTACCAGAGCCGCAAAGCCCGAGCAATGGTAAGAGATGAGTCTGAGCAGTATGTTTTTCTGAGCAAAACTGGAAAGCCACTTTATGTGAGCCACCTCGATAAAGAAAAGTACAAGAGCCATGAGAAAGGTTCTGCAGTACGAAAATTTATCAAAGACACATTGACTCCTCTGCTAAAGGCGCTGGGTCACAATTTTTCATTCAGCTTTCACGATCTAAGGGCTTCATTCGGCATGAATTTGGTAGATGAACGCAGGCACCTTCTGGCCCAAGGCAAAATCGGCTATCTCGAACTGATCGACTACGTTGCTAAGCGCCTGAATCACTCAAACCGCAAAACAACCATGAGTTACTTGGACTATCGGAGGGTTAATGAAATGGTGCATGAGGCTGACAGTGACTATCAGAAGCACATCATGAGCCTGGTGGAGAATTAAAATGAACTACAGGCCTTATTGCGAAATTCGCCTAGACGTCCAGGTCAACCACGCCGAACTTCTTGCTGAGGTTCATAGCGTACTGGCAAGAAACCCAATCGAATCAATTCTCGTGCGGTTCAACCATCGTCACGCCTTTGATTTCGGAGCTATCTGCTTTGGCGAGCGTTCTGGCCCAAGAGCAAGAAGGGAGGTCAATGTAAGGACTCACCTCCCGAAGCGGCTAGCGAGAGTGAAAAACCTGGCGAGTCACATCATGACTATGAGCCTCACTACAGCAGCTCTTAGCTCAGGTTACTCCGCAGTTGCGGACTGGGTGCTCATGGTCAAATGGTGCGAAGCAAACGGATTCGAGGATTTTCTCGATGATTCAGATTCATACCACAAAGCATTGGTCGCGTTCAGTGAGCATCTGAACACCGACAACAGGGCATACGTCACGCGCAGGCGTATGCAAACTGTATGCAGAACATGCGGTGAGAAAATGTTTCCGGAGGAAAGTTTCCTCTTCTCACGGCTACCTTTGATTGTACGCCCTGAGGGCAAAGCCAAGAAGGTAATAGAGCCGCCTAGTCGAGACGCGGTCAAATACCACCTACAGACATGTGAACCACTCTTCACTGGACTGACGGACTTCTTGATCAAAGATGAAGTTATGCCATGCAAATTGAAGGTAAAAGACGGCTATGCATGGATACTACCGGACGATCAGTATCCGCTCATAACCGAAAAAATACTTGCTAAAGGTGGCGAGAAGACTGCTGGGTCTGTGTATTTTGACTACAGCCAGGCCCGCCTGCGAACCTTTCAAGAGTTTCGAAACCGCTCCACTTCAAAAGATTTCACATACTACTATATTGCAAAAGCACAATATGAATCCAGACTCAAACCCGCCAATTCCTCTAGGGATGCCAAGTACCGAGCATCACTTGCGAGGATTGCTCACGATAGCTTTGTTTCCATGTTCGTCGCAGCAACAGCCATCAATGAATCACCCCTGCGCGAAATCCCTTGGGATCCAGACTTCGAAATCACCAACACGGAAGAGATTGGGGTCAGATCAATCAAATTTCGGGCCAACAACAAGGAAGTCATTGTTCGAGTTAAGGCTAGCTTCATCAAGCATTTTCGGAAATACATCACCCTAAGAGATCACCTGTGCCAGGGGTCTGACCACCCGTATCTCTTTATAGGGTTTGATGGCAACAGCCTGTCAAATTACAGAATTCTCGACACCAACATTCTTAGGCGTCTTCACAACCGCATTAGCAGATTGATCGACCCAGATGTCCCATGCCTTAGCTATCAAAGCTTCCGAAACTACAAAGACAGTTATGTGGCGAAAAACCATGGCCACGAAGCTTCTCGAATTCTGCTTGGGCACAGTGAGCGGACGCAAAGGGCCAGTTACTTAAAGGCCAACGAGCACAGTGCGGTCGATCAGATTGGAAAATTCCATGCGGTAGTCAACGAGTTCTTTGGAAACCCACACCCATGCGCTACGCCAGTTGGTGGTTGCATGAGTGAAGGTTCACCACTGAAAAGTGAGACCTCGAGTATCACTGCCGCACCGGACTGCAAGAGCGAAGTCGGTTGTTTGAATTGCGTTCACCACAAGGTTCACGCGAACCGCGAGGACGCCTGGAAACTGCTCAGCTTAGAGTTTGTAACCAAAGAAATGATTCACTCAAGCGCTAGCCTTGATCACTTTAATTTGATCCATGGGCCGACTTTAGACCAGATCCAAGGGCTTTTAAATGAAATGCTGACCGTCAATCCATCGCTCAGCGAACCCCTCAAGGAACTGCGGGCCGAAGTCTATGAAAACAACACCTTGACCGACTACTGGCAGCGATACCTAGAACGACTCGTCCGATTAAAGGTAATTCCATGAATAAGACCTCAAGCAGCTCCAAAACCTACTCTCACGACATTGACAGCCTTGTCGACAACACTGACAGCCTTGCAGAACGTACTGGAATTCGCCCTGACTCCGGAGTTCTTCAGCATGATGATCACCGCAAGCCAACTGTCAGTGTGGCGTATGTCGGAATGAATTTGGACAATCTGGGTAGCTCCTGCATTATTAGCCACAGTCGTACCGGACTGGCAATCCTGCTGGCAGACATGTATTGGGACTTCCCGCAGCTTGGACTTGTGCCAACAGATTCGACTTCATTCAATTTTGAACGTTACAGGACAGACGGCAAGTTTAACGCTGCCAACATCCTAACCTCACAAATCATTCTGGCGACGAATATCTTCTCGCCTAGTCGTCGAGGAACGGCGTTAAGGGTCTCAACGATTAACATGGCCTTTATCGCGCTTAACTTCCTTACCAAACGGGCTGACGAAAAGAACATCACAATCCAAGAGCTGATTTCTTCGCCTAAACATATGGACTTCGCAGATGGCATCACAGCCAACAATGCGTCTAGCCTAGGAACAATGATTGCCGACTACCTTAAGCTGACCTGCAATGCGCTCAAATTGAATCCGCACAAGCTTTTTTTCCAGGTTCTGCGCAAGCGACAAAGCGAGAGGTATAACAGTCAAAAACAAACCCCTGTTATTCCAAGCCGAATTCTTCATGCTCGCTACCATCACTACAACAATATCGTTCTTGACTTCGTCAAGCACGGCGACATGATCGAAGCGCTTTCGCATAAATTGGCGGAGGATCCTCTATATGGCCGAGGCCCTAGTAAGGTTTACAGGCTCGAGATGGAGCCCGGCCATCGGCCTGCAGACGAAATCAAGCGACCGGATTTTTCACAAGCCGTTAGCGATCACAATCTTGATGATTTCTGTGAAAAATATAACATCCGGCAAGCTCCTAGCCTGGCACGGCAACTCGCACTGGCTCAACACAGCGCGAAATGCTTGGTGCATATCTATACGCTCGTAAGAGATCACGAAGCAAAACTTCTTGAGGACGAGTGCGTTCAGCAAGCAGAGGGCTGGAATTCAAAAGGCGTGTACCTGATGGGCATTTCAACCAAACTTACAGGAACGGCGAAAGATACGGCCTGGATTGCCAACGAGCTAATCCACGAGCCTATAAAATGCCTTCAGGCCATTAAGTCTATCATTGCGCCTTATGTACCTGTAGGTACGAATGGTAGTGACTGTCTGCTTCTGACTCCAAGCTTCTTGCCATTTTGTAAGAACGATCCTGGAGATACAGTCATCATCAGAGATTTTACCCGGCAAGAGAAATACCTGCCTCCGATTATTATTGAAGAATCTGACATCCTTGAACTGGAAGCTATTGACCCGCTCGCAGATTGGCGCTCAGATCCGAAATACAAAGTAGGTGAACCATGGAAAATTGCATCCCACCAATTCCGCAGGACTATGGCCGTCTTTGGCGCTCAAAGCCAGGTACTGGATATCCCTGAGCTTAAACGGCTTCTTACCCACCTGACCGAGTCCATGAGTATCTATTACCAACGTGGCTGCTCTGCGGGTGGGTACAACATGAAGCTACGAAGCCCTGAGCTTGATAAAGAATTCCAAAACGCCGCGAATGACGCACAGTGGATCTCGTACCTCAACGATGTTCTGTATTCGACCGAAAAGCTGCATGGTGGTCATGGCGAGCGTGTAGCAACCATGAGCAAAGCGAATGATCCTGACAGGATTATCTACCGGCAGACCGCCGAAGAGACAATGAAAAAGGCTAAGAATGGCCTGATTTCCTACCAACGTACTCCCCTGGGCGGATGCGCCAGTAGTAAACCTTGCAACGAACGAGCCCATGGCAATTTCACGAACTGTTTCGGGTGCGCAAGCTCAGTGCTCAAGGTGAGCAATGTGAAATCAGTCATTGAGCTTGCCCAGATCGATCTCATTGATCTGGATCCGAAATCGTTCGAATACCGGATGGAGCAACGCAACATCCAGGACTACGAAACTATCCTTAGCCACCTGAACTAAATTACATCTATGAATAGCAACATCAAAGGCGCAGGCCTGCAAGAGCTTTACGACGCCCTACGCCGCTTGGTAAACAACAATCCGGAGCGAGTGAAAAAAGGCACCAAGATTTCGCTCCGCACCGTTGCTCTTGAAGCAGGCAAAGATCCGAGCCTTATTAGGAAGGATCGCGAGATCTACGCGCATCTGATCGCGGATATCGAACATTACGCCGCCATTCAGAAGGAAAAGAGTGCCAAAAAGAACGGTCAGGTCGGTGAACTCAAAGCGCGTATCGCTCATCTCCGTAGTGAAGTTGAACGTGTTGAGGGCCTGTGGAGAGCCGCCTTGGCCCGCGAACTGTTCCTTCTGGAACAGGTTGATGATTATGAGCAACGCTGGAAGAAGTACACGAACGTTGTTGATTTCGTGCCGAACGGCTCGCCTGTGAGCCACTAAAACCCACCCTATTAATGGAGAAACAACATGAAAGACCTCAAGACACTCACTATCACCCCTGTAGATATCTTGAAGAAACACCTTTTTTCCCACGACATGTATAAAATGACTGAATACTATTCTAAAGCCACCATGGGTGGATGTGGCCGCGAGTCTAGAATACGCAAAGAGTTCTTTCCGGAGCTGCTTGAGTGCCTGCCCTGCAAGAACGCCCTCTTGAAAAAGTAACTGCTATCACCACTTTCCTAACCAGGGGTCTTTGGCCCCTGTCTGACAGAGTTCCTACCGTGAGACCACCAGCATTCCTTGACCGAATCCACAGATGGCTATTTCCAGATAAGCGATCCGAGTGGGAGCGGAAGCGAGAGCGAGCATTCATCGAGGCCGTCAACAAACTGGGAAACTACTATGTGACTGACCGAGGTGGTCTTTCGATGGATCCCGAGGAGATCAGCAATTACGTCATTGCTCGCCGGCAGGAGCTCAGCCACCTGGTTGATCCGAAGTATCGTGAGATGCCTCTAGTGGACACCTCAGGCCTCGCGGCTGGGGCCTGTGTTGAGGTGACCTCTTGGCGACGCCTGAACAACCAAGCTGCCATCAGGTACGTGTGCCTGCAGGCGATTGATGGCCATGGGTTCTGTGATGCGTCTGCACGCTATTTCTCCGCTGGGGATTCGGCTGCCTCAGCACATGACGAGGAGCGTCGGATCGCTCAGCGGCTTATGAGTGCGGCTAGCGAGCTACGTCTGGAGTGGCACGCTACGCTTGAAGCGGCGCTAGAAGCTCACGAAGGGCTGGCTGCGCCCGGTGGCCATGCTGGCGTGAACCGAGCCCAGGGTTCGGCTCTATGGACTGCCATTCTTGCGCCTCCATCCATCCTTGGTCTGCGCGCTTCGCTTGCCTTAAGCAATGGGCTGGGCACTATGCACGGCTTTCCTCATTTTCAAAATTCTTTCGTTTCAGGCTCAAGGTTTTCCAAAACCAACCGTTTGTCATAGGTATGTATCCCTCCGAGCGAATCACTTTGATCCCACCAACCGATGACTACGCGCAGCGTTTGAGTGCCGCCATTTCGTTTCCCAAGACGATTCTGGGCAACCGCCAGCACGGTGCCTGGCAACGTCTGATCAGCGTCATCAAGTCTTCAGAAACCCTTTCTGCATTTGATAAAGCAGCAGCTTATGTAGAGGGCTACGCGCATGCTTTGGTCGATAGCGACCAGATCGAGATTTCCATCGAACGAGACTTGTTGATCATCGAAACAGTCGACGCCTGGCGATGCGTCTGTGGTAACTCCAGCACCCCCACCTATTTGTAGTCACCAGTGAGAACCATGGACTCCATCTTTCAACGCTATGCCGACGACGAAGCGCCAGACCTGTACATCCAAATGCCCCAGCGGGTTCTGGCTACAACCATCAGTCATTACCCAATTGATGTTCTGGTAGGCCACTGGGAAAAGTATCTGGTAGACCCCTCCTCCGCTCACGATAGTTTTCCGTGGGCTGGACGATTTGTCATGGGTATGCCCGTACCCACCTGGGCGCGCGGATTGGAGTGGAACGTAGGCCAGCAGGCTCGTTTTATTAGCGCTGTTTGGGCAGGGCTAGACCTGGGAAGCTACCTTACAAACGACTGGTGCGAGCCTGCGAGCACTGGCAGGGCATTGGCGGAGAACAGCGAGATTCTGGTCGATGGACAGCAACGGCTTCATAGCCTTGAAGAGTATTTCCTTGATCGTCTTGCGGTGCCAGATGCACAAGGTCAGCCGAGGATCTGGTCTGAACTTGATAATGGCGAGCGGAAGCGTTTTTTGTCGACGATCTTTAGCCACGCGAAGGTGTCTTCTGGCGACGAAGTAGCATTGCACAAAACGTATGATCTTTACGCGCAGGGCGTTATGCCAAGGTCATTCGAGCAGCGCAGCGTTCGGTAGCCATCGACGCTACGGTTGTTGTGGCATGCCCTAGGAGGGACGGCTGCCGTGAACCAAGCCCTGTCTACTACAGGTCTACCACATCGCAGCCTTCCTGGGCATTCACGAGTTCCTCCTTCAAGAGGAAAACCTGGAACTGCCTCCTCTGAGCTTCCTAGTCATCGACCAGCCTAGCCAGGTCTACTTCCCAAGCAGTGAGCTCGGAAGCAACACATTGGACGAAGACATCAACAACCTGCGGAAAACCAGAACCGAAGACCTCATCGCCACGCGGCGGATCTTCGAGGTGCTGAGTGAGGGCATCAGGCGTACCAATTCCAACCTGCAGATCATCGTGCTGGAGCATGCGGGCAAGGACATTTGGGGAAGCGTCAAGAACACCCATTCCGCAGCGTCCTGGAACGTGAAGGGCGACGGTCTCATTCCAGCAGACTGGATCTGATCCAAGCTCCTGCCCTGGTAGTTCAGAGCTACCAGGGCAAACGTTGCGCCTCCTGCCGCTACCTCCTCTAGATCTAAATTCTTTCAACCTCTGAATTTATTGTTTCAGCTGTAGCAACTTTCTGTCCACGAGCTAAGCTTGATTTGTCTGCTAAACAACTAAGATTTTTTGCTAGGGACTGGTGCAGTATGAAATCTGATGAGGCTTACGTAGCTTTCCAGCGCATCAAACAATATGCTCAAGACAATATGAGCACCATTACAACAGAACAAGATGCACGCTTTCATTTAATCGATATAATGTTAGTCGATGTTCTAGGATGGCCCAGGGAGTCGATCAGAACAGAACCACATTTGGATGAAGGCCGCATAGACTACTTGATACTACAAGGTGGCAGAAATAAATTTGTCGTTGAAGCCAAACGGACATCTGCGGCGCTGGTCGACACCAAATCAGATTCGTTAAACTTTTTCAAATTCAATGGGCCTAGCGCCAAGTCAGCCACTCCTGTTCTTCGGCAAGCCGAAGGCTATTGCCTCGATACCGGAGTACAGTTTTGCGCAGCTACTAATGGCGTAGAGTGGTTAGGACATTGGGCTATCCGGGGTGATGGCCGTTCAAAATCGGAATACAAAATAGCAGTTTTCCCGTCCCTCGAATCCATCCAGGAAAACTTTTTACAGTTCTACGAATTATTTTCATCCGAAGCTGTATCCAAGGACATATTCAAAACCTATTTCAACGAGCAGGAAGGAAACTCAGTTAGCCAAGCAGAAGATTTAGCAACCATTAAAGCTGACGCACCGCAGTTCATGCGAAAGACTGAAATATCCAGAGACATCGAAAAAGTTTTCACAAAATTCTTCACCTCTATGTCTGGAGATGAAGACTCTGAAATGCTTATTAACTGCTTTGTAGAAAGCAAGGAAAGTCGAGAGACGGACGTCAGCCTCCAACGCATAGCCAAAAACATTATTGATGGCATTTCGTACATAGACACCAACCATGGCCTCGAAGCTGATATACGAGACGCGGTCGTCAGTGAAAAAGGTGACTTCGCGCTTATTATTGGTAATAAGGGAGCCGGAAAATCAACGTACATCGACCGCTTCTTTAAGCTGACACTAGAGAGCGCCTTGCGCTCTAAATGCCTTGTGCTAAAGGTCGACCTTCGTTTATCACCAGGGGATACTGGATCGATAACCCGCTGGCTAGACAGCCAACTATCCGAGCTATGCGAGGCTTCATTATTTCCTGATGAACCAACCTACGATGACCTTCGCGGGGTTTATTGGCGGGAGTACAAACGCTGGTCGCAAGGCGAAATGAAACACTTGTATGAGACCGATAAAAATCAGTTCAAAATTGACTTCGGCACTTTCATAAAGGAGCAAAGACTCAACGAGACCGGCCTATACCTTTCAAACTTGCTATGGCATACGGTTGGCGCCCGCTGCCTGATGCCTTGCATAATCTTTGACAACGCAGATCACTTCCCTCGGGAATTCCAAGAAGCAGTTTTCCAGTATGCCCAATCCTTATTCAGATCGATCAAGAACTGCTTCATTATCTGCCCAGTAACAGACCGGACGATTTGGCAACTATCCAAACATGGGCCTTTCCAATCTTATCAGTACAAGGCATTTTATCTCCCAACACCATCCACCAAGGAGATTCTGCAAAAGCGCGCTGTTTTTCTTCAATCTAAGATCGATCTCACCCTCTCTACGAGTCAAGATCAGTATTTCCTGACCAAAGGCATTAGGGTGAGCGTTCAAGACCTGAACGCATTTGTTGCTTGCATTGAGAGCATTTTTATCGATACAGACTTTATATCACGTCTCATTAGCTCCCTTTGTAATCACGACATACGCCGAAGCCTCGAGCTTACCAAAAGGACTCTCACATCCCCACATATCGCAGTAGACGATCTAGTTAAAACTTATCTTTCTCAAGCTAATAGATTGAGAATCCCTCCACAAAAAATTAAAAAAGCAGTTTTCCTCGGAGATTATTCACAGTTCTCTCAAGATGACAACAACTTCATCCTAAACCTCTACCACACATACTCAGACCATATTTCTAGCCCTCTTGCTAGGCTCAGCATACTCCAAGCTCTTAAGCAGCAATACTTTCAGTCCGAAGATGCTGAAGCAAAATTCATTGAAGTCAACCAGCTGATCATCTATTTGGAACCTATAGGTATCCCTAGAAAGGTTATCACAAGGCATCTAGAGGCGCTTTTTTCCTATAGGCTGGTTGAGGCTTACGACCCAACGAGCGAAATACTCGACGAAAGCACAAGAATCAAAATAAGCCCATCTGGTTTAGTTCATATCGAACTTGGATCAGACGACCTAACCTATATTGAACATGTTGGTTTAGCGACGCCAATAAGGAACGGTGAACATTTAGCCACTCTGCGCGGCTTGTTTGGCTCCAGAAAGCTCGACAGAGATGACTGGGTGAAGATCTCAGGGACGTTTGTTAACTACTTACTCTCTCAAGATGAGATCTTCTGCCCCGCAACCAATATATTATCTGGACAGGATACCCTCAGGGCTACTCTTCGCAGGCATATGAGAGCGTTGGAAAGTTCGTAATTTCTCTAGAACCGGCCCTATTCGACGACACACTAAGGGAGTCTTGGCTCTCACAAACAACGCAATACCATCGAACTAGCAGGTGTACCGCGCAGGCCACGATGGCCAAAGAGGTGAGGATGGAAGCCCACAGGGCCAAGCCCAGTTTCAACTGGGCTTGGTTCACGACAGCCGTACCCGGAGGGTCACCCAAGTCAACGGGGATACTGTTAATCTCGTATCACACAGGCAATAGCCTGCCGTCGTTTGAAGTCAGGAGGGCGCTTGGATCTGCCGTTAAGGTAGTGATGCTTTCCGGGCGTGAGGTGCTCTGGATACACACCTTCCATCCTAGAAATTTTGGGCAACTCAACAGACAGATGGACATGCAAAATGGCAAGTCGATGGGCTGGGAAAGGCTCGCCAACCTCGTTTACAACTGGATAGCAGAATCAGACAAACCTCATCCCGCTGCATCGCAATCAGTGCTGAAAGAGGTTGCCCACCGCCGTCCTGGTTGCAAAAACACCTCCGTCAATAGTGGTGCTACCATCAAATTTCCAGTAGAGGGGCGTGAGATGACAGCAATCGAGATGCTTCAGAAGCTAATGGTCGCACAGGTAAAAGCTCATCACGCACTCGGTGCCGCAATTGAGGAGTTGGCCCTCTGGGCTGAGAACAACGGGGGCAGTGACGTAGCATCGAACGTGCGGGATGCTCTCAACGGTCTGGATGAGTCATCAGCCCTGATAGGGGACTGCTTAGAGCTTATCGGAAAGGAATAGTATCGGGTATCGACAACCCCCCGAGCAGGAAATGTGGCCTTACTTACAGTACACAGTCCAGAGCTGATCAATATGAGTGGTAAAGCTCTGCTCATAATCTTTCGCCTCATCCCCCATGAGGGATCCACAGGGACGCCTGCGAGGCGCATAGCCCCCCCTGACCCAACGCCCATTCACCGCGTCCATCACGCCCATCACGCCCATCACGCCCATGAGCTTTTCGCTTGCTACCGGCTGTGAGGCCGCAAATAGATCCCCTCGTGATCTCGCTAGGCTGGCTCAGATCAAGCAGGAGCACCTCGGCTGGCCAGCCGCTCCATAATGCTTGAGTAAGTTCCCAAGCGGTGCATCTGTCCATGCGTATGGACAACGGGTAATCAGGCGCGGTCTGCTAGCCCCTTCCTTCACATTGTAGTATTAATATGACACCACTTTACTGCAAGGAATGAGCATGAGTTACAAAGCGGACGTCTTCAACGTCATGATCGCTTCCCCAGGGGATGTCAAAGCGGAGAGGGCGCAGGTTAGAGAAATCATTCACGAATGGAACGATGTGCATTCTAGATCGCGAAAAATTGTTCTTCTTCCTACCGGATGGGAAACCCATTCGGCACCTGAAATGGGAGCAACGCCTCAGACAATTATTAACAAACAGATCTTGGATAAATGCGATTTGCTTGTCGGCGTCTTTTGGACTCGGGTGGGCACTGCTACTACTGAGTACGCTAGCGGTACCGTTGAGGAAATTGAGAAGCACGTTGAAAGCGGGCGTCCGGCCATGTTGTACTTTTCCAGCCAGCCTGCCGCGCTGGATACTGTTGATCCTGACCAGTACAAGCAGCTGCGCGATTTCAAGGTATCTTGTCAACAGCGAAGCCTGTATGAGGGCTACGAAGATTTAACGGAATTTCGAAACAAGTTTGCCCGCCAACTGCAAATCATTATTAATGAAAATAACTTATTCAAGACTGCTGGCGAGCCCGCTACAAACTGGACTGCACTAGACTCAACAGTACCAAAGCTGAGCTCTGAAGCAGAGATACTTTTAAAGGAAGCCTGCGCTGATAGCCAAGGAACGATCCTCCACATCCGCTATCTGGGCGGGACAGACCTACAGACAAATGGCAAAAACCTTATTACTTCTCGCACCCCTAGAGAACTTGCCAAATGGGAAGGGGCTCTCAATGAACTGCTTGAACTTGGATTTGTAACAACGCGCGGAAGCAAGGGGGACAGCTACCAAGTTACCAATCAAGGTTACACTTTTGCCGATGCCATTCCTGCCCAATAAGATCTTAACCTAAAATGATCTCTATAAACTTACGCGACAAGAAACTTTTCGGCAACGAAGCAGGCGAGGATGAGGATTTAGAGCATCTCAATGCTTACTATATAGAAAACAACGACTTCGACGACTTCTACGATCCAGGCGAAAAACTATCGATTGTAAGCGCTCGTAAAGGAATGGGAAAATCCGCCCTCCTGTCTCGACTTGACTACAAGCTAAAACATGAACAGCTTTACAACACCCCTCTCGTCATCCGCGTAAAAGGAAACGATCTTTTAGGGCTAGGCAGTTTCGCAGGAAATGATCATTCTTATTTGGAAAACTACTGGAAGCAAATTATTTGCAAACGAATCGCCATGGAAATCGGAGCGCAAATTGGCTTGGCGCTTACTGACGACACCATGTCCATGGTAGAGCTCGCGGAACTGGACGGCATAAGAAGCAAGAACATTATTGGCGCACTGAGTGCTAGGATGCTGGGAAAGATCCCATTACTGGGCGTTGAAATTAAAAAATCCATACCTACCAATGTCGAACTTTTACTCAAGCGCTATCAAGAAAGCGAGGAAAGACGGCAAGTCTGGCTACTCATTGATGACATAGATGCCAAGTTCCAGAACAACAGAGAAAGCCAAGCAAAAGTTGGAGCATTCTTCAGCGCGATTCGCTCTCTCGCGCACGACTATCAGGGCTTGAATGTTCGCACAACTGTGAGGAGTGATGTATGGTCATGTCTACGCCACCTAGAAGATTTAGATAAACTGCAGCAATACATCATCAGCATCGTCTGGACTAAACGCCAAATGCGAGACATGCTAGCTCAAAAAATCCTTGTTTACATTGTAAACAATCACCCTCAGTCAACGGAAGCAAGGTTCAAGCTTGCAACTGATTACAACAAAATTCTTGACATGGTTTTCACCTCACCAATTGAATGGCGAAATAGTAAGGATGCTAAGCTTTTCGATGCAATTTCTGCTTTTTCTAACCGCCGACCTCGGTGGATGGGGCAGCTTTGTCGAATGGCCGCGAAAAAAGCCAAGGAAAACCCGTACACCAAGAAAATCACCTTAGATCATATTAACTATATATTGTCGGATTTTGGGGCCAACCGCCGAGACGACTTGATAAAAGAGCACATACATCAATTTGATGATCTGAACCACTTAATTGATGCATTGCGAGCCACAAAAAAAGAATTCTCTTGCTCAGAGTTAGAGGAGACACTTGAACTCAACTACTTACGAGGGCGCAACAAGGAAAGCATACCAACGGTTGATGGGAAGCCTTATGTCGGTGTAGAAGACCTAGCCGATTTCATCTACAAACTCGGCCTCATCTCCCACATACACTTGGACGGTGTCGAATTCACCCACTTCACAGACGACCCTGATTTGTACCGTTCAATCGAAAACAGAAGGGATAATGTGAAGTGGTCTCTGCATCCATCCTATAGAAAGTTCCTGAATATTCACTGACCCCCTCCTTCCTTGCATGCCTCATGAGGTGAGGCATGCTCAGAATAAACGTCCCCCCTGAAAGGGAGGGCACCGTTCCCCCCATAAGCTAAGGGACAGGTAAACGGCTATGTTTGGGTTGAAGCTAGAAAACCATAACGCGGTGCGCTGAGCGCAAGTATGCCCTATTCCCGAAGAAATCCATGTACAGTCATGGCCGATCCGAAATCTCCATGAACCCGCCAATCCTCAGCATGGAATCATCAGCGTTCGAGAGGTGTTCCGCAAAGGGACTGACCGGACGGAATGAAGGATCATCCACCCCTCTAAACCAGACAGCTGACCACCCGGCCAGCTCGGAATATCTGTTGGAAGCCCTCTGACGGCTTACGTAGATACCGATGAGACAACCGTCTCTCGACTCTCCTCTGACTTTTACTCCTGGGAAGCAATCTACCGACGAGTTCTGGTTGACATGCAGATGGTATTTTTTGAAGACCCCCGCAACACCATCCTTGAACCCTTTGGCTGGAACAATCGAAAGTACAGAGCTGTCGTGCTGGCCTAGCGCATCCTCAAGGCGAGGTGCTCGGATTTCTTCTTCAAGCATTTTGACCTTGGCTGAACGGCGTTTTCCAGGCTCGCCAAGCTCATCGCCGCTGGCACCGTCTGCTATGCGCGGGGCCGCTTGAGTCGGCGTACTTGTACTCTCATCGGGGGCTGGATTGGTAGGTACCGACTTAACAGGAGGCTCATCCTTGGCTACTGGTTTATCGTCCATAGAACACTTACTAATGCCGCTGCCAACAATTATCAAAACACCGATCAAGGCCGCCAGTCTCATGAAAAGTTGCATGCTCAATATCCCTGTAATGTTCTGGAGTGCTCAACGGCGCCGCTAACCTGACTCAATGATTAGCCTGTACCATCGCTCAGGCGGCACCCGGCTAGGTATCGCCCGCATCGCGAAAGATATCATTGAGCCATCACCTCGAGCGCTCAGAGCTCAAAAAAATCGTGGCTTCCGTTGAACCACCAAAGAGGAACATTTGGGATTCTTCCGGCAAGCCCGAGTCACGTCGATCCCCTTCCGATGAATCCCCTCATTGCTCGGTCGCCTCAGCGCCTTCTGCGGAAAGCAAGGTTATCCATCCATGCAGCGCTAGATGGTTGGGATGGAGAGTGGATAAATGGATAACTCCGCCCAAATCTGGTACGGGCATTGCGCCCTCCCAAGCCGTTTGTCTTTGGGCAATTGATGCTCGCTGCCCCCAGTTGGAAGACTCACTTCTCGCAAATGCAAGCGGAGCGCGCAGACGTAAGGATGGAAGCCCGCTAGGGCCAAGACGCATCGCGGCTTGGTTCACGACAACCGTCCGCGCAGCGGCACGCACTAGATCAGCATTGCGCAGCGGAACGTACCCTCCTACACACCCGCCGCTTTCTTCAAAACCTCGAAAGCAAGCTTTGGCCCCATGCTCTTGGCCAGACGAAAAACCTTCACCAACCAGGGCATATCATCCTCGAGATAAGGCAAATGGAGGCTTGCGCCCGTCTTAACCTCAAAGTGCTGATAGAGGTGCGCCAAGAGGCCCGTGGAGTGATCAGCGTCATTCCCCAGACTGTGGAAACCGACGTAATCAACGACTGCAGTTGTAGTGGTCAACTGATCCCGGACACTGCGTTAAGTTTTTCCTCGGCAACGGCAGGCGCTAATCCTTCGTTGAATTGATGCGGTCGCCGCCAGTTGTACCGTTCCATCAGAAAACGACCGATATCTTGTTTAGCCAACGCGGCGCTCATGTAGCCCACCGTCGGTATCCATTCAGTTTTCAGGCTGCGAAATAGCCGCTCCATTGGCGCGTTGTCATGGCAGTTACCACGCCGACTCATGCTCTGTGTGAAACGGTATCGCCATAGTCTCTGGCGGAAAATCCGGCTGCCGTACTGGCTGCCCTGATCGCTGTGAAACAGCACATTCTGAGGCCGGCCACGCTGCTCATAGGCCATATCCAATGCCTTGATAACCAGGTCAGCGTCAGGATTGGATGAGAACGCCCAGCCTACGACCCGGCGCGCATAAAGATCGATGACCGCTGCCAGATAGTGCCATCGGCCTTCGGCCCAAACGTACGTAATGTCACCGCACCAGACCTTGTCGGGGGACACCACGCTGAACTCTCGATCAAGCACGTTCAGGATATCAGGTCGCTCAACGGTGGCCTTTTTATAGGCATGGGAGCCCGGTTGTTTGCTGATCAGGTTCATCTCGCGCATCAACTTACGTACCTTGAATCGCCCGATTTGCATGCCGTCTTCTTTCATCATCAGCATGATGCTTCGACTGCCCGCAGCGCTTCGGCTTTGGGTAAACAGTTCGTTCACACGGCTGCGCAAAACCACCCGTTCGGCGTCAGGGGATCGGCGTTTTCGACAGTACGCGTAGTAGCAAGATCGGGTGACTTCAAATACCGAGCACAACAGATCAACCGGCTCCTCGGAGCGAAGCTGATCGACTAACGCGAGCGCTCGTGCTCCTCGGCCATCAAGAGCGCGGTAGCCTTTTTTAGGATCGACTTTTCCCGTTCCAGACGATTGATTCGGGCTTCCAGTTCTTGGATTTTTTGCTGCTCAGGTGTTAACGCCTTGCTAGTCGGGGTGACACCGCCACGCTCCTGCTGGAGCTGGCTGACCCACCGACGCAATGCTGATTCAACTAGCCCGAGCGACCGGGCTGCCTCAATGTGGCTGTAGCCTTGGTCAAGCACCAGGCTGGCGGCTTCACGTTTGAATTCGGGGGTAAAGGTACGTCGTTGCTTGGTCATCAGACACCTCTCTATGGCGAGCATTCTCGCCTAAATGGGTGTCCGGTTTCATTAGACCACTACAAGTAGTCGCTATGACAGAGCCCAGCACCTCAGTGGCTCTGTTCGGATCACCCTGCCACCAGACGATCAACATCGCATCCTCTGCCTCCCTGTCGTCCTCAGGATAAGGGAGGATCAAAGTCCCGTCCCGAAGCGATCTGGCTGCACGGAAGCCGAGCATTTCCTCGGACTGATAAAGCGGGCTGAGATTCGCGATGAAACCAACGATTGGCTGTCCTGGATATGGCATGTGTGCGGCTTTCCCTTAGGCCTGCTAAATGGCGAACCAAGCTCGATGGAGCAGGTGATGAGCGCTCCCTGCTACACCTTTTTCCGCCTTGAGCGCGACATCATGTGTCGACATTGCCGACAGTTGCCATTGGCTCCGATCATGTGAATGCATTAGAAACGAATGCTTGAGGTCAAGGCACATTACGCTTTCGGGCCCGCAATTGAAGAGCTTGCTTTCTGATTAGAGAATAACGGGTACGACGAGGCGGCATTTGGATGTCCGTGGCGCTCTCAGGTGCTTCTCATTGGCAGCTGGATCCTGACCGTGTCTACTACGGTAGGGTTTTCTTCCTTAAGGCGGATGTTAATCTGATTCGGCGGGATGGCAGGTGGTCGCTCGGTGAGGACGGTGTTTGCATCATCACTTGCGAAACGAATGCAGACCGTGATCGCAGGACTGAATGGGAGTACATGACGCCCCAGCAAACCGCTGAAGGCGAGGAGCACCGTCCCAGCATTAGCATTGCGCAAGCGATGGCCAGTGGGCTTGAGGTATCCCTAGTGGATGCGGAGCTTCTGGCAGACTCGGAAGTTAAAGCGCACACCTCGAATGACGGGATGAGCCACAGCTATTGGGTGGACGTTGAGCCGTATGCCAAGGGAGCTCTGCGAGCAGATCTGTTGGCCCGGTTCGGCACGTTGGAGTTTGAGGTGGACGTCAATCCCTTCGACGACTTCCATTCTGATATGTAAGTGAACTGGGTGGCCGACTGCAGAGCCTAGCCACGGGGCAGCAACCGCTGTGCAGTCCCGAGCGTTCTTAGCGTCTCACTTCCCCCGGTAAGCTTAGAAGATTAGACATATCCACAGATGCCCAAATGGCGCTTGCATAACAATCCACTGGCGGTGCAGTAGGCAAGATGGCATATTGCCTTCTTTAGACACTATCCGTTGCTTGACGTCGATGAAATTGAGTCCTTCTCAGAGGCTCGCCCCCCACACTTGGTTTCAAGCGGCGCTCGACTATCGATAAGGATCATCATTGATGCGGTTTCAAATAGAGTCAGTCTGGGCTGATGGAAAAAGAGTTTTTCTGAGCGACAGCCAGATAAGCGAATGGACGGACAATACATTTACGATGGTCGTAGGTCAAAACGCTGCCGGCAAGAGTCGGCTATTGAGAAAAATTGTTAGCACCTATGTATTCGCAAGGCAGGATATATCTTATTCTGAAGCGTTGACGTCTCATTTCATTAGCTCACCTGAAGAATCCTTGAGATATACAGCGACACTGAATGAACACCTAAAGGCATCTTATAAAACCCAAGATTATCTAAAAAGCCTTCCAAACCCTTCAGAATCGTATAATTCGCCTCGCCAGAGACCTTCAAGGGAAGTTGCAGAGACTTCAAGCCTCTATTTCGTTCCACAAAAATTTGGCCAATCAATAAACAACCACAACGACGATGATGTACAGCTATCTACAGGGTCTGCTGTTTGCCCCACACATGTCATCGCAGTATCAACAGGACGCCATGACCGATTCCCGAGTTCGAGCCAATCGAAGAAAAAGCCTAGTGGGGTTAAGTACAGCTATATCGGATCAGATCGACCAAATGGAAGCAGCGTACCAAGCAGCCTCTCTTCACTAATAGACGGAGTTATGAAAGGGCAGCAAAATGCATACAGGCTATCTAAAATATTCGAATATCTTGGATTTGCTCCTTACCTAGACATAAAGATAGCTCTAGACGCAAAACAGTTCAACAAGCTATCGGACGCGGAAAAATCAGAAATACACTTTAATTGCAACCCGGAAATTATTGATTTCCTATCAGATGAATTTAGCTACCTCCCCTACGACGACGACCATCAATATAAATTTTACGACACATTGAAGCGCCAAAAGAAATCCCACCTCGAAGTTTACCTCTGGGATATAGATACGGGCATTGGAGGAAATTTACTCCGTGAGCTTTCAACATTTTTAAAAGTCGGAATCATAAAAATATACGATATAACACTACTCAAGAACAGTAACAAGTCTCGACTGCGACTTAGCCAAGCAAGCTCAGGTCAGCAATGTATGCTTACGATGATGCTGGGCATCGCTGGCTCTATTCAAAACGGCTCATTAATTTGTATTGACGAGCCGGAAATCAGTCTCCACCCGCAATGGCAAAGCAGTTTAGTTAAGCAACTTCAAGAAGTTTTTGCTGACTTTCGCGGCTGTCACTTCGTAATTGCAACGCACTCACCACAATTAGTTTCAGGACTTGTGACTGACAATGGATATGTATTAGGCCTCGAGGAAGGCAGACTTTACAAACCCTATGAGTACGCAAAGAGATCTGCGGACTTCCAACTCGCAGAGATATTTCAGTCACCAGGACAGAACAACGAATACCTATTGCGAACCGTCCTAATACTCCTCACAAAAATCGCTAAACGAGAAAATTTTAATCAGGACGATAGGGAAGCGGCAAAAAAATTATTTCAGATCCAGCTCAAAATGAGCAATACAGATCCGGTTTACCACCTGATCAGCCAGCTCGGAGCACTTTACTTATGAAGCCGATAGTCTTTGGCGTGGACGATTCCGACTACATTAAAAAGTACGATGGGACAAACCATAAGATATGGAACGAAACCACTGGGCCGATGGTTCCCCTCAGAGCGTCAATCCGGAGCCACTATCTGAAACAACAAGGCTATAAATGCGCCTATTGCCGAATGCTGAAAAGAGAAAACCATGGACTGAGCTGGGACGTGGAACACATTATTGCAAAATCAGCACATCCTAGATTTCTGTTTGAGCCAGAAAACCTTGCTCTAGCATGTAAGGAATGCAACTTAAGCAAGCTCGACCAAGACGTGCTAACTTTTGCACTCAGACCAAAAGCACTCTACCCTAGAGATAAAGAATCCTACAAAATAATACACCCTCACTACGACAAATATGAGGATCACATGGAGATCGCCAGCTTTTCAGGAAAAGTAATATACATGCCAAAAAACAAGCACAAAGGCAGGGAGACATTTATCACGTGCAACCTACTTAGGTTCTCGTATGACTATGGTGAGTGGCAAGATTTTAGTTACGCAATAACTAAGAAAGTTAGTGACTTCCTGAACAAATGCAAGCCAGACACAACCCCCCAGGAAATATCAAATTTTCTCGGCACAATAAATTTTACCATTAATCCAGACTTCGCTGAAAACCATGCGCCCTAAACATTTCCATATCTTTTAGGCATCATGACGCCGTTTCCAGAGCAAAAGACCGACCCTTTGGCCGGTTTGAGCGCTCTGTCAGGCAGGTTAGAAAAACGGATGCAGATCGTGACGTGGTGATGAATGGGAGCACACGGCGCGACAGCAGGGCGCTGAAGCCTAAGAGAACTGTCCCCGCAGTAGCATGGCGCAAGCTTTGGCGAGCGAGCTCCGGATATCCCAGGAGGACGCGGAGCTTCTGATAGACGCGAAAGTAACTGCGACCACCTCGGATGACGGAATCTACAGCTACTGGGTGGACGTTGAGCCTTATGCCGAGGGAGCGCTTCGGGCTGACCTGCTGGCCTGGTTGGGCCCTCTGGATTTCGAGCTGGACGTCAATTTCTTCGACGACGTCCATCCCGACATGAAGGAAGCTGGGGATAGCTAGCCACGGATGCTGGCCACCTTCAGCTCAGTCCACACCTTCTTCGCCATGAGAAGCTTCAACATGCAGGTAATCAGCGTAACGCAGGCGAGAAGGCGCTTCAGGCGGCTAATGAGGCTCCTGCAGGAAGGCCAAGCGCCCCAGCTCTGCTCCCACTACTCCGTCAGCCTGGGCCTGGTGGTACGACTTCAGAGCCGTAACGGCCTGGCTGTTGTACAGAGGGTCGTCAGCCAGTAACACCTTGTCGAGGTCTTTCTTCCTCCCCTCCCCCTTTTCAGAGGTGTGCGATTAGTGAGCTCGCTCAGATAGGCCTGATGATCCCGGACAACGGTGTCCAACGTCTCCTGATTCAAGAACGGTGGGCGTTGACGAGCCGTCTTGCGCTCGTAGGCATCCGAGGGGATCTCCTTCGGCTCAGGGCAAGTTTGTCGAGTCACGCCAACGGATCTCCATGAGGTCGCATGTCGTTAGGATACATTGGCCGCAGTTCTGACTCACCATCTCCCGGCGCACACCCCAAGAGAGGTCGACCGGCACGTCCCCCCCGGCGCATTGAGCCGAGCCTCCATCTGGCACTCGCCATCAGCATCATCAAAACCAGAAATATGGCACTATGCCACCCCAAGCTTTTTACATTGAGCATGTTATGGACATAGAGATGTTTCGGGATATTATGGAAGAACAGGTCAAGGAATGCTTCGGCGAAGATGCCACTTTTGCCTCTCATGAGTATGTACACCACCGAAAATTTCGGAAAGACCGCGTTGGCAACAGATTCCTAGGCGGGGGCCCGGAGGGGGTGAGTCAATTGCATGAATTGGTCAACAGGATGCTGACTGATGATGAGAGGAAAAAAGTATTCCCCGGCGTATACGACCTTGGGAATTTTCGGGAGGTTCCGGAAGAGCTCAGGAAGTATGTAAGCCTAGAAGAAGAATTACTAAATGACAACAATGGGATAGACCCGCACGAAACCTTAAAGACCATTAAAACCCGAATCGAATCACTACTTGACAGAAAGTTCTCGGAATTCTTCGAAGAAGACAAATCAAAAGCGCTTAAAGTTCTAAAAACATTTTACAGATTCCAGCGAGAGTATAAGACCTTATTTACTCTTCTAGCCCCACCCCAGAAAAGCGGAAAACCTTCGTTTGAAATTCGCGACTCATACGGCATCGACGGCTCCACTGAAGAAGTAGAGATCATTGCTGACCTCAAAGCACATCTGAGCTTTGAAATACCGCGTGAAAGACTTAAGAACATCATGTCTACGTATGGGCAGATGCGAAGCATACTGGATGGCGTAGAAGAGCTCCTTACTAATACAGCTGCGCATCAGAGCCATGGCGACGTCAGGGCCCATAGTGCTCTAGCCACGTACATTGCAGACTGCGTCAGGGAGACTTTCCACTTCCCAGAACGCCAACCTGCAAAGCTGGCACTAGATGAGCACTTGTTTACCTATATGATTCAGCTTGAGCATTACCATCACATGCAGGCCTATGCAGAGCTGCATGATGTTGTCGTGTCTATCGAGCCGCCGTTCGGCAAAGCAATGGAAGACATTGATACGCTGATGTGGAATGTTAATTATGGCAATCACCACCCACAGCTTATTTACATAAACACCAGCAGCTGCGAGAGCTTCTTCCAGGATAACCAACCTGGCTTCATTCATTTCTACTCCAGGCTATTTGGACGACTCATCGACGAACCGACTTACCAAAAAGCGATATCGCATGTCGGCAAGTTCTCAGAAATGTTTGCCCGTGCAGATCTTGATGACAAAGTATCTCTAATGCCTCTGATTGGCGCAGTCGCGTTAATACTAACAGAGCAAGCTAAAAGCACGCCATTCAAGCCATTCTGGTATGGCAGAAAGCACATTTCAGGCGGACTCTTCGAGTTCCTGAATAAGGTCGATTTTAAGCATATTAACTTTAATGCTTCAGAAGGATCACTTCGTTACTGGATGGCACGTGCAAACTACATGACATGTACCATTCTCGGTCAGCAGGAGGTTTTCAAATCGCGTCTCCTTATAACAAACTCTATTAACGAAGGTATTACGCGCATCCTCGACACTCGTGACTTAGATCTACTGGACGAAAAACTCTCTCTTTTCGTTTCTACCAACGGAGGAACGGCCCGATAACCGCTGAGTAGAACCCGCCTGAGCAGCCTCAGGCGGGTTGCTGGTTAAGGATTATGACGGTCGTAGTAGTCAAGTAGCGCGAGGCCCGCACGGAGCACTCGAGATACATCGACCACCAGACGCCAAGCAGATCGAATGAATTCTCTCATTCTGCTCACCGTTTTAGCGGCGCTCTCCCTGTACAACCGTCGTTGCCATGTACAAGGTCGCAGTCATCCTGGGATGATGCGCTGAACGCTTTGGCCATTAGGCCGACGCCGGAAGTGATTCCGGGGCCCCCCAAACCCCATGGGGACGGCGGACGATGCGAAGGTCGAAATCACCCTCAACAGTCTCCACCAAGCAGGTCATCTGGGATGACGTCTGCGTGGGGGAGATTGTCGATCTTGAGCTCGTCCATCTGTAGGGGACTAGAATTAATCGACCTCTCGACGGCTTCTCTTAGTTTGCCGAATCGTACTCAACTCATTGAGTTTAATTGAAGCTCAAGGATCAGGACGCCATCCAGGCTCATCCCGATCCACTGGGGACATCAGCCCTTAGTGAGACCGGCGAGTGCTTCAGCCTTCTTTGAAAAGTCAGCCACCAAATCGATCATGGCCTTCTTCACGTTTGGTGGAGCGGTTTCATTGACCCCGCGTTGAAAGGTGGCTCAGGGTCGTACTCACTCATCAGCTGGGTGCACTCGGCATAGATCTGGCCACGCAACTCGGCAACCATACTTAGGCCGAAATCCAGCCCTGCCGTGCCCCCTGCTCCGGTGATCCTATTCCGATAACGAACCACCCGCGTATCTGTGGGAACCGCTCCGAACCTGGCCAAGGCTTCTCGGCATGACCAGTGCGAGGTCGCTTTGTAGCCTTTCAGCAAGCCTGCAGCCCCCGGGATCTTCGTCAAGCCATGATCATGGCCACAGCTTGACCAGTTGTAAGGGGAGATCACACACTCGTGCCTCCCCCTCCAGCTGTGATGGACAACATGCTTCGACTGGTTGGCAGCGCCCTCGACATCAAAATGGCCATTAACGGTTTCAGCCAGGCCTACCACCAGGACTTCGCCAACGTGCAGCCCATTGCACGTCGATACCTCAACGCACCACCGGGCGGCGCCAATGCAGCACTACTCGCCCAGGCGCTATTCACAGCGCTGCGCAACTGGGGCGCATGCAAACGCAGAAGCCCAACCCTTCGCCCCCTCCCTCAAATCGAAAGCGCCCTGAAGGACAGACGGCTACATGGCCGCCTGCTCAAACTGAGCCAGCAAAGCCTTGCGGCATTCAGTCTCGATCAGCAGGGGCGTCGCCTTCTGGCCACCAACGCGCCACTCAATGAAGTTGGAGCCTTCGACAAGGAGATTCTGAGGATCCTGAACACGCTGGCGCACGTGTTGTTTATCAACAACACCAGCATCACTTACCCCATGAAGGCGCTGCTTCTGATCACTGGGCTGATGCCGGCACTGGATAGCCAGGTAAGAGGTGGTCTAACCCGTGCAGGAAAAGCGGGTTTCACCGGACAACAGCTACTCCCTGCAAACACGCAGCAAGCCGCAGGCCGTCGGATCTGCGAGCTCCCGTTCTACCTGGGGCACTGCTGGAGCTTGAACCAGGAGGTGTTCATGGAAGGAATTTTGGGCAGCGATCACGAGGATCTGCGAGATGTACCAGGCAGGGTTTTCGACATCCTGCTGTTCATGCAGAACCGGCCAGATCGGGAACTGATCTTGGCCTTTTCAAAATAGTGAGGGGATGGCGATAGCCGCCACTCCCTCCCCCATCCGAGTTACGACTGCAGCGTTGGGTATTCGGTGTAAACCTTGTCGTCACCGTCGAAGAAGATAATGCGGCCAGCTTCATTGAGAGGCGCGTCAGCGTTCAGTCGTGCCACGAAGTCAGGGTTGGCCAGTACCATTTGCGCATAGGCTTCGAGATCAGCAAGCCCAGCTTCGACATCACTCCCGACAGCCTCGCGAGGACGACCTGGACGATTCAGGATGATCGTCCGCGACCACAGTGCACGGATGTCAGCCAGCAGCTCCTCATCACCCTGATGCATCACGTGCAGGTAATTCAGCCCCAGGTCATTCAGCTGGGAGACGAGGTGGCGGTACAACGCCGGCCCTTCTTTCCCCTCTTCGATACCCCAGAGATTTGTGCCTAGAGAGAGGCGGATCGCAGTGCGATCTGCGCCAATCTCTTCCACCACAGCCTTGGCCACTTCGATGGCAAACCGAGCACGATTTTCAATAGAGCCGCCGTACTCGTCGGTGCGCGCATTCGAGCTCGGAACGAAGAACTGCTGAACCAGGTAATCGTTCGTAATTTATCTGCCAACGCAACAACGCTTGTGCCGACCAGCGAGAGTGAAGAGCTGCCTCATCACGCATTACTCGATGTCAGGATTATCGCCGGCATGTTCTCGCCAGTGTCCCGCAGGAACGGGTTATCCTGATCAGAAGCACGGATCTACAAACTGGACTGAGCTAACGGGTGGGGGCGACGTATGAAATGGAAGGCACGCACGACGGAGCAAGTCGGGGAACTCATCTGCGGGGACAACACAGAGGGATATTTCCACTACCTCACTGGCCCAAACCTGACTCGCTTTTTCCGGGATGCAGATACCGAGTTTGTCCATGACGGCTCAACGCGCCGTTTCTGGGTCGCGGATGTTCTGCAGAAAATCCTGGATCTACCAAG
This sequence comes from Pseudomonas imperatae, assembly GCF_057128625.1. NCBI lineage: Bacteria > Pseudomonadati > Pseudomonadota > Gammaproteobacteria > Pseudomonadales > Pseudomonadaceae > Pseudomonas > Pseudomonas imperatae. The sequence goes on along the minus strand of NZ_JBSKHP010000010.1, from coordinate 107,885 downwards.
CTCAAATCCGCTGATGCCGCCTGACGCCATGCTCCGAGTGATCCGCCTTCTCATGGATAGTGAGGATGCCTTCAATGAAAAGCCACCTCGCTTGAACGCGCTCAAGGCACTGAACTCGGCTATCAAACGAGAGGGCTTCGAAGCGTTCTATGGAGAGGACGATCAGTGCTATCTGCGTCACTGCAGCACCGGCACAGTCGGGAACGAACCAACGAACCCTCACCGTCCTCTCTCTGCCGTAGAAATTGAAAAGAAGAACCAGCTGCTTGCCTACCTTGATCAGTGCTCGGAAGATGAGCTGATCGAGCAGGTTTTGCTTCCACTGTTCCGGCAATTGGGTTTTGCTCGGATCACCTCTGCCGGGCACAAAGACAAAGCCTTAGAGTACGGGAAAGATATCTGGATGAAGTTCACGCTTCCTACCCAGCACGTCATCTACTTCGGCATCCAAGTGAAGAAAGGGAAACTGGACTCCTCTGGGATTACGAAGACTGGGCAAGCCAACGTCGCAGAAATTCACAACCAGGTGCTAATGATGTTGGGGCACGAGATTTTCGATTCAGAGCTCAATAGACGAGTTCTTGTCGACCACGCTTTTATCGTAGCTGGCGGAGAAATCACCAAGGCCGCACGCAACTGGCTTGGTGGCAAGCTCGACCAGTCTAAGCGCAGTCAGATCCTATTCATGGACAGGGAGGACATCGTGAACCTTTTTGTGGTGTCGCCCTTGACCGTGCCCCTGGTGCCGAGAAAGCCATCTACTCGCTTCGATGAGCCGATACCGTTCTAGCCCGTAGCTTTTTAGAAACTGTAACCATAAAAAGCGAAGCCATTGATTTAGCTTCGCTTTTTTATTGTTCACAGTTTTACGCGGGGTAAGAGCTACATTTGTTAAACATGTACATTTTCAAGGTTTAGAAAAATGGCCCTCATTCCCTATGCGGTAAAGACTGTGGTGATCAGTTCCGGTGAGCGCCCGCCGGTTCTGGTTGCATCGGCCACGGGAGCTCGCCAATTCGAGCCTTCCGTTTACGTGCTCAGCGAGATCCGGGCTTCCGTACTCGCACGCGCGGGATAAAAATATTTCTCCATGCATTTAAAGAAAAAATGGCTCGAGGCCTTGTTATGTTTGTTGACTATTTACTGTCTAAGTTTTTTTTAACGATTCTGTTGCTTTTGCTGCTTCTCGTTTTGTATTGGTTTTTGAGAAGATTTCTAGTTGTCTTTCTATTATTTGTGATCGGAATAGTAGTTATTTTTGTACCTGATCAGATAGCTATGGGGCGGTGGGACGAGCTTTGCAGGACTGACGGTGGTTTGAGAGTATATGAGACGCATGCAGTGGATGGATTTTATTTTCAAGGCGGGGGGATTGAAGATGCAACTGCTTATTTGAAAAGAGGATACAAATATATTGAATTTGATTCCGGAAAATTCTTTCCGCCTGGTTCCGTAGCAACGCTCAGTGCCGAAAAAAAGGATGTCTCATACAGTGAGGGAAAGGTACTTAGCAAGTATAAATACAGCCTGATTTATTACACAATAAATGATGAGTTGTCAGCCTCCGAGACGAGGGTCGCTGAGGTTGAAAGTGGGAAGATCATTGCCCTTATAAAAACTTTGTATTTTTTTGGGGGGCCAGTTTATCGAGCGATGAAAGGGGGGCGACGTGCAAAAAGTTCTGACTATGTGAATGTTTGCCCTAGAGGCCCACAGATAGATAGCCTGGTCAATAGTGTAATACCGCCAAAATAGTCAAATACGAAGCCGTCTAGATATTTCTGCCTGAGTATCGAAGTAAAAAATCGTTTCGCATGACGAGAAGAAGCTTTGATTTAGCTGTGGCAGTTCCTGGTGTCATTCAACGTCCAGGTTCTGCCACGTCCGAGTATGGCGAGGCTTTCAGGCCCCTTCGGATCAGCGGCGAAGGAGACGGTTTAGCACCAGCAGCGCCACAGCACCAATCGCAATCGCTGCAACTGGTTTCTCTTTAACGAACGTAGATACACTGTCCAGTGCATCACCATAGGTTTGAGTCAGTTGACCGGATGCCTGACGCCCAGCACCTTCAGCCTCAACCTTCGAATCCCCCAACAATTTCCCAACCGCGCTCTGCGCTTTGCCAGCCACCTTTTCTACAGCACCTTCAACTTGTTCGCTCTTCATGATTCACCAGACCTTTGTGTGCACTGCTTGAATGGACAACTCAGGGTGAGCCTGAGCTAGTAGGCTATCAGCAAGGCTTTAGGTGGATGGGGGTCAGAATTAGTTCAAAGTTGATGGGGCTATCGAATCCCATCGCTACCGTCGTGTCTTGAGCACAGTGTGCTGATCCATGCACCGCCAACCCGCTTTCCAGGAGCTCCGCAGTGTGAGCAGGTCTTCAATGAGACCTGTACGGCGACATCGACAGCTCCACGACAGTAGGCATCCCCGCCGTCGTAGAAAAAGTGCAACTCCCCGAATTTGGATTTGATCTGCGCGACAGTGACTGGAGCGACCTCAGGATGTCGCCTCAAGTAGTCCTGAAGAACTTCACAAACCGCAATCAGAAGATTCTTCCACCCGGGGTCACAGTAGATCTCGTCGACAGCAGGGTCTGAGAACATCTGAGGGAAGCGTTCGCGGAACTCATTGATGTCAATCTCAGGCAGAGCTTCAGTGTTCGGATTCATGGTATCCAGGTTCGCAGGGACGTAAAAGCCAAGGCATCAAGCTCGCCGCACTGCTGGCAAGCGGAGCGCGCAGGCCAGGAGGGCCGGAGGCTTGAGGATGGACGCCCGTCAGGGCCAAGATCCGCCGCAGCGGAGCTTGGTTTACGACAGCCGTCCCCGAAGGGGCAAGCCCACCCAACAATTATGGTGAGGCTACTGAAGCCGCCTGGGCGTTGGGATGTACCGATCCCCTGCAATGCGCAGGAATTCACGCAAGCTTCGTCGCCCTACATCACGACGAAAGGTCGCAATGACGTACTTGGAGTTAACAGTGGTGATCACCCAGAACCGGCCCTCCTTTCTCACACACTGAATGTCCGATGTCCTAATCAACCGGCCATCCGAGAATCGCGGATCCGCCAAGGCAAGGATATGGCCAAAAACAACGCCAACGGCGCTGCACGCATGGATATGCACATTCACGAGGTACGCAGTGATCAAACCTTCGTAATCTTGGCTGACAGCCCTGGCGATGCGAAGCAGGTCGAAGTCCGAATAGCGCTTCACGTGTAAATCGACTGCGACCGTATTGATATCAGCCATGGCTACACAGCCCCGCCGGTGAAGCCATATCAGTGGTCGCAGCATTGCGCCGGTAGAACTCCTTCACGTCAGTCAGGGAGTTAACATCGAGGTCACGCTGATGCGTATTCACGTACACCTGACCGCCCTCGACCTTGATCACGCAGATCGGCACCTCAACCTGATTGAAGCCCATGGACAACGAAGTCAACTTTTCCATCTTCCAGCCTGAGTCCTTGTTCATCCAGCCTGGCGTCACAACCTGGATTTCCTGGACAACCAAGTTCTCATCCTGAGCAATGAGTAGCTCCACAAGACGGGGCTCATCGCTGACCATCTCCTCAAAGGCCACAAATCGCCCTTCATGCCGGCGCTTGAGACTGACGTGATACCAATGCGTTGCGAGGGATCGTGAAACTGCGTGAAAGTGAGCTAGTTTGTCGCCAAACATTCCCACCGGGCCAGCCTGGTCTTGCATGTGAATCCGGAACATCGTGTATCTCTTGTAAAGGCCCGACGTGCGGCACCTGTGATTACGGTTCTGAACGTATTTCCTGAAGCTCCCGAGCGCCAAAGCCGACCGGAACAAACCAGGTGCTAATCAGAAAATGGAAAATATCGCCTGGATGGAAGACGACTTTCGGCGGCCCGGGCCAAGCAATACGTAAACCGAGTTCCGTGTGGCAAACAGAAAACCTTCCTTGAAGGCGGTGCCCATGCTTGAACGCACCCAGTGGCCGGGCTCAAATCTTCTCTGATCGTCATGCACCACCTTGTGAGCAAACAGGAACATTGGCTGACAGCCAGCAGCGATTACTTTGGCTCGCTCGACGTCGGTGACTATGGCGTCAAGGATTACCCACTCTTCGACGACGCAGAGGGGGAGGTGTTTGTAATGTTCTCGAGCAGCGAAGAGCACATCCTCAAGGGGCAGTTCAGAGCCGACCAGATCAACGCCTCCCTCCCCCAGTAGCCCGTCGCTGAGTGGGCTATCCATCAAGCACATCCCCGCATTTCATTACCCATAAATTGTTAGCTTGAGGGCTAGACCGCCAAAACTATGACTATAGTCCTTTGTTTGGCGGTAGGCAAACGCGGCATACCTCTTGGTTTTTGAGGAACTGTAATGTCGCTCCGTATTTCCTTTGCGGCAGTGCTCCAGATGTTGCGCATGCGTAAAGGGCTCTCCCAGCACTCCGTAGCCATCCGTTTGGATCAAACTACCGTGAGCAGATTAGAGACGGCCACTCGCTCTGTAACGCTGGATGTAAGCTACAAGCTGGCGGCAGCACTAGGAGTTGAAGCGACGACTCTGGTTGCTCTGACGGCTGCGTCCTACGATCAGCGCACACCTCGTGAGATTCTTCTCGCATCACTGGCAGAGATCGAAGCTCTCGAATTGGCAGATACGACTCTGCCCAAGGTGCCAAGTAGCAAGGATGCGGCGAACGTTTTATCAGCTAGGGAGAAATGGCAGGCCGTTCAACAATTGAAAGAAAAAGGGTTAACTCAAGGTGAAGCTGCGAAGCAGCTTGGAATGCCTGAGTCGACGTTGCGTCGGTTCTGGCATCAGGCATCAAAGGACTGAATCCCCAGCATCGCGTTACACGATATACAGTCCACAGCGTCTGCCACGATATGCAAGGCTGTGGGTACCGCTCATCGGTGAAATACTATTGGTGGGAGTAAGCCTGGATGAGTTACAAAGGCGTGCCTCGCCTCAGTGGTTAGCTGGATCTATCGAGCCATGACGGCAGAAGTCGTTGTGAGGTGAGGCCAGTGAAGGACATCCTGCGCCTCGGTAGCTTCAGCAGCTGTCCTATTTCACCTCAAAAAATCCAGACAGCTCCATTTTTGCCTATCGCCCAGTTTTACTGGCTGGAATGTTGTCAACATTCTAGAAAGCTCACTATTACATGGGTTCGACAAGACCATCGTCAGCATCCCCACCTGGCGGCTGATGTCCGAGTCGTTCAAGAACTGGCGCGGCATGCAGCAGTCCGGCGGCCGGCGCATCAAGCGCAGCCTCAACATCGACGCCAGCGGCGTGCGCTTCCTCAGCGACGAGGAACAGCAACACCTGGCCCGCGTGCACCTGCTGACCGACTACGTGGGCCGCAAGCAAGCCGAAGTCGCCAGCTGGAACCAGGCCCAGGGCGAAGTCGCCGACCTGCCCGCCAACCGCCGGCGCCTGACCAACCTGGGCACCTTCCGCGCCTTCGCCCTGGCCTACCTGAAAAGCCACCCCGACATCCAGCCGAACATGACCTGCATGGTCCGCCAGATGCAGACCGACGCCCAAGGCGTGCCGCTGGAGATCTACTGCTTCACCCGCACCACGGTGTGGGCCGAGTACGAGCGTATCCAGGGGGATGTGTTCGACTACCTGCTGGCAGTGCTGCCGGAGTTTGGCTTGAGCTTGTATCAGCAGCCAAGTGGGGCGGATATGCGGGTGCGCCTGGTGCGTCCCTAGGGGACGTATGAAAAAGCATGTGAGGGTGGGTTCTGGTGTGGGAGCTGGCTTGCCAGCGAGCTTTTCGGGCCTCAAAAGCTCGCTGGCAAGCCAGCTCCCACAGTGTTCCACGCGCGCTCCACACATTTCATGCAGAGCCTAGCTGCCACACGCTTTAGTAAATTTCACTACGCCAACCGTTCTTTTCAAACTGCCCCCGCCCTGCTCCGGCTTATAGCATTGATGCCCTGCCACGCATCCTTCGCCACGGGGCCCCATGAATAACAACAAGGTAGCGCTGCCGGCGTTCTATACCATCGTCACGCTGTTCACCGGCCTGGACATGGCCATTGTCATCGCCATGGTGTGGTTCGGCCTGCAAGCCACCGGTTCCACCTTCCTGGTGGGCGCCACGCTGTGTATTGCCACGGTGGTGCCCTACGCCCTGGAGCAGTACCTGGGCCGCTATTTCACGGTCGGGCTGAGCATGAAACGGCTGGTGTACATCCGTCTCGCGGTGTTCCTCGCCATCCTGGGGTTGTCGTTGACCCAGGCGGCGCTGATGCCGGTCGGTTTCCTGGGCATCGCGTTCCTGGTGGGGGTGACCGATTACTTCACCATCAGCACCCTGGAATCGCAGAACACCAAGCTGGTGCTGGCCGGGCGGACCAACAGCGACACCTCGGCGCGCCTGATGCAGACCTCTATCCAGATCGGCGCCTTTGGCGGGGCGATGCTGGGCGGCGTGATCGTCGACGTGTTCCCGCTCAACCAGACCCTGCAGATCATCGCCGTCGCCGCCATTGCCGCGCTGGGCGCAATCGCCCTGGTCGGGGGCATCCCGGCCGAGGTCTGCGCGGTGCCCCAGCCGGGCAGTTCGCCGGCGACCGCCGTCAGCCTGGGCAGCCAGCTGTACCTGCTGATCGTGGTGCTGAGCCTGATCGGTTTCCACATCGGCGCGTTCAACAGCCTGGTGCCCATTGTGTTCCAGAAGCTCAACGGCTGGCACGCCACGCTGTTCGGCACCGCCAGCGGCCTGGCCGGCCTGGGCGCTTTCTGCGCGGCGGTGTTGCCGCGGGTGCGGCTGGGCAGCTACGCCGCGGTGGCGCTGATCGTCGTCGCCGACGTGGCAATTGTCTACTTCGCCAACCCGTGGGCGGTGCTGACCGCAGCCTGCGTGCTGGGCTTCTGCATCAACAGCCTGCGTATCCAGTTGCGCCGCCAGCTGATCGAGGCTGCGCCCGACGCCCATGCCGCCGACCTGATCGCGGCCAGGAGTTCGCTGTATTACCTGCTGGTCAGCGGCGCCGCGCCCATGCTGCTGACCCTGTTCACCACCCACGCCATGCTGGGCTTCGAAGGGGCGCGGGCGCTGATGGTCGCCGCTGCCCTGCTGCTGGGCAGCGCCGTGCTGCTGCGCACGCGCTGGCCCGCACCGCGCGCCGCCGTCGCGGCCAAGTAGGAACCTGCGCCCATGAGTTATGTTGTGATCGTCGACCCGTTTTCCACCGGCAAGCTCTACGCACCGCTGCTCAATACCCTTGGCCTAAGCTGCATCGCCATCATTTCCCGCCCCAACCTGCCAGCGCACTTTACCCAGGACCTGGTGCCCGGGCATTTCATCCATGTGCTGGACTGGAGCCCCGAGGCCGCACACTTCCTCGACGCCTTGGGTGTGCAGGCGGTGATCGCCGGCTGCGAGACTGCCATCCACCTTACCGACCGCCTCGCCAAGCAACTTGGCCTGCGGGGCAACAGCCCCGTCACCAGTGGCGCGCGGCGCAACAAATACATCATGCAGCAGGCGCTGGAACAGCGCGGTGTGACCCACATCCCGACCCGCCTGGTAACCCGCCCACGGCAGATCGCGCAGGCGCTGGAGGCCGTGGCTGACGGGCGCCAGTACGTGGTCAAGCCCATCAATTCCGCCGCCTCCCAGGGGGTGGTGTTCGCCACGGGCCGCGGGGCGGTGGCCCAGGCCCTGGGCAGCGCCGGGTGGGAGCAGAAGAACGACCTGGGGGAAACCAACCTGGGATTTGTGCTCCAGCCGTTCATCAGCGGCCCGGAATACGTGGTCGACATGGTCGCCTTCAGTGGCCAGTACCATATCGCCTCGGTGTGCCGGTACACCAAGATCCGGCGCAACGGCAGCCCCTTCGTCTACGATAGCCTCGACACCCTGGACCCGGCGGACGAGGCGCTGGCGCCGCTGCTGGCCTACGCCCGCCAGGCCGCCGCCGCGCTGGACGTGGCGGTTGGGCCGCTGCACATGGAGATCATCTGGGCGAAAGACGGCCCGGTGATGATCGAGGCCGGCGCGCGCCTGCACGGCGGCATTGCCCCACAGCTGTTCCAGCAGGTGTACCAGCCCGACCTGTTGTCGCTGGCCGTGGACAGCTACCTGGGCCGCCCCGCGCCCGCGGGACCGGGCTACTCGCGGCAGGCCCGGCACGGCCGCATCGGCTTCTTCTGGACCGACCGGCCGGGCACCTTCCAAGGCCCCGGCAACGAACGCGCCGCGGCCACGGTGCCCGGCTACGGCGGCCACCGCTACTTCGTCAGCCCAGGCAGCGCGCTGCCCGCCACCCTCGACTTCGCCACCTGCCCGGGGCTGTTCTGGCTGAGCCACGACGACCCGGACCAACTGGACCGCAGCGCTGAACAGCTGCGCGCCTTCCTATGGGGCCACTGAGGCCTCAGCGCCAGGCGGTGAGCACCGGGTTGATGACCACGTCCCGCACCTGCTCCAGGGCCAGGATCTGGCCCTTGAGCGCCATCAGCTCTTCGAAGCTGCGATAGCTGACCTGCAACAGCATGTCGGTATCGCCGAACAGCGAGTAGGCATGGATGATCTGCGCGTGCGCCTGGAGCTGCGGGAACACCAGGTGGCAGCTGTTGCCCTCCAGTTGCAGCATCAGGAAAGCGCTCTGGTCACCCTTGTCGTCTTCGGCGACGTTGATGGTGAAGCCGAGGATGACGCCGCTGTCGACCAGCTTCTGCACCCGTGCCTCCACCGCCGTGCGCGACTTGTGCACCTGGCGCGCCAGCTGCGCCAGGCTGACCCTGGCGTCTTCCTTCAACGCAGCGATGATCTGCTTGTCGACCTTGTCCATGGTCACGTTCCTGCTGGCTCACCCGCGCCGCGGCGGCTGATCCACAGCGACGCCAGTATCACCGCGCCGCCCAGCGCCAGGCGCCCCAGGGGCTCGCTGTGGTTCCAGAACAACAGGTTCATCAGCAGCCCGGTAGGAATGTGCAGGTTGTTCATCACCGCCAGGGTGCCGCCGCTGACCTGGCTGGCGCCCTTGTTCCAGGCGTACATGCCCAGCGCCGTGGCCACCAGGCCGAGGAACACCAGCACGCCCCACTGGGTCGGGTCCTGCGGCAGGTGCTGGGGGTTGCCGAACGCCAGGAACGCCGGCAAGGCCACCAGCAACGCGCCGACGAAGAAGTAGCCGAAGCGGCGGTACTGCGGCTCGTCGCTGGGGTAGCGCGCCACCAGCCGCTTGTACAGCACCTGGCCGGCGGCGTAGGTGAAGTTGGCCAGTTGCAGCAGCAGGAAGCCCATGAAGAAGTCCGGGGCGATGCGGTCGAAGCGGATGATCGCCGCGCCCGCCACTGCCACCAGCGCCGCCAAAAGCGCCCAGGGGTTGAAGCGGCGGTTGAGGGCGTCTTCGATCAGGGTCACGTGCAACGGCGTGAGGATGGTGAACAGCAGCACCTCGGGCACGGTCAGCACGCGGAAGCTCAGGTACAGGCACACGTAGGTGACACCGAACTGCAGCGCGCCGATCAGCAGCATCGAGCGCACGAACCCCGGCGCCATGCCGCGCCAGCGGCTCAGCGGAATGAACACCAGGCCGGCAATGATGACGCGCGCCAGCACGGCGAAATAGCTGTCCACGTGGCCAGCCAGGTAGACGCCGATGAGGTTGAAGGAATATGCCTGAATCAGTGTGACGAGAAGTAGATAGCCCATGGGTGCCCCTTGCGTGAGGCGGCGACCTTAATCAATTGCCCGGCACGGGGCAACCCACGGGGTCGCGGTGGCGCCCCGTAGCCGCTGCCGCAGGCTGCGCTGGCCCTGTGCCTCGCTGCACATCGGCAGGGTTCATGCAGGCCAGCGCAGCCTGGCGGCAGCGGCTACAGGCCTGCGTGGAATGCGGGCAATAAAAAACCCGGCACGCGTGGGGGACGCGGCCGGGTTGAAGCACCAAGGAGCGGGAAGTGCAAAAAAAGGAGCAATCAATCGATGAATCAAGCCACCTGGGCCACCAGCGCCTTGGCCTGGTTCAGGCCTTTCTCACTGAAATCGCCACCCAGGTTCATGCCCTCGGCATGAATGAACTGCACGTCATGGATGCCGATGAAGGCCAGCACCTGGCGCAGGTAGGGTTCCTGGTGGTCAGCGCTGCTGCCGGCGTAGATGCCGCCGCGGGCGGTCAGCACGATGGCGCGCTTGCCGGTGAGCAGGCCCTGGGGGCCGGTCTCGGTGTACTTGAAGGTCACCCCGGCGCGCAGCACGTGGTCGAGCCAGGCCTTGAGGGTGCTGGGGATGGCGAAGTTGTACATGGGCGCGGCCAGCACCAGCACGTCGGCAGCCAGCACTTCCTCGGTCAGCGCGTTGGAGCGGGCCAGGGCCTGCAGTTCCTCGGCGCTGCGCTGGGCCTCGGGCTTCATCCAGCCACCCAGCAGGTCGGCGTCCAGGTGCGGCACCGGGTCAGTGGCCAGGTCGCGCACGCTGATGACGTCCGCCGGGTGGGCCGACTGCCACTGGTCAATGAACTGCGCAGTGAGCTGGCGCGAGATGGAACCGTCTTTGCGGGCGCTGCTTTCGATGATCTGTACGCGGGACATGGGCTTGGCCTCCAATCAGGTGCGCTGAGTTGATGGAGGCCATGTTAGAGCGGGAATAATTGATAAAAAAGCGCAAAAAACCGCTTCAACCTATCAATTAAGTTGATTTACCAAGCCGTTCCTCTACTCTATTTCCCATGCGTTCAGGCTGGCTTGCAGGTGATCGTCAGGCGCAACTTGAGAATATCGCGGTTGAAGCGCTGCAAGGCGCTTGCGGTCTGCCCAGGCTCCACCCGCACCTTGCGGGTGCGCGGGGATTCGGGGCCGTTGCGGAAGACCACGGTGCACTCCGCGGCTTCCGGCCCGTCGTTGCGCAGGTCGATCGAACCCATGTCACCGGCGGTGTCATAAGTGGTGTAGGAGATTTCGGTACCCGCCAGGTGTTTTTCCACCTCGATGGGGTAGGCGAAGGCAGCCACGGGCAACAGCGTCAGCAAGAGCGCACAGCAACTTTTCATTCGGCAGTCTCCAATAGGGAATTGCCAGCTTAGGACATCAGGAGCCGATGATGAAAGCGCCCCGCGTTACCCTGGATCAGTGGCGAACCTTGCAGGCAGTGGTCGACCATGGCGGTTTCGCCCAGGCCGCCGAAGCCCTGCACCGTTCCCAGTCGTCGGTCAGCTACACCGTGGCGCGCATGCAGGACCAACTGGGCGTGCCGCTTTTGCGCATCGACGGGCGCAAGGCCGTGCTCACCGAGGCCGGCGGCGTGCTGCTGCGCCGCTCGCGGCAGCTGGTGAAGAACGCCAGCCAGCTGGAAGACCTGGCCCACCACATGGAACAGGGCTGGGAGGCCGAGGTGCGCCTGGTGGTCGACGCCGCCTACCCCAGCGCCCGCCTGGTGCGCGCGCTGACCGCGTTCATGCCGCAGAGCCGCGGCTGCCGGGTGCGCCTGCGCGAGGAGGTGTTGTCGGGCGTCGACGAGGTGCTGACCGAGGGCGTGGCTGACCTGGCCATCAGCAGCTACAGCATCCCTGGCTACCTGGGCACGGAAATGAGCGCCGTGGAATTCGTCGCCGTCGCCAGCCCGGACCATGCCCTGCACCGCCTCAACCGCGAACTGAGTTTCCAGGACCTGGAAAGCCAGCTGCAGGTGGTGATCCGCGACAGCGGCCGCCACCAGCCCCGCGACGTCGGCTGGCTGGGCGCCGAGCAGCGCTGGACCGTGGGCAGCCTGGGCACCGCCGCCACCTTCGTCGGCAGCGGCCTGGGCTTTGCCTGGCTGCCACGGCACCTGATCGAGCGCGAGCTGCGCGAAGGCCTGCTCAAGCCACTGAAACTGGAACAGGGTGGCAGCCGCCACCCCACCTTCTACCTTTACTCCAATAAGGACAAACCCCTGGGCCCGGCCACGCAGATCCTCGTCGAACTGTTGCGCCAGTTCGACACCGCGCCCCTGGATGCGCCCTTCGCCGCCCCTCAACAAGCCTGACAGGAGTCGCCCATGGCCTTTTTCGAACACGACGGTTGCGCACTGCACTACGAAGAATACGGCCAGGGCGAACCCCTGCTGCTGGTCCACGGCCTGGGTTCCAGCGCCCCGGACTGGGAATACCAGATACCCGAGCTGGCGCCCCACTACCGCGTCATCGTGGTGGACCTGCGCGGCCACGGCCGCTCCGACAAGCCCCATGAACGCTACAGCATCGAAGGTTTCGCCGCCGACCTGGCGGCGCTGCTGGAGCGCCTGGGCACCGGCCCGGTGCACTACGTGGGCCTGTCCATGGGCGGCATGACCGGCTTCCAGATGGCCGTCGACTACCCCGCCCTGCTCAAGAGCCTGACCATCGTCAACGCCGCGCCCGAGGTCAAGCTGCGCAAGCCCGACGACTACTGGCAGTGGTTCAAGCGCTGGGGCCTGATGCACCTGGTGAGCATGGGCGCCATCGGCAAGGGCCTGGGCGGGAAACTCTTCCCGCTGCCCGAACAGGCCGAGCTGCGGCGCAAAATCAGCGAGCGCTGGGCCCACAACGACAAGCGCGCCTACATCGCCAGCTTCAACGCCATCGTTGGCTGGGGCGTGCAGGAACGCATCGGGCAGATCCGCTGTCCCACCTTGATCATCAGCGCCGACCGCGACTACACCCCGGTGGCGCTCAAGGAGCAGTACATCAAGCTGATGCCCAACGCAAAACTGGCGGTCATCGCCAATTCGCGGCACGCTACGCCCCTGGACCAACCCGAATTATTCAACCGGACACTCAAGGACTTCCTCGCCACAGTGTCCTCCACCCCCAAGGATCAACGAGTCCCATGCTGAAAAAAATCGCCCTCGCCGCCTGCTCCCTGATGTTCGCCAGCCAGCTGATGGCCGCCGACGCCCAGCACCCCCACGTGCTGATGGACACCAGCTTCGGCAAGGTGGAAATCGAACTGGACATGGTCAAGGCCCCCATCAGCAGCAAGAACTTCCTGGCCTACGTGGACAGCGGCTTCTACAACAACACCATCTTCCACCGCGTGATCCCCGGCTTCATGGTGCAGGGCGGCGGCTTCACCCCGCAGATGACCGAGAAGGAAACCCGCGACCCGATCAAGAACGAAGCCGAGAACGGCCTGAAGAACGTGCGTGGCACCCTGTCGATGGCGCGCACCAGCGTGGTTGACTCGGCCACCAGCCAGTTCTTCATCAACGTCAACGACAACGCCATGCTCGACCACGGCAACCGCGACTTCGGCTACGCCGTGTTCGGCAAGGTGGTCAGCGGCATGGACGTGGTCGACCAGATCGTCCACGTGCAGACCACCAGCAAAGGTGGCATGCAAGACGTGCCTGCCGACCCCATTCTGATCAAGTCGGCCAAGCGCGTCGACTGACGGCCCGGCCCGAAGGCCAGGCCCAGCACAGGAGTTTTCGCCCCATGCTTTACCGCCGTTTCGAAAAATGGATCGATATCTTCCGTGAGGCGCCCACCGAGTCGCCACCCACCCGGGTGCTGGCCTTCTACGTGTACTACCTGCGCCAGGTCTGGCCCAGCTTCGCCGCCCTGCTGGTGGTGGGGCTGGTGGGCGCGCTGATCGAGGTGGCGTTGTTCAGCTACCTCAGCCGCATCATCGACCTGGCCCAGGGCACGCCCAACGTGCACTTCTTCACTGACCACGGCCTGGAACTGACGTGGATGGCGGTGGTGGCCCTGGTGCTGCGGCCAATCTTCGTCGGCCTGCACGACCTGCTGGTGCACCAGACCATCAGCCCCGGCATGACCAGCATGATCCGCTGGCAGAACCACAACTACGTGCTCAAGCAGAGCCTGAATTTCTTCCAGAACGACTTCGCCGGGCGCATCGCCCAGCGCATCATGCAGACCGGCAACGCCCTGCGTGACTCGGCGGTGCAGGCGGTGGACGCGCTCTGGCACGTGCTGATCTACGCCATCAGTTCGTTGATCCTGTTCGCCGAGGCGGACTGGCGCCTGATGATCCCGCTGATCAGCTGGATCCTCGCCTACATCGTCGCCCTCTACTACTTCGTACCACGGGTGAAGGAGCGCTCGGTGATCTCCTCCGATGCCGGCTCCAAGCTGATGGGCCGCATCGTCGACGGCTACACCAACATCGCCACCCTGAAGCTGTTCGCCCACACCAACATGGAACAGCGCTACGCCCGCGAAGCCATCAGCGAGCAAACGGAAAAATCCCAACTGGCCAGCCGCGTCATCACCAGCATGGACGTGGCCATCACCACCCTCAACGGCCTGCTGATCGTCGGCACCACGGGCCTGGCCCTGTGGTTGTGGACCCAGTCGCTGATCTCGGTCGGCGCTATCGCCCTGGCCACCGGCCTGGTGATTCGCATCGTCAACATGTCCGGCTGGATCATGTGGGTGGTCAACGGCATCTTCGAGAACATCGGCATGGTCCAGGACGGCCTGCAGACCATCGCCCAGCCGGTCAGCGTCACCGACGCCAAGAACGCGCCCAAGCTGAAGGTGGACCGCGGCGCCGTGCGTTTCGACAACGTCGACTTCCACTACGGCAAGGGTAGCAAGATCATCGAGAGCCTGACCCTGGACATCCGCCCCGGCGAGAAGATCGGCCTGATCGGCCCCTCCGGCGCGGGCAAGTCCACCCTGGTCAACCTGCTGCTGCGCCTGTACGACCTGCCGGGCGGGCGCATCCTCATCGACGGCCAGGACATCGCCCACGTCAGCCAGGAAAGCCTGCGCGCGCAGATCGGCATGATCACCCAGGACACCTCGCTGCTGCACCGTTCCATCCGCGACAACCTGCTGTACGGCCGCCCCGGCGCCAGCGAGGCGCAGCTGTGGGACGCGGTGGTGAAAGCCCGCGCCGACGAGTTCATCCCGCACCTGTCCGACGCCCAGGGCCGCACCGGCCTGGACGCCCACGTGGGCGAGCGCGGCGTGAAACTGTCCGGCGGCCAGCGCCAGCGCATCGCCATCGCCCGGGTGCTGCTGAAAAACGCGCCCATCCTGATCATGGACGAAGCCACCTCGGCGCTGGACTCGGAAGTGGAAGCGGCGATCCAGGAAAGCCTGGAAACCCTGATGCAGGGCAAGACCGTGATCGCCATCGCCCACCGCCTGTCCACCATCGCCAAGATGGACCGGCTGGTGGTGCTGGAGAAAGGCCGCATCGTCGAGCTAGGCAGCCACAAGGAGCTGTTGGCGCACCAGGGGTTGTATGCGCGGTTGTGGCACCACCAGACGGGTGGGTTCGTAGGGATCGATTGAGGTGGGACGCCGCCTTCGGCGGCTGCTACGGGGTGTCTGGCTGGCGATAAGGCAGCGCCGCCCTCGCCTCCTCGGCATAGGCCCGCACCCCCGCACGCTCCTCGTGGAGGAATTCCGCCACGGCGTTCTTTAGCCCAGGATGGCTGAGGTAATGCCACGAGCGGGTAATCACCGGCTCGAACCCGCGAATCAGCTTGTGTTCCCCTTGCGCCCCAGCATCAAAACGCTGGAAACCCTGGGCGATGGCGTAGTCCATGCCTTGGTAGAAGCAGGTCTCGAAGTGCAGGCGGTCGAACTCGGCCAGGCAGCCCCAGTAGCGGCCGTACAAGGTGTCGCCGCCCACCAGGCTGAAGGCCATGGCCACCGCCCTGCCGGCCTGGCGGGCGAAGACCACGCGGATGGCCTCGGGCATGCGTTCGGCCAGCAGGCTGAAGAAGGTGCGCGTCAGGTAAGGGGCCTGGCGCCGCACTGCGTAAGTGTTGGCGTAGCAGGCGTAGACGAAGTCCCACTCGGCTTCGGTGAGGCCATTGCCCTCGCGCCAGTCGAACTCGAATCCCTGCCCGGCCACCTGCTCGCGTTCCTTGCGCATCTGCTTGCGCTTGCGCGAGGCCAGGCCGTCGAGGAAGTCCTGGAAGTCGCGGTAGCCGCGGTTGTGCCAGTGGTACTGGCAGCCCAGGCGCTCCAGCCAGCCGGGCTGGTCGGCGATCAGCGCATCCAGCGCCGGGTCGGTGAAGTTGATGTGGGCGCCAGACAGCGCTTCCACCTCCACATACCCCGGCAACGCCTGGAGCAACGCCTGGCCGCTGCCCAGCAGGCGCGGCCCGGCCACCGGGCTGAAGGGCACGGCGCACAGCAGCTTGGGGTAATAGTCGATGCCGGCGCGGCGGCAGGCGTCGGCCCAGCCGTGGTCGAACACGTATTCACCGTAGGAGTGCCATTTGCGGTAGGCGGGCATGGCCGCGACCAGCGTGCCGTCCTCGATGTGCAGCAGGTGTTCGGGACGCCAGCCGGACTGCTTGCCCAGGCTGCCGCTGTCTTCCAGGGCGCTGAGGAAAGCGTGGCGCAGGAATGGCTGGTCGATGGGCAGCAAGGCGTCCCAGTCGCTGGCGGCGACTTCACCCAGGCTGTGCGCGACGTGCAATGGCATGGCAATCCCCTCGTTGGAAGGGGGAAGAATGCCATAGTTGCGCCCTGACCTGTAGCAGCGGCCGCAGGCCGCGTCGATGACCCCGGTGCCTGGGACGCGGCCTGCGGCCGCTGCTACGGGCAAAAAAAGCCCCGCACTGGGCGGGGCAAGAGAGAGCTTTAACGGATGAGGAAAAAGCGGTTACACATTCAGCGAATTACAACAGCGGGATCGAGTAGCTCAGGATCACGCGGTTCTCGTCCTGGTCGCGCTGGCCCGGGATGTCGTTGCGCCACATGCCGTTTTTCCAGGTGAAGCCCAGGCCCTTGAAGGTGCCTTCGGGTACCACGTAGGCCAGGGTGATGTCGCGTTCCCACTCGGTGCGGTTGTTGCCTGCAACGCCGCCAGTCGCCGTCACGGTGTCGATGTCGCTGCCACGCAGGTAGGTCACGCCAGCGGTCGCGCCCGGGAAGCCGATCGCGGCGAAGTCATACGAGTAGCGCGCCTGCCAGGTGCGCTCGCCGGCACGGCCGAACTTCTGGATCTGGGCGTCGGTGATGGTGTAGTTGGACGAACCGTTGCCCTGGTTCAGCCACGGGAAGTCGCTGTCGCCGTTGCTGACCTGGTAGCCGCCGCCAAAGGTATGGCCGGCCACGGTATAGAGGAACAGCGCGCTGTACAGGTTATTGTCGACCTTGCCCTTGCCGCTGGCCTGGCCCAGGTAGTTGCCCGAGCTGTAGTAGGTTGGGTCGTTGGCGTCCTTGCCGTCGTCGCGGCTGTTGAAGTAGCGGAAGTCCGACTTCAACACGCCCGGGCCGATCGACCAGTTGTGTACCAGGCCCAGGAAGTGCTGCTTGTAGAAGTCATCCAGGTTGCCGTAGTAGTACTGGAACAGCAGGTCCTTGGTGATCTTGTAGTCGCCACCGGCGTAGATGAACTTGTTGCTGCGACCGCCGGTGTTGCTGTTGCCGCTGCCATTGGCGCCGCCGATGGACAGGTCTTCGTTGTTGCTGGAGTTACGGTCCTTGACCTTCTCGATCTGACCGGCCACCAGGGTCAGGTCCTTGATGTCGCCGGAGGTGATCTGGCCACCCTGGAAGGTTTGTGGCACCAGGCGGCTGTCGTTGTACTGGATGACAGGCAGCTTGGGCAGCAGGGTACCCAGTTTCAGCTCGGTCTTGGAGATCTTGGCCTTGGCGGTCAGGCCCAGGCTGGAGAAATCGTCAACGGCGTGGTCACCGTCGCTGGGGAACACGTTGCCGCCGTCCAGCGCACCGGTGGGGTTGCCGTGGCGACCGGCGCCGGAGTCCAGGCGGATGCCCAGCAGGCCGATGGCGTCCAGGCCGAAGCCCACGGTGCCGGCGGTGTAGCCGGACTGGAAGTCCAGCTGGAAGCCTTGGCCCCACTCGGACTGGTAGTTGGCGTTCTTGGCGGTGCCCGAGTCGCGGTTGTCGTTGTTGATGTAGAAGTTGCGCAGCTTCAGGGTCGCCTTGCTGTCTTCAAGAAAGCCTTCGGCCATAGCCTGCTGCGCCATGATACCCAGAGCCATGGTCAGGGCCACGGTGGACTTGTTCATTGATTTACTCCTTTGAGTACTGCTTTTTTAAGTTTTTTCAGCGGCGCTGCCTGGTATGCGGGCGCAAGTCCGGCAAGCTTTATGGGAGGGCATCTTGACCAGCGGATATTTCAGCGAGGTGGCTCGTTTATTAAGATTTGATGACAGCGGAACTTTTTGAAATGAAGATTAGTTAATGTTGAAACGTAAAACCGGGGGTTCCAGGCGGCCTATTTGTCCCAGAAGATGAAGACACCTTCATAATCGGTGGGAGCTGGCTTGCCAGCGAGTTTTTGGGACGCCCGAAAAACTCGCTGGCAAGCCAGCTCCCACAGAAATGAAAACGCCACCGTTGCGGTGGCGTTTTGGTCGAGCGGCAGGGGTTACAGCTTGCGCAGGATCACGCTGCCGATGGAATAGCCAGCGCCAAACGAGCTGAGTACCGCCAGCGAGCCCTTGCCCAGGTCGTCCTGGTGCTTGTGGAAGGCGATCACCGAGCCCGCCGAGCTGGTGTTGGCGTAGGTGTCGAGGATCACTGGCGCCTCTTCTTCAGTGGCCTCGCGGCCCAGCAGCTTCTTGACGATCAGGTGGTTCATGCTCAGGTTGGCCTGGTGCAGCCAGAAGCGCTTGACGTCGTTGACGTCGATGCGGTTCTCGCCCAGGTGCTGGCCGATCAGCTCGGCCACCATCGGGCACACCTCGCGGAACACCTTGCGGCCTTCCTGCACGAACAGCTTGTCCGGGGCACCGATGCCCTCCTCCGCCGCGCGGTTGAGGAAGCCGAAGTTGTTGCGGATGTTGTTGGAGAACTGGGTCAGCAGCTTGGTGCTGACCACCTCGAACTGGTGCGGCGAGGTGGCCAGGTCGGCACGCTCGACCACCACCGCGGTGGCGGCGTCGCCAAAGATGAAGTGGCTGTCGCGGTCACGGAAGTTCAGGTGGCCGGTGCAGATCTCCGGGCTGACCACCAGCACCGCGCGGGCCTGGCCCAGGGCCACGCTGTTGTAGGCCGTCTGGATGCCGAAGGTCGCCGAGGAGCAGGCCACGTTCATGTCGAAACCGAAGCCCTGCACGCCCAGCGCCTGCTGCACTTCGATGGCCACGGCCGGGTAGGCGCGCTGCAGGTTGGAGCAGGCGACGATCACCGCGTCGATGTCGGCGGCGGTCTTGCCGGCGCGTTGCAGCGCCTGTTCGGCCGCGGCCACGGCCATCTGGCAGAGGATCGACTGCTCGTCGTTGGAACGCTCCGGCAGGCGTGGCTTCATGCGCTGCGGGTCGAGGATGCCGGCCTTGTCCATGACGAAGCGACTCTTGATGCCCGAGGCCTTCTCGATGAAGGCGGCGCTGGACTCGGTCTGCGCGGCCAGCTCGCCACGCTCGATGGCGGCGGCGTTGTCGGCGTTGAACTGGTGCGCCCAGGTGTTGAAGGACTGCACCAGCTCTTCGTTGGAGATGCTGTCGGCCGGTGTGTACAGGCCGGTGCCGCTGATGACGACGTTATGCACGCTCGTTCCTCTATTATTGGTAGCCGGTGCGGGGCAGCGGCAGAGTGAGTCGCAGTCAATATGGCACTGTAGTACCAATTTACAAAAAGTATTGCCACGGGCGCGAAGGGGGTCAGGCAACCCTGCCTTCGCGGGCGAATCGATGGGCAATTGTGCCAGATTTGCCGAAAAAGTGCCCTTTTCACGATAAAGGGCACTCCTGGCTTCAGGCCTCTACCTGGCTCCACTGTTTGCTCAGGCGCTTGTCGGAGATCGGCACTTTGGTGCCAAGCTGCTGGGCGAACAGCGACACGCGGTATTCCTCGATCAGCCAGCGGTACAGCTCCAGCTCCGGGTCGCGCTTGCCTTCCTGGGCGTGCTTGGCCTGGCGCGCCTGGTACTGGGCCCAGACGTTGCCCAGCTCGATGCTCCACACGCGGTCCTTCTGCACCTGGCTGCCCAGCTTCTCCAGGCGCATTTCCACGGCCTTGAGGTAGCGCGGCAGCTCCTTGAGCCAGGCCGACGGCGTCTGCCGGACGAAGCCGGGGTACACCAGCTGGCTCATTTGCGCCTTGATGTCGTTGAGCGCCACGGCCTGGGCCAGGTCGATCTTGCCCTTGAAGCGCTTCTGCAGGCCATGCCACAGCTTGAGGATGTCCAGGGTCTGGCGCGCCAGGCGTTCGGCGTGCTCGGCCCAGGCACCGCGCTTGCGCTCCGCCAGCGCCGCCAGGCCAGCGCCGTCGCGCGGCAGGCTGGCTTCGCCTTCAAGGATGCAGGTTTCGAGACTGGCCAGCAGGATGTCTTCCACCAGCGCCTCGATGCGCCCCAGCTCGCGATAGAGCAGGCCCAGCTCGGTCTGGCCCGGCAGCTTGCCACGCAGGAACTTGGCCGGCTCGGCCAATTGCTGCAACAGCAGGCGCTGCAGCGCGCGGCGGTGCTGGAATTCGGCTTCGGCGGCGGTGGAGAAGCGGCCTTCCTTGACGGTGCCATTCTCTTCCACCAGCGCCGGGTACACGGTCATCGACAGCCCGGCGATCTTCTGCTGGGTGGTCTCGGCCACGGCCGCGAAGGCCTTGGCCTCCACGGGCTGCTGGCTCTTGGCCGACTGCGGCGCCGCCAGGGCGGCCTGGCTGGCCTGCACGAAGCGCGCGGTCAACTCGGCCAGGTCGCGGCCTTCGCCAAGGAACTTGCCCTGGCCGTCCAGCACTTCGATGTTCATGCGCAGGTGGCTGTCCACCTGCTGCTCGGCCTCGGCCCAGGCCTCGTCGCTGACCCGCGCGCCGGTCATGCGCAGCAGCTCGCGGCCCAGGGCCTGGGGCAGCGAGCCGTCGCCGAAGGTGATGCGCGCCAGCGCCGCGCGGACAAAGTCCGGCACCGGCACGAAGTTCTTGCGGATGGCCTTGGGCAAGTTGCGCACCAGAGCGATGCACTTGGCTTCCAGCAGGCCGGGCACCAGCCACTCCAGGCGCTCGTTGGGCAGCGCCGGCAGCAACGGCGCCGGCACGCTCACGGTGACACCGTCGCGGGGGTGGTTGGGCTCGAAGTGGTAGCTCAGGGCCAGGGTCAGGTCGCCCAGGCGCAGGGTGTCCGGGTACTGCCCGGCAGTGACTTCGCTGGCCTCGCGGGCCAGAACGTCTTCCTCGCGCATGATCAGCAGCTTCGGGTTCTTCTGGCTCTCGGTCTTGTACCAGTGGTCGAAGGTCGCCGTCTGGTGGATCTCGGCCGGCACCCGCGCGTCATAGAAAGCGTACAGGGTTTCCTCGTCGGCGAGGATATCGCGGCGCCGCGCCTTGGCTTCCAGGGCGTCCAGCTGCTCGAGCAGCTCGCGGTTGGCCACCAGGCACTTGGCCCGCGACTGGATCTCGCCACGCACCAGGCCTTCGCGGATAAACAGCTCGCGCGACACCACCGGGTCCACCGGCCCGTAGTGCACGGGGCGGCGGCCGACCACGATGAGGCCGAACAGGGTGATCTGCTCGTACGCCACCACCTGGCCGCGCTTCTTCTCCCAATGGGGCTCGAAGTGGTTCTTCTTGATCAGGTGGCCGGCCAGCGGCTCGATCCAGTCGGCGTCGATCTTGGCCACCATGCGCGCGTACAGCTTGGTGGTTTCCATCAGCTCGGCAGTCATCAGCCACTGCGGGCGCTTCTTGCCGATGCCCGACGAGGGGTGAATCCAGAAACGCCGCTGGCGGGCGCCCAGGTAGTCGCCTTCCTCGGTCTTCTGGCCGATCTGGCTGAGCAGGCCGGAGAGAATCGCCTTGTGGAATTTCGGGTAGTCGGCCGGTTCCTTGTTGATGGTCAACTGCAGGTCGCGGCAGATCAGGCTCAACTGCCGGTGCGCATCGCGCCACTCGCGCAGGCGCAGGTAGTTGAGGAAGTTCTTGCGGCACCAGTTGCGCAGCGGGCTGGCGGTCAGGGCCTGGCGCTGCTCTTCGAAGCCGCGCCACAGGTTGACCAGGGCGGCGAAGTCGGAATCGGCGTCCTTCCACTGCGCGTGCGCCTGGTCGGCGGCCTGCTGGCGCTCGGGCGGGCGCTCGCGCACGTCCTGCACCGAGAGCGCACTGGCGATGATCAGCACTTCCTGCAGGCTGCCCTGCTTGGCGGCTTCCAGCAGCATGCGGCCCATGCGCGGGTCCACCGGCAGGCGCGCCAGCTGGCGGCCAATCGGCGTGAGCTGGTTCTCGCGGTTGACCGCCGACAGCTCCTGCAGCAGGTTGAAGCCGTCGGTGATGGCCTTGCCATCCGGCGGCTCGATGAACGGGAACTGGTCGATCTCGCCCAGGCGCAGGTGCAGCATCTGCAAAATCACCGCGGCAAGGTTGGTGCGCAGGATCTCGGGGTCGGTGAATTCGGGGCGGGCGATGAAATCCTCTTCGCTGTACAAGCGAATGCAGATGCCCGGCTCCACCCGCCCGCAGCGGCCCTTGCGCTGGTTGGCGCTGGCCTGGGACACCGCCTCGATGGGCAGGCGCTGCACCTTGGCGCGGTAGCTGTAGCGGCTGATGCGCGCGGTGCCGCTGTCGATCACGTAGCGAATGCCCGGCACGGTCAGCGAGGTCTCGGCGACGTTGGTCGCCAGCACCACGCGGCGGCCCGGGTGGCTCTGGAAGATTTTCTGCTGCTCGGCCGGCGACAGGCGCGCGTACAGCGGCAAAATCTCGGTGTGCTTGAGCTGGGCCTTGCGCAGCATTTCCGCGGCGTCGCGAATCTCGCGCTCGCCGGGCAGGAACACCAGCACGTCGCCCGGGCGCTTGCCTTCGCTGCGCTCGAACGCGGCGATCTCATCCAGGGTGGCGATGATCGCCTGGTCGACGGTGAGGTCGTCCTCGACGCTGTTGCCCTCCTCGTCCTGCTCGCTGGTCAGCGGCCGGTACCAGGTGTCCACCGGGTAGGTGCGGCCCGACACTTCGATGATCGGCGCGTCGTCGAAATGCTTGGAGAAACGCTCCAGGTCGATGGTCGCCGAGGTGATGATCACCTTCAGGTCCGGGCGGCGCGGCAGCAGGGTCTTCAGGTAGCCCAGCAGGAAGTCGATGTTCAGGCTGCGTTCGTGGGCTTCGTCGACGATGATGGTGTCGTAGCGTTCCAGGAAGCGGTCGTGCTGGGTCTCGGCCAGCAGGATGCCGTCGGTCATCAGCTTGACCAGGGTATTGGCGTCGCTCTGGTCCTCGAAGCGCACCTGGTAGCCCACCAGCGCGCCCAGCGGCGTGGCCAGTTCCTCGGCCACGCGGGTGGCCACGCTACGGGCGGCGATCCGCCGGGGCTGGGTATGGGCGATCAGGCCGTGCTGGCCGCGGCCCAGCTCCAGGCAGATCTTGGGCAGCTGGGTGGTTTTGCCCGAGCCGGTCTCGCCGGCGATGATCAGCACCTGGTGCTCGGCGAGGATCTTCTTGATCTCGTCGCGCTTGGCGGCAATCGGCAGGCTGTCGTCGTAGCGAATGGTCGGCACGCTCTGCCGGCGCGCGGTGACCTGGGCCATGGACGCCTGCGCCCGCTCGACCCACTGCCCCAGCTTGACCTCGTCGGGCTTCTTGCGCAGCTCGTGCAATTGCCGACGCAGGCGATGGCGATCGCCGATCATGGCCTGGTCGAGGTTCTTGAACAGTGTGTCGATAACGGGATTGTGGTCGGTCATCAGGTACGCAAATGGCTACGCGGCAAAAAGAATGGGCGGGATTGTCGCAGATTTGCGGGGGGTTATCATATTGGCCATGTGCAGGGGCCGGTATGTTTAACAGAACCCTAACTGAAGGTACGACAATCCCGATTTAACCGCCCGGGACCACCATGCAACCATCCAGGCACCATGAACGCCACCCCGCTTCCCCCCGCCAGCACCGAACCGCGCACCCCGCGCCGTAGCGTCTGCCTGCGCCCCGGGGAGAACCCGCTGTTCAACGTGATCCTGGCCTTCTGGGCCCTGTGGCACTGCCGCCACGCACGCCCGCCGGACGCCGCCCTCGCTGCCTGACCAACCTTGTACTCCCGTCACCGCGACGGGCCGTTCACGTGTGCGCAAGCGAGAGCCCACCCATGCATTTTGCCCCCCTGCAACAGGCCCAGGCGTTCCTGGACCAATACCCGCTTATTGAAATGTTCGAACTGTTCATCCTCGACGCCAACGGCGTGCCGCGCGGCAAGCTGCTGCACCGCGATGAACTGCTGGCCGTGTACCAGAGCGGCCGGCCGCTGCCCAGCACCATCCTGGGCCTGACCCTGAACGGCGACGACGTGGAAAACTCCGGCCTGGTGTGGGACGTGGGCGACATCGACTGCCGCGCCTACCCGCTGGAAGGCAGCCTGGTGCCGCTGCCGTGGCGCAAGATTCCGACCGCGGCGGTGCAGGTCAGCATGCACCCCACCGAGGGCCTTCCCGCCACCGTGGCCGACCCGCGCCATGTGCTGGTCAAGGTGATCGATGCCCTGAAGGCCGACGGCTTGCACCCGGTGATGGCCTGCGAACTGGAGTTCTACCTGCTCGATGCCAAGCGCGACGCCAACGGCCGCCCGCAACCGGCGCTGGACGCCGACGGCGCCCGCCCGCGCAGCACCCAGGTGTACGGCCTGCGCGAGCTGGAGCAGATCGAGCCGTTCCTCGCCGACCTGTACGCCGCCTGCAAGCAGCAGGGCATCCCGGCACGCACGGCGATTTCCGAATACGCCCCCGGCCAGGTGGAGATCACCCTGGAGCACGGCGACGCGCTGTTGGCCATGGACCAGGCGGTGCGCTACAAACGCATCGTCAAGGGCGTGGCGCACCAGCACGGCATGCAGGCCTGTTTCATGGCCAAGCCCTTCGATGACCTGGCCGGCACCGGCATGCACATGCACGTCAGCCTGGCCGACGCCGACGGCCACAACCTCTACGCCAGCGAAGACAAGGCCGGCACGCCGCTGCTGCGCCAGTCGGTGGGCGGCATGCTTGCCCACCTGCTCGACAGCCTGCTGCTGTTCTGCCCCAACGCCAATTCCTACCGGCGCTTCCAGGCCAACAGCTACGCGCCCCTGGCGCCCACCTGGGGCGTCGACAACCGCACCGTCAGCCTGCGCGTGCCGGGCGGGCCGGCCAACACCCGGCACATCGAGCACCGCATCTGCGGCGCCGACGCCAACCCGTACCTGGCCGCGGCGGCCATCCTGGCGGCCATTCACGACGGCATTCGCCAGCAGCGCGACCCTGGCGCGCCGGTGCAGGGCAACGGCTATGCCCAGGCTACGCACTTCCTGCCCACTGACTGGCTGACCTCGCTGACTGCCCTGGAACGTTCCGAATGGGCCCGCGAGGCCTTGGGCGATGCGTTCCTCAAGGTGTACCTGGCGGTCAAGCGCGCCGAGTACCGGCAGTTCATGGCCGAGGTAGGCGAACAGGATTGGCGCTGGTACCTGACCAACGCGTGACCCCTCATCAAAAATCAAATGTGGGAGCTGGCTTGCCAGCGAGCTTTTGCGGACCAAAAGCTCGCTGGCAAGCCAGCTCCCACATAAAGAGCGCTTACCCATGACTCAACGCATCAACTCCTACTACACCGCCACCCTCAACCAGGAAACCGACTTCCCGGTGCTGCAGGGCACCCACAGCGTCGACGTCGCCATCATCGGCGGCGGCTTCACCGGCGTGGCCACCGCCGTGGAGCTGGCGGAAAAAGGCCTGAAGGTCGCCCTGCTCGACACCCACAAGATCGGCTGGGGCGCCAGCGGGCGCAACGGTGGCCAGGTCACCGGCAGCCTTTCCGGCGACGAGGCCATGCGCAAGCAGATGCGCGGCAAGCTGGGCGCCGAGGTGGATGATTTCATCTGGCACCTGCGCTGGCGCGGGCACCAGATCATCGAGCAGCGGGTGGCGAAATACGGTATTCAATGCGACCTCAAGCACGGCCACCTGCACGCGGCCATGAAGCCGTCGCACCTGACCGAACTGCTCGCCTCGCTGGAGGAAGCCCAGGCCCGGGGCATGGGCGACCAGGTGACGCTGCTGGACCAGGCCGGCGTGCGCCAGCACCTGGACAGCCCGCTGTACCTGGGCGCCCTGAAGAACACCCGCAACATGCACCTGCACCCGCTCAACCTGTGCCTGGGCGAGGCCCGCGCGGCGCAGTCGCTGGGGGCGCTGCTGTTCGAGCACAGTGAGGTGCTGGACATTGTCCATGGCCCGCGCCCCGCCGTGGTCACCGCCAACGGCCGCATAGAAGCCAGGCAAGTGCTGCTGGCCGGCGACGTCTACCACAAGCTGGAACCGGGCAAGCTCAAGGGCAAGATCTTCCCGGCCATGGGCGGCATCGTCACCACCCGGCCGCTGGGTGAACTGGCGCGCCAGCTCAACCCCCAGGACCTGGCGGTGTACGACTGCCGCTTCGTGCTGGACTACTACCGCATGACCGCCGACGGCCGCCTGCTGTTCGGTGGCGGCGCCAACTATTCCGGCAAGGACTCGCGCGACATCGCCGCCGAGCTGCGCCCATGCATCGAGCGCACCTTCCCGCGCCTGCAGGGCGTGGACATCGAATTCGAGTGGAGTTGCGCCATGGGCATCGTGGTCAACCGCATCCCGCAACTGGGCAAGCTGTCGGACAACGTCTGGTACTGCCAGGGCTATTCGGGGCATGGCATCGCCACCAGCCACATCATGGGCGAGATCATGGCCAACGCCATGACCGGCACCCTGGGGCAGTTCGACACCTTTGCCGGCTGCCAGCACATCAAGGTGCCCATGGGCGATGTGCTGGGCAACCCGTTGCTGGCGGTGGGGATGTGGTACTACGGCATGCTGGAAAAACTGCGCTGAAAAACGCCTGTAGCCGCTGCCGCCAGGCTGCGCTGGCCCTATGCCTCGCCGGAAATCTCCAGCGTACGTAAGGGCCAGCGCAGCCTGCGGCAGCGGCTACAGGGTTAGGCTATCTTCTTCAGGCCCAGCTTCTTCAGTTCCTCGTCACGCAGTTCACGGCGCAGGATCTTGCCGACGTTGGTGGTCGGCAGGCCGTCGCGGAACTCCACCGAGCGCGGCACCTTGTAGCCGGTGACGTTGGCGCGCATGTGCTCCATCACCTGGTCCTTGGTCAGCGTCACGCCCGGCTTGGCGACAATGAACATCTTGATGGCCTCGCCGGATTTCTCGTCCGGCACGCCGATGGCCGCGCACTGCAGCACGCCCGGCAGGGTCACCAGCACGTCTTCCAGCTCGTTGGGGTAGACGTTGAAGCCGGACACCAGAATCATGTCCTTCTTGCGGTCGACGATGCGCATGTAGCCGTCGTCCTGGATCACCGCGATGTCGCCAGTCTTCAGCCAGCCGTCGGCGTCGAGGATCTCGTCGGTGGCGTCCTGGCGCTGCCAGTAGCCCTTCATCACCTGCGGGCCCTTGACGCACAGCTCGCCCACTTCGCCCAGGGCCAGTTCGCGGCCGCTGTCATCGGTGACCTTGCAGCGGGTGGACGGCACCGGAATGCCGATAGTGCCCACCTGGATGTTCTGGATCGGGTTCACCGACGCCACCGGGCTAGTCTCGGTCATGCCGTAGCCTTCGCAGATGGCGCAGCCGGTCACGCTTTTCCAGCGATCGGCAGCGGCCAGTTGCAGGGCCATGCCGCCCGACAGGGTGACCTTCAAGGCCGAGAAGTCGAGGTTGCGGAAGTCGGCGTTGTTGCACAGCGCCACGAACAGGGTGTTCAGGCCGACGAAGCCGCTGAACTTCCACTTCGACAGTTCCTTGACCATGGCCGGCAGGTCGCGCGGGTTGCTGATCAGGATGTTGTGGTTGCCGATCAGCATCATCGCCATGCAATGGAAGGTGAAGGCGTAGATGTGGTACAGCGGCAACGGCGTGATGAGGATCTCGCACCCTTCGTTGAGGTTGGAGGCCATCAGCGCCTTGCACTGCATCATGTTGGCGATCAGGTTGCGGTGGGTGAGCATCGCGCCCTTGGCCACGCCGGTGGTGCCACCGGTGTACTGCAGCACGGCCACGTCTTCGGCGTTGGGGTTGGCTTCGCGCACGGGCTGGCCGTGGCCCTTGGCGAGCACGTCGTTGAATTTGACGGCGGTGGGCAGGTGATAGGCCGGCACCATCTTCTTCACGTACTTGATCACACTGTTGACCAGCAGGCGCTTGACCGGCGGCAGCAGGTCGCCGACCTGGGTGACGATCACGTGCTTGACCGACGTCTTGGGCACCACGTTCTGCGCCAGGTGGGCCATGTTGGCCAGGCACACCAGGGCCTTGGCGCCGGAGTCGTTGAACTGGTGTTCCATTTCCCGTGCGGTGTACAGCGGGTTGGTGTTGACCACGATCAGGCCGGCGCGAATCGCACCGAACACCACCACCGGGTATTGCAGCACGTTGGGCAGCTGCACGGCGATTCGATCACCGGGCTGCAAGTCGGTATGCTGTTGCAGGTACGCCGCGAAGGCGCCAGACAGTTCGTACAATTGACCGTAGGTGAGCGTCCTGCCCAGGTTGCTGAACGCCGGCTTGTCGGCGAAGCGCTGGCAGGACTGCTTCAATACAGCCTGAATGTTCGGGTACTCATCAGGATTGATGTCCGCAGCAATACCTGCTGGGTACTTATCCTTCCAGAAATTTTCGATCATGGAAGCCCACTCCTCCAGCACAGCGAATTCATCACCGCTTCGTATGCGATTATTATTGATAGGTGATCACGGTACGTGAAGCACCGATCGATCGAAAGCGCGCCGAGAGTAGCAGCTTTGGAAAAGGTCGCATAGAGGCCGAATTGGCCCGACCGGTCACGGAAATGACTCTATGAATTCCAGTAGTCATTTTTAGAGTAAAAATACTATTGTGCTGGGACGCGGCCTGCGGCCGCTGCTACAAAACCCTGTAGCAGCGGCCGCAGGCCGCGTCATGCCTCACGCAATATCCCGCAACTCCCGCCGCAGAATCTTGCCCACCGCCGTCATCGGCAGCGACTCGCGCAGCACGATGTGCTTGGGCACCTTGTAGCCGGTGAAGTTGGCCTTGCAGTAGGCCTTCAGCTCCTCGAGGCTCACGCCGCTCTCGCGCGGCACCACAAACAGCTTCACCGCCTCCCCCGAGCGCTCGTCCGGTATGCCGATGCACGCGCAGTTGGCCACCTTGGGGTGGGCCATCACCACGTCTTCGATTTCGTTGGGGTACACGTTGAAGCCGGAGACGATGATCATGTCCTTCTTGCGGTCGACGATACGCACGAAGCCGTCGGGGTCGATCACACCGATGTCACCGGTGCGCAGCCAGCCCTCGGCGTCCAGCGCCTCGGCGGTGGCGTCGGGGCGCTGCCAGTAGCCCTTCATCACCTGCGGGCCCTTCACGCACAGCTCGCCACGCTCGCCGCCGGGCAGCTCGTTGCCCTGGTCATCGATGATCTTCAACTGCGTGCCCACCACCGGCAGGCCCACGGTGCCCAGGCGCGCGGCAGCGCCATAGGGGTTGGTGCTGACCACCGGCGAGGTCTCGGTCAGGCCGTAGCCCTCGACGATGCGGCAGCCGGTGAGCTTTTCCCAGCGGTCGGCGGTGGCCTTCACCAGCGCCGTGCCGCCGGAGTTGGTGACCTTGAGGTGGGAGAAGTCCAGGTCCTTGAAACCGGGGTGTTCCATCAGCGCCACGAACAGCGTGTTGAGGCCCAGCAGCGCGGTGAACTGCCACTGCTTGAGCTCCTTGATGAACGCGGGGATGTCGCGCGGGTTGCTGATCAGCACGTTGTGGTTGCCGGTGACCATCATGCCCATGCAGTTCGCCGTGAACGCATAGATATGGTACAGCGGCAGCGGCGCGATCATGACCTCCTGGCCTTCGCGCAGGATCTTCACGCCGTGCTCGTCGGTCTGCTCGAAACAGCACAGCACCTGCTGCATGTTGGCCACCAGGTTGCCGTGGGTGAGCATCGCGCCCTTGGACAGGCCGGTGGTGCCACCGGTGTATTGCAGCACGGCGATGTTGTCGAGGGTCAGCGGCACCGGCGTCGGCGTGTGCCCGCGGCCCAGGCCGAGGGCGCGCTTGAGCGAGATGGCCTGGGGCAGGTCGAACGCCGGCACCTTCTTCTTCACCTTGTCCACCAGGGTGTTCACCAGCCAGCCCTTGGCGGCGGGCATCAGGTCGCCCATGCGCGCCTCGATCAGGTAGCTGATGCCGGTGTCGGGCAGCACTTCCTGCACCAGCTTGCCGAACATGTTCAGGTACACCAGCGCGCGGGCGCCGGAGTCCTTGAACTGGTGGCGCATTTCCCGGGCGGTGTACAGCGGGTTGGTGTTGACCACGATCAGGCCCGCGCGCAAGGCGCCGAACACCACGATGGGGTATTGCAGCACGTTGGGCAGCTGCACGGCGATGCGGTCGCCGGGCACCAGGTCCGTCTCGTGCTGCAGGTAGGCGGCGAATTCTGCGCTATGGCGCTCAAGCTCCGCGTAGGTGAGGGTCACGCCCAGGTTGCTGAAGGCCGGGCGGTCGGCGAATTTGCGGCAGGAACGCTCGAACACCTCGACCACCGACTTGTAGGCCCCCAGGTCCAGCGTGGTGGGCACCCCGGCGGGGCGTTTATCGTTCCAGAATTCAGCTTGCATTATTATTGTCCTCTTGCCTGAGCCGATTCAGGCCGCCCATTCCGTACGCAGCGGCCGGTGCTTTGCCGACGTTAGCAGTTAAGCAAGCACTGGCAAACACGCCAGGTGCCGTCATTAACATCGTGAATCTAAATGCTGCGCCGCGCTGGATTCGCGCCATGGGCTATACAATGAGCTCGTCCCCACCGCACCGCGCAAGGAACCGCCATGCCCGCCGAGGCGTTCTGGCTTGAAGCCAGTGATGATTGCCGTTTGTACGTCCATGCCTGGCGGCCCGAGGCGCCGCCCAGGGCCGTGGTGCTGCTGGTGCACGGCATGGCCGACCATGGCGGCCGCTACCAGCGCCTGGGCCAGGCGCTGGTAGCGGCCGGGCTGGCGCTGTACGCCCCGGACCTGCGCGGCCACGGCCACACCGCCGAAGGCGGCGTGCTGGGCCACTACGCCGACGCCAACGGCTGGAACCGCGTGCTCGACGACCTGGCCCTGCTGGCCCGCCACGCTCGCCAGGCCCACCCGGGCGCGCCGCTGTTCCTGCTGGGCCACAGCATGGGCAGCTACCTGGTGCAGGGCTACCTGCTGCACCACAGCGCCAGCGTGCAGGGCGCCATTCTCAGCGGCTCCAACTACCAGCCGGCGCTGTTCTACCGTGCCGCGCGCCTGGTGGCCCGCCTGGAACGCCTGCGCCAGGGCCCGCGCGGGCGCAGCGCGCTGATCGAATGGCTGTCGTTCGGTTCGTTCAACAATGCGTTCAAGCCCAGCCGCACCGCGTTCGACTGGCTGAGCCGCGACCCGGCCGAGGTGGACCGCTACATCGCCGACCCGCTGTGCGGCTTCCGCTGCACCAATCAATTATGGCTCGACCTGCTGGCAGGCCTGGCGCAAATCAGCCAGCCGGGCAGTCTTGCGCAGATCGATCGCGGCCTGCCGCTGCTGATCATCGGCGGTTCATGTGATCCGGTCAGCCAGGGCAAGCGTCTCACTGATCTGGCCCGTGCACTGGGGCGCACCGGCAACCGCCAGGTGGAGCTTGTGCTCTACCCTGACGCCCGCCATGAAGTGCTCAACGAACTCAACCGCGAGCAGGTCACCGCCGACCTGCTCGCCTGGCTGCAGCGGGCCCTGACCATCCAGCGCCCGGCACGCAGCGAATAACCGCACTACTGACGAAAAGGAACAGTCACCCATGACCCAGGTCACCAACACCCCGTACGAAGCCCTCGAAGTGGGCCAGAAAGCCACCTTCAGCAAGACCGTCGAAGAGCGTGACATCCAGCTGTTCGCCGCCATGTCCGGCGACCACAACCCGGTGCACCTGGACGCCGAGTTCGCCGCCGCCACCATGTTCAAGGAGCGTATCGCCCACGGCATGTTCAGCGGTGCGCTGATCAGCGCCGCCGTGGCCTGCGAGCTGCCTGGGCCGGGCACCATCTACCTGGGCCAGAAAATGAGCTTCCAGAAGCCGGTGAAAATTGGCGACACCCTGACCGTGCGCCTGGAAATCCTGGAAAAGCTGCCGAAATTCCGCGTGCGCATCGCCACCCAGGTGTACAACCAGCGTGACGAGATGGTGGTGGACGGCGAAGCCGAGATCCTGGCGCCGCGCAAGGAGCAGACCGTGAACCTGGTAAGCCCGCCGGCCATTACCATCGGCTGATGACGAGGTAGCCGCTGCCTGCTGGCAGCGGCTACAACCTTACTTCAAGACCTTTCCTACGCCTCATCGCGAAACATCTGATTTTTCCCTCCCGACTGCTGCCCTAGCGTGACCGTCCCTGCACACAAACAAGGACGCGTCAGCCATGCAGCGCTACCACATCACCGTTGGTGCCCGTACTACCGCTGGCGGCACCGTGACTTCGGGCTCCAGCCGCAGCACCATCAATGACCAGCCAATGGCCCGCGAAGGCGACGAGGTGCAATGCCCAGCCTGCGCCAGCACCGGGCGGATTGTCTGCGACGGCCTGCATCTTTCGGAAACCATTGAAGGGCGCGAGGTGGCCCTAGATGGCGACGTGTGCCGATGCCTGTGCAGCCCCCCGCCGCGGCTGATCGCCAACCAGACCCTGCGTTCCCAGACCATTGCCGATAGTGCCATCCCACCCACGGCCAGAGCGGCCTCACAACCCACCGCTGCCGCTCCCTCACGCCCCACAAGCCCGGCGCGTGCTGTCAGCGTCGGCACCCCGAACATCGCTTTCGCGCAAGGCTCGGCCTGCGAAGACCTGTGGCGCGAGTATCAACTTCAGGCCGAAGCCATCGTCGCACCGGGCGGCACCTTGATAGCGGACGCCAAGGCCCGCAACCGCGCCAT
The DNA here is from genome assembly GCF_057128625.1 of Pseudomonas imperatae. Taxonomy (NCBI): domain Bacteria; kingdom Pseudomonadati; phylum Pseudomonadota; class Gammaproteobacteria; order Pseudomonadales; family Pseudomonadaceae; genus Pseudomonas; species Pseudomonas imperatae. The sequence goes on along the minus strand of NZ_JBSKHP010000010.1, from coordinate 75,115 downwards.
CAACGCCGCCTACGCACGCCTATGGCTGGAAGACCCACGCTTCCAGTGGGCCGGGCTGGCGGCATTCGCCTCCAAGCAGGTGGGCTGCGGCCTGCTGCACGCGTCGGAGTCCATCGAAAAGGTCCAGGCCGAACATGACACCCGCCTGCACCTGGGGCAAAGCGCCCGGCGCGGCTTCTTCGGGCTGTTCAGCAGCCGCAACGAGCGGGAGCGGCAGGAGAAAGTCGACGCGTTCAAGCAGAGCCGGCACGAACATCAAGCCGCCCGTGACAACAACCCGGTGCCAAACATTGACCTGCGGCGCACGGGCGAGCCGTTATCGCTGGTGCAGCAGCAGTTGCAGCATGTGTACAACATGCTGGCGATGGGGAATACCACGCTGTTCCTGGATGTTTATCCGCTGCATCTTTTTTATCGGGAGCGGGGGTTGGGGGCGTTGGAGTCGTGTTTGCCGGTACGTGCTGAACTGTACAAGAAGCATCCGGTGCTGTGGCTTGTTCAGCGGGAGACGTTGGCGTTTGGCCGAGTTCGTACTGAGGTTCTGGAAACGTTTCGTGCAATTGAGTCAGGGAAAATTGCGAACAGCGTCGAATCTCTCGCCAAGCATGAACAGGTCAATATCCTGCAACCCGTCATGTATGGCAATTCACAGTTTGTGCGCCTGTTAAGAGGCAACCATCTCTCGTTCGTGATTGGATTCCCGTCCGGCGCCGCGCAAGCGATTGAGCTAACGCTAGCCAACCAGTGCCGACGAATCGATGATGAGCGCACCATAGGTTTCGGCAACAACCCGTTTGCCGACCTGTCGGATATCAACCAGCGTATGCCGTTCGTGCTTAACGCTGCTACGAGGTTCGATCACCTGCTCAATAGCAGCAGCCGCACTCTCATAGAACAATCCCTGCGCAATATCGCTTCGGCAGGAATGGAGCCATGACCCGCATAACCCGGTTGGGCTGGCGGCATGCATTGATTGCTTTGGCAGTGCCTTTTCTGATCACGGTAGAAGTACTTTCGGATGACCCGGAAATAGCGTTGGTCATTGGCGAGCCTTTTGAGGATATGCGCCGACGTTCCAGCGCATCCATTGCACCCGCGTTTACGGGCCATAGCTGGTTCAGCATTCCCAAGTCCGACGCCCGCTTGAACTTCATGGATGCCCACTATGGGTTTGTGACGCCATTGGCCCGCTTCTTTGTTGTCATGTACGACGAGGGGCTGATCAGCAGTGTGCGAATCTCTCCTCAAACAGAGCCACTCCTACTCGACGAAACCCTCAAAATTGCTTTGGATTTACAGGATCAGTGGCGTCGAACCGGGTGGATACTCACCCGGCCGAGCGATTTTCCAGCCATCACGGACACGCCTGCCTGGCGAGAGCGCCTTCGACAAAGACGCACAGGCATCACTACGTATTGGCAGGCAGAAGATCGATACCAAGTGGTCATGGATATCGGCAGATTTACCGACCGCAAGCGCCCGAAAGAAGAGCGCTATCTCATCTCGTTGGCGGTATCAAAGCCTTTCGTGAAACCTTGGGAAGCGTATTCGACGCCGGTCGTGCCGTAGCAGCTGCCGCCAGGCTGCGTCGCGCCGCGCGGGCGGTGCCCGGTCTCAAGAGCGGCAAACCAGACTCGGCTGGCGCCTGTTAGCCGTGACGCGAGCGCCAAGCGGAACCTCGAGGAAATCTCGGTATGCCTGTGGCGAGCCCGCGTGAGGGCTCGGGTGTGCATGCCGTGGTTTTGCGCGTGCGCCGTGACGCAGCCTTTGGCAGCTGCTACATCGCTTGCAACGTGCCACGGACAGTTTGTGGGGGGATTTCGAAGCACTTCTTGAAGGGCAAAAAAAATGGGCGACCGAAGTCGCCCTAAATGCCTTGCGTGCTCTGTTGAAGCGCAAACCGCGTTTGCGTTCGATGGAGCAAAGATTAGCGAAGCCCTGGCCAGGGGAAACTGACCCAGGTCAAGGTTTCAACGCTTCTTGGGCTTTTTCTTCGGCTTTTTCTTCGCCGCGCCCAGGGGCATGGCCTGCTCGAACTGCTGGCGCATGTCGTTCAGGCGCTTGTCGTTGAGGTCGTGGACGCGCTTGGCGCGCTCCGCGGAGAAGTCGATCAGCTTGTCGTCCTGGCTCATGGTCACTACGTCAGGTGGGGCGAAATAGGCCTTCATAATGGCGGCAGACGCCCGCCGGATCAAACCTCGATGTCCACCCACAGGCCCTGGCGCGGTTCGTCGTCGATCAACGGTGCCACCGGCACGGTGTTGTCGGCGTTGAGTTCGTGGCCCGGCACCGGCAAATGCGCCTCGGGGTCGTTCTCGGCCTCTTCGCGCTGGCGCTGGCGGCGGCGCTGGCGCTCGGCTTCCTCGCGCAGCAGCAGGGCGGCGGTTTCCTGGTCACGCTGGCGCAGGTCGATCTCGCTCTCGTCCGACGTCGGCTGCGTGGGCGCCACCGGCGCGATCACCGTGGGCGCTGGTCTGACCGGGTCCAACTGCGACGTCACCGGGACTACGCTGAGTGGAAGGATGGGTGGCAACATGTTCGAGTTCTCCTGTTGCCGGGGTAACGGCGGCAGGTGGTTCGGCTTGAAAGGTTTCTCCTTGAAGTATCGACTCCGTCACAAACAGTTTAGTGCAATCGGCGTGAGCAGCTTCCCGACGAGACTCTTTGGCCCTGAGCCCCATCATCCGGTACCATAGTCGGCTTTTTCATGGCGGGAGTCAGGCAGCATGGCGCAGCAGTATCAACCGGGGCAACGCTGGATTAGCGACAGCGAAGCAGAGCTAGGTCTTGGCACCGTTCTGGCACAGGACGGTCGCTTGTTGACCGTGCTCTACCCGGCCACTGGCGACACTCGCCAATACGCCCTGCGCAACGCGCCGCTGACCCGGGTGCGGTTCTCTCCAGGTGACCAGATCACCCATTTCGAAGGCTGGAAGCTGACCGTCCAGGAAGTCGAGGACGTCGACGGCCTGCTGGTGTACCACGGCCTGGACGCGCAGAACCAACCCTGCACCCTGCCCGAAACCCAGCTGTCGAACTTCATCCAGTTCCGCCTGGCCAGCGACCGCCTGTTCGCCGGCCAGATCGACCCGCTGGCCTGGTTCTCGCTGCGCTACAACACCCTGGAGCACACCAGCAAGCAGCTGACCTCCTCGCTGTGGGGCCTGGGCGGCGTGCGCGCACAACCCATCGCTCACCAGCTGCACATCGCCCGCGAAGTGGCCGACCGCATCGCCCCGCGCGTGCTGCTGGCCGACGAAGTGGGCCTGGGCAAGACCATCGAGGCCGGCCTGATCATCCACCGCCAACTGCTGTCGGGCCGTGCCGCCCGCGTGCTGATCCTGGTGCCGGAGAACCTGCAGCACCAGTGGCTGGTGGAAATGCGCCGCCGCTTCAACCTGGAAGTCGCGCTGTTCGACCGCGAGCGCTTCATCGAAAGCGACGCCACCAACCCCTTCGAGGACGCGCAACTGGCGCTGGTCTCGCTGGAGTGGCTGACCGAGGACGAAAAAGCCCAGGACGCGCTGTTCGCCGCCGAATGGGACCTGATGGTCGTCGACGAAGCCCACCACCTGGTGTGGCACGAGACCAAGGCCAGCCCGCAGTACGCGCTGGTGGAGCAACTGGCCGAGGTCATCCCCGGCGTGCTGCTGCTCACCGCCACCCCGGAACAGTTGGGCCAGGACAGCCACTTCGCGCGCCTGCGCCTGCTGGACCCGAACCGTTTCCATGACCTGGCCGCCTTCCGCGCCGAGAGCGAGCACTATCGCCCGGTGGCCGAAGCCGTGCAGGAACTGCTGGACAAGGGGCGCCTGTCGCCCAAGGCCCACGAAACCATCCATAACTTCCTCGGTGCCGAGGGCGAGGCCCTGCTGACCGCCGTCAACGACGGCGATGCCGAGGCCAGCGCGCGCCTGATCCGCGAACTGCTGGACCGCCACGGCACCGGCCGCGTGCTGTTCCGCAACACCCGCGCCGCCGTGCAGGGCTTCCCCGAGCGCAAGCTGCACCCGTACCCGCTGGCCAACCCGGACGAGTACATGGAGCTGCCGCTGGGCGAGCACGCCGAGCTGTACCCGGAAGTGGCCTTCCAGGCCCAGGCCGAGACTGACGAGGAAAACCGCTGGTGGCGCTTCGACCCACGCGTCGAATGGCTGATCGACCAGCTGAAAATGCTCAAGCGCACCAAGGTGCTGGTGATCTGTGCCCACGCCGAGACCGCCATGGACCTGGAAGACGCCCTGCGCGTGCGCTCCGGCATCCCGGCCACGGTGTTCCACGAGGGCATGAACATCCTCGAGCGTGACCGCGCCGCCGCCTACTTCGCCGACGAAGAGTTTGGCGCCCAGGTGTTGATCTGTTCGGAAATCGGCAGTGAAGGCCGCAACTTCCAGTTCGCCCACCACCTGGTGATGTTCGACCTGCCGGCCCACCCGGACCTGCTGGAGCAACGTATCGGCCGCCTGGACCGTATCGGCCAGAAGCACGTCATCGAACTGCACGTGCCGTACCTGCAGGACAGCCCGCAAGAGCGCCTGTTCCAGTGGTACCACGAGGCGCTGAACGCCTTCCTCAACACCTGCCCTACCGGCAACGCCCTGCAGCACCAGTTCGGCCCGCGCCTGCTGCCGCTGCTCGAAGGCGGCGACGAAGACAACTGGGACACCCTGGTGGCCGAGGCCCGCGGCGAGCGCGAGCGCCTGGAAAGCGAGCTGCACACCGGCCGTGACCGCCTGCTGGAACTGAACTCCGGCGGTGGCGGCGAAGGCAAGGCGCTGGTCGCCGCCATCGAGGAACAGGACGACCAGTTCGCCTTGCCGATCTACATGGAAACCCTGTTCGACGCCTTCGGCATCGACAGCGAAGACCATTCCGACAACGCCCTGATCCTCAAGCCGAGCGAGAAAATGCTCGATGCCAGCTTCCCGCTGGGCGACGACGAAGGCGTGACCATTACCTACGACCGCCACCAGGCGCTGTCGCGTGAAGACATGCAGTTCATCACCTGGGAACACCCCATGGTGCAGGGCGGCATGGACCTGGTGCTGTCCGGCTCCATGGGCAACACCGCCGTGGCGTTGATCAAGAACAAGGCGCTCAAGCCCGGCACCGTGCTGCTGGAACTGCTGTACGTCAGCGAAGTGGTGGCCCCGCGCGCCCTGCAACTGGGCCGCTACCTGCCGCCCCAGGCGCTGCGCTGCCTGCTGGACGCCAACGGCAACGACCTGTCGTCGCGCGTCTCGTTCGCCACCCTCAACGACCAGCTGGAAAGCGTGCCCAAGGCCAGCGCCAACAAATTCATCCAGGCCCAGCGCGACGTCCTCACCCCGCGCATCAACGCCGGCGAGACCAAGGTCCTGCCGCGCCACCTGGAACGCGTGGCCGAAGCCAAGCGCCGCCTGGCCGCCGAAACCGAAGAAGAACTGGCCCGCCTGACCGCCCTGCAGGCCGTCAACCCCACCGTGCGCACCAGCGAACTGGATGCACTGCGCAAGCAGCGTGAACAGGGGCTGGCGATGTTCGAGAAGGCGGCGTTGCGGTTGGAAGCGATTCGGGTGCTGGTGGCGGGTTGACCGCTTAGCTTGATCCGGAAAAGAAGCCCGCGCGATGCGGGCTTTTTTTATGGTTGTTTCGCGCGGCCACGCTTGCCCCCCCCATCGCACATCAACTACTAGCGCTTTCGTACGAACGCAAAGCAAAGACCCAGAACATTCTTGAAATGCAGAGTGAGATCAGGCAAGCCAGAGTTGCACCTACCACAGATGCTTGACTTGCCATTCCCATAGCGCCGTCTACAGGTACGTTCGAAATAAAGTATATAGGAACAAAAAACGTCAGCAGTACCCGAACGGACTGTGGAAAAGCCGAAACTGGAAAACGGCCGACCTCCATGATGGTGTAACTGACAATCCAGATATCTCCGATCTTTACGAACCATATGGACAGCGTGCAGGTGATAAGGAATAACGAATAAAAAATTGCAACGCCTCCCATCAGCAGGCCAGCAAAAACCAGTAGGTTGCTGCCCCCTAACGTGCCTTGGGCGTGCATCGAATAGACGACGACGGCAACACCAATGATCGCTCGCGGGAGCTCCCAGATATTAACCTTTGAGAATGACACCGAAAACTGACAGTCAACCGGGCGGAGCAAAAGGCAATCCAGGTCTCCGGTACGAACTTTTTCTGACAACGCATGCAGGCTTGGAAACAGCCACATTTCAAGCAGCCCCTCGAGAGTCAGGGCCACGCCAAACAAAGCAAGCACTTGGTAAATATTCCACCCTCCAAGGCTGCCCACTTCAGCGAACATGGCATCTAGAAAATAAAGCGCCAAGATCAACCCAACCAATGTAGTGATCATATTGGCGACGGCGTTCGTCCTGAACTCCATTTCCTCAATAGCCGAATGCCTGACCAGCGCTGCCAGAATTTTCAGATTCCTCAAGGTCATATACCCGCCCCCGAAAACCGTTTCAACCCTTGCGTCCAGAGTTTACGGCGGAGGGCAACGAGCGTGAAAACCCAGAAAAGCTGAACAGAGAAACCCTGCAAATACTCTACCCCTGACGCCTTCCCGAGCAGAACCTTGACGGGAAAGTCTAGCGCTGCCGCGAACGGCAACAACAAAACGATCGAGCGAGTCGCCTCAGGCAACAGATCAATAGGAATGAGCGTGCTACCAAGAACGGTGTACAACGACCAGACAGCAGCGTCAAATGCGACAGAGTTGGCCGTCCAGAATGCGAGCAAACCAACACAGTAATAAATATGAAAAACTATAACCCATGCCAACACAAGCGCCACCAGAAACAGTGGCAGCTGCTTAATCACCACTTGCAGATCGATTGAAAAAATCAACCCACCAATACAGAACACAGTGACTACTATCGGCGCACGCACTAGCATCTTCCCCACTGGCTCGGCGACATGAAACCAGAAAGGTGGAATTGGCTTAAGCAGCCTCCCCGAGAGTGTGCCTTTGCGTATTTCATCGTTAAGAACGAAGATAACCCAGGCCGCCGTGAGCTGTCGGACCAAATAGACCCCCAAGAAATATCCTGCAAAGTCCTTCGCCGTATAGCCATTGATTACTTTATCTCGTGAAATCTCCCACCAGATCATCATCATGAATAAAGGCGCGACGCCACTGAGCAACCACACAACTAGCTGAGCCCTGTAGATGATCGTCATCTGCACGCTGATTCGGAGTAGCTGACCAGCGACGGCGAGCATTGAAAATTTGGTCATTAGCAAACAGGTTCCTTCGCCAGCAGCAATCGAGGGAATGCCTGGTCAAGCGAAGGCCGCTGGATCGAAATATCCGTTACAGGCAGGTTCGCAAGCAGCCAAGCGACAGCATCGGTTACTTGGCCGTCAGGCACCAAAATTTCCGCGCCATCAGGTGTCAGACTAATAAGCGTACCGTAAGCCAGAAGTGACTCTCGACACACAGGCAGTGAGAACCGGAGGGAAACCTGTCGCTCGGACACTTGGGCTTTCACCAGTGCTTGGCGATCACCGTCAAATACGATTCCCCCTTCATTCAAGACGATTACCCGGTCAGCCAAGGCTTCTATATCTGCCATGTAGTGTGACGTCAATATGATGGTCGCCCCCGTTTCTTTATTGTAATCAAATAGGAATTTGCGAATAGCCGCCTGCATCGCAAGATCAAGACCAATTGTGGGCTCATCGAGAAACAGGATATTTGGACGGTGCAACAACGAAAGTATCAACTCGCATTTCATCCTCTCACCCAGTGATAGCTTCCTCACCGGACGATGAATGATGTCATCGGCCGATAGTAATTCACATAATTCTTTGATGCGCTGACGGCGCTCCGTAGGGGGGATATCGTAAAGCGCGGCTTGAAGATGGAATGACTCAAGCGCCGGCAAGTCCCAGGCCAGTTGTTGCTTCTGCCCCATGACCAACGCAATCGACTTGAGAAAGTCGCGCTGCCTCTTGAACGGCTCTTGCCCGAGCACGCACAAGCTCCCGGCACTGGGCCTTATTATTCCCGAGAGCATTTTCAGCGTGGTGGTCTTTCCTGCGCCGTTACTACCCAGAAACCCAACCACCTCCCCCTCATCAATGGAAAAGGAAACATCCTTGACGGCTGAAATGCTAATCTGCTCTCTACGAAAGTATCGAAACAAATTGCGTGAGGCGTGGTCAGTCTTGTGCACTCGGTACACTTTACTTACAGCAGACAACTCAATTACCTTTGACATACTCTTCCGCACCCACCCCGCTCACTGTAGAAGTTATTTTCGAACCTCGCCCTTATCAGCTTGATGCTTCAACATCATGTCACTACCGCGATGCCGTGCCTATAGGTTTGATTACACCAAGGAAGTCGTCAAGGGCAAAATCTGATTTCGGGTCTCGGCCAGCTTTGAAAAGATCCGCCTCGCCCATGCTTAGTTGCTAGCCATTAGCAAGCCAAATAAACCGAGAGCACAACCATAGCGCTGCTAGCAGAATAAACCACAACCCCATCAACAAGTTGTAAAACGCAACTGCCACCGCCAAGCGAAGACGATCTTGGCCCGTAAACCCACTATCGCGCCTCCCACCCATTACAACTGCAACACCTTGAAAAATCTTTTCCAGAAAGACGCGACACAGCCACAAGCCCAGCAATACCCGGAAATAATTTCACTCAGCATGCACTCTCAGAAAACCACAGCACAAAGCTTGCTATTTCACCAATGCGGCGTGGGGGCAAACCCAACATCCCGTTACAACTCCTTGAATTGCCATCCACACGAATGCCGACCAAGATTCAGCCTACGCGGCACGGCGCCAACTCCAGCGACCAAAAAACAAAAGCAACCCGACACCAGGAGCCACCATGCGGTCCACTCAAACATTTCCGGTCGACATCACCACCCAACGCCTTACGTTATTTTATTTCCTTGTTTCATTCTCAGTAGAACGCGGGCTTTTCGTATTCTTCCTGAAGGAAAATGGATATACGCTTATTGAAATCGGGCTACTCCAAACAGCCTTTTCAGTTTCACTGTTTTTATTTGAGTTACCCAGCGGCTATTTAGCCGACAAATTTGGGCGGGTAGCCGCGCTTGCAACAGGAGGGTTATTAGCGACAACGAGCTTGTCCGGACAATTTATTTTTGTAGCCTGCCTGCCACTGACGACAGTCTTCTTCATCACTCACGCGCTGTCTTTCTCTTTAATCTCCGGGTCTTTAAGCAGCGCACTGCACCAACATCTCACCACGCTCGATGTCTTGCACCGGTACTCGAGCCACTACGCAACCCTCCAGTTCGCAGGCAGCCTTTCATTGGGACTGGCGATGATCACCGCAGCCCCGATCCTAAGCCTGGGGGGATGGACCGCAATCTACGTGACTTCCGTCTTCGTGACCGGACTCAGCGTGATCGTGATATTCCCGCTTGCTCGTCAGGAAGCGTCAGCCTTGACGGCAAGCACACACTCCATAAAGCTCACCATCTTCATCAAGGAGTTGGTCGCCATCGCGCCCATCGCGATTCCCTTTGCGATGATACATGCCGCAATGACACCCTATTTTCTCTACGCCAGTTCTTCATTCCATGAGGCAGGCTTGAGCAAAGGCGTGGCCAGCGCCGCTGTAGGCATCGCGGAGATACTCAGCGCAATCACGGTCCTGTGCCTGACACGCTTCCTGCCAGCCACGTCGAAACACAGCATACCGACCCTCATGCTACTGACGTCAGTTGTCATTGCAGCGAACCCGGTGTATTCCCCATACGTGGCAATCACCGCTTTCCTCATTGCCAACACCTTGACTCTCTGGGCAACCATACTCACCAGCCACACCATAAACTCGACCATCAAAGCGGACCATCTCAGAACAACAACCTTATCGGCGGCAGCGTTTGTTGACATGCTATTCATTTCAGCTGGGTTCATGACCTATGGTTTCATGGCCGAATCGCACTCCAGCAGCATCTCGCTACTCGCCGTTTCGATTTTCCCCCTCGCAGGAGCGACCACGCTGATCGCAACCACAAAAACAATAAGCGGCAGGAAAAGCAGCGCTTCATCCAGTTAGCAATCTCCGCCGCTACGCACCCACCACCACCCCACCCTCCGCCCGAACCACCACCATCCCCTCCCGCATCCGCTGCGCATCCTGCTTGAAGCTCCTGGCCGCCAACCCCAGGAACACCAACGTCATCACCAACGCCACCGGTATCGACAGCATGGCGTCATGCAGCCCTTCGGCCTTGAACACTTCGCTCATTTCACTGGCCCCGGCCGCAGCCATGGCCTGGTGGGCGAAGCGGTCGCTGAGCAGCCCGGCCACCACGGGTCCCATGGAGCCGCCCAGCAGGTACAGGCCAGCAAAGAACAGCGCCATGGCGGTGGCGCGCATGCGTGGGTGCACCACTTCCAGGATGGCGGTGTAGGCGCAGGTATAGAAGGCGTAGCTGAAGAACCAGCCCAGGCCGAACACGGTGACGAACAGGCCGATGTCGATGCGCCCGGCCATCAACGCCCAGGCAGTGGCGCTGGCGGCGACTACCATGCAGCTGGCGGCCAGCACCAGGCGGCCGTTGGCCAGGCGTTGCTGGACTTTGTCGGCCACCCAGCCGCCCAGGGTCAGGCCTACCAGGCCAGTGACGCCGACGATGACGCCGGTGGACACCGCGGCCTGGTGCAGCGGCAGGTGGAAGTAGCGTTGCAGCAGCGGCACCATGAAGCTGTTGCAGGCGTAGGTGGCGAAGTTGAACGCCAGGCCCGCCAGCACCAGCCAGCAGAAGGTGGGGATGGCCAGCAGCCGGCGCAGGGGCTTGTCCAGCGGCTGCTGGGACACCGGCTCGGCCTCGGCGGCGCCGCGCGCCGGTTCGCGGATGGTGAACATGAACAGCGCCAGCAGCAGCCCCGGCACCGCCGCCACGAAGAACGGCGCGCGCCAGTTGCCGAAGAACTCGACCATGGCGCCAATGGTGAAGAACGCCAGCAGCAGGCCCAAGGGCAGGCCGAGCATGAAGATGCCCATGGCCCGGCCGCGGCGCTGAGGCGGGAACAGGTCGCCGATCAGCGAGTTGGCCGCCGGCGCGTAGCTGGCCTCGCCGATGCCGATGCCCATGCGCACCAGCAGGAAGGTCCAGAAGCCACCGACGAAACCGTTCACCGCGGTCAGCGCGCTCCACACCGCCAGGCCCCAGCCCATCATCTTGCGACGCGAGCCAGTGTCAGCCATGCGCCCCAGGGGGATGCCGGCCACGGCGTACACCAGGGTGAAGGCGGTGCCGGCGATGCCCAGTTCGAAGTCACTGAGGTGCCACTCCATGCGCAGCGGCTCGATGATGATGGCCGGGATGGTGCGGTCGAAGAAGTTGAACAGGTTGGCCAGGAACAGCAGGAACAGGATGCGCCACGCGTGGGGCGCCTGGGCGGATGTCGGCATGAGTGGGCTCGCTATTCTTGTTATTGGGCCTGATGAAATCTAGAAGGTGAATTCGCGCATGTCCGTTGCATCAGCTAGCGTGATGGTGAGGCATTGACAGACGGGGCGCTGGTTATCGCGGATGGCTATTGTATTGATTACGAAATGATTGGAAGCACTTTGCCAGCAGGCAAGGGCCACCTTCTATACTGTTCCTGAATAGCCACCTCTGGGTGGTGTGGGGGCGTTTGTCCAGAGGCATGCTATGGATTGGCTCGGCTTACATTTCATCGGCGACTTGCCCGAATCAGGGCAGATCCTGCTCAACTGCAGCCATAACCCGTTCCTGGTACTGCTGGCCTATGTCGTGGCCTGCGCCGGCAGTTTCGCCACCCTCGACATGGCCGAGCGCATCAGCCACGTCGAGCGCCCCGGCGCCCGCCACCAGTGGCGCTGGATTGGTGCGCTGTGCCTGGCCGGCGGCATCTGGGCCATGCACTTCATCAGCATGCTGGCCTTCGAAACGCCCATCGAGATGCACTTCGACCTGCCGATCACCGTGGTCTCGCTGCTGATCGCCCTGGTGGCCGGCTTGTTGGCCATGAGCACCCTGAGCCGCGAAGTCATCACCCTGCCCGACTACATCAAGTCGTCCATCGGCATCGGCCTGAGCATCGCCGGCATGCACTACGTGGGCATGGTTGCCATGCGCTCCAATGCCACCCAGTATTTCGAGCCCAAGCTGTTCGTGCTGTCCATCCTCGTGGCCATAGGCGCCAGCTTCGCCGCGCTGATGCTGGCGCGGCACTTCCGCAACGGCAGCGGCACCTTCCACCAGTTGCTCAAGTACAGCGCCAGCCTGCTGATGGGCGCCGGCATCGTCGCCACGCACTTCCTGGGCATGTGGTCGCTGGTGATGGCCGTGCCCCAGGGCAGCGCGCTGCATGCGCCCATGGTCGACAACAGCCTGGAACTGGGGCTGACCGTGGCGTTCATCACCCTGCTGATCATTGCCAGCAGCCTCAGCGCGGCGCTGGCCGACAAGAAGCTGCAGAGCAAGGAGCACGACCTGCGCCGGGTCAACGCCCTGCTCAGCCAGCTGGACCAGGCGCGGGTGTCGCTGCAACAGGTAGCCCACTACGATGCACTGACCAACCTCATCAACCGCCGCGGCTTCAACCAGCTGTTCGGCGAAAAACTGATCGAGCAGAAGCTCAACGGCGGCATGCTGGCGGTGATGTTCCTCGACATCGACCACTTCAAACGCATCAACGACAGCCTGGGCCACGACGCCGGCGACGAGCTGCTCAAGGTCATCGCCGGCCATATCAAGGCCGCCACCCGCAGCCACGCCGACGTGGTGGCGCGGTTTGGCGGCGACGAGTTCTGCATCCTGATTGCCATGAACAACCGCGACGAAGCCCGGCACATGGCCCAGCGCATCATGCTGAAGATGAAGGAACCCATCGACCTGGCCGGCCGGCGCATGGTGATGACCACCAGCATCGGCATCAGCGTGTTCCCCGATGATGGCGACACCTGCGAAGAGCTGCTCAAGCACGCCGACCTGGCGCTGTACCAGTCCAAGGGTGCGGGCCGCAACGCGTTGCATTTTTTCAGCGCCAACCTGCGCACCAAGGCAACGCTTGAGCTGCAACTGGAGGAAGAACTGCGCAATGCCCTGCGCTCGGGTGACGAGCTGGAGCTGTTCTACCAGCCCATCTTCGACCTGCACAGCGGCCAGGTGTCCAAGCTGGAGGCGCTGATCCGCTGGCGCCACCCGCAGCACGGCTTGCTCAGCCCCGACCGCTTCATCGCCATTGCCGAGACCAACGGCCTGATCGCCGAACTGGACAACTGGGTGCTGCAACGAGCCTGCCGCGACCTGGCGCACCTGGGCCACAACGGCTGCGAGCAACTGAAGATCACGGTGAACTGCTCGGCCCTGAACCTGGCCCGCGAAGAGCTGGTGGGCGAGATACGCGAGGCCCTGGCCGAAGCGGGCGTGGCGCCCCAGCGCCTGGAGCTGGAGGTGACCGAGAACGCGCTGATGGGCAACATCACCACCACCATCAGCCTGCTGTCGCAGATCCGCGCGCTGGGCGTGTCGCTGTCCATTGATGACTTCGGCACCGGCTATTCGTCGCTGGCCTACCTCAAGCGCCTGCCGCTGGACACCCTGAAGATCGACCGCTCGTTCATCCAGGACATCCCCCGTTCGGCCGCCGACATGGAGATTGTCCAGGCCATTATCGTCATGGCCCACACCCTGCACCTGCAGGTGGTGACCGAAGGCGTGGAAACCGTGCAGCAGTACGAATTCCTCAGCCGCTACGGCTGCGACTACGTGCAGGGCTACCTGCTGAGCCGGCCGGTGCCACTGTCGGAGCTGCGGCCGATCCTGGACCAGCTCAACCAGTACTCTGGCAACAGCAACAGCTACCCGGTGCCCACCCGCGCCAACGACGAACGCGTGGTGCGCGACCTGTTCGCCGAGGCGCCCGCCACCCAACCCCTGGCCCGCCCGGCCAGGTAAACCCGACTGCCCCGTAGCAGCTGCCGCAGGCGGCGTCCGGCCACACCGCCAATGGGTGATCGGACGCAGCCTGCGGCAGCTGCTACGGGGCACCGTTGTGGTGCAGGAATTACTGCGCTGCCCTTTCCTGGATCAGCACCCAGGGCGACACCACCACCGCCCACAAGGTTGGATTTCGTTCAACACAGTCCAGCGCCTGCGATTCAGACACCTTGTCGAGCAAACCTTCGCTCATCCACTGCGCCACTTTCGCGCCATCATCCGTGGCCACGGCCTCGGCGGCAGCGACCAAATCCAGCGCAGGCTCGACCCACAACAGGGCACCGCGGGCAAAAAACGGTTGCAGCTCCTGCCATCCGATAACGGCGGTCTCGCCGAGCAGCTTGGCATAGAGGGTGCTAGGTTGTTCAGTCATGGGTTTCACCAAAAATAAAATCTGGCGCAATGATAACGCCCGGATTGCCTTGGAAAAACCCGGTTTCAAATAAGTGATTGATTGGCAAGTTCGGAAAAGCCAAGGATGACGACCTGCTGCACCGGTTGCGCCGCCGTAATTCTGTAACTTCCTGTCGATAAAGCGACACCCTGGCCATTTGCCCCCAGGCGCCAGCTTTTCAATGGAACAAGCGGCGCTCTACACTGTACCGGTACAGTTACCGGGGGCTGATCGGGGTGTCTGCCGTTCGCTCGGGCAGTCGTGGAAACACACGACACCCGTCTCGACATGACCCGGTCCTGCAGCTTTCGCCGCAAGACTATAAAAAATACAACAGTTAGAGTGGAGCATTATGACTAAGCAGATTTCCAAGCTGTTCGCCGCCATGGTCCTGGCGGGGGTTGCCAGCCATTCGTTCGCTGCCGACACCATCAAGATCGGCATCGCCGGTCCTAAAACCGGCCCGGTTACCCAATACGGCGACATGCAGTTCATGGGCGCCAAGATGGCCATCGAGCAGATCAACGCCAAGGGCGGCGTCGATGGCAAGAAGCTCGAGGCCGTCGAATACGATGACGCCTGCGACCCGAAACAAGCCGTGGCAGTGGCCAACAAAGTGGTCAACGATGGCGTCAAGTTCGTCGTCGGCCACCTGTGCTCCAGCTCTACCCAGCCTGCTTCGGACATCTACGAAGACGAAGGCGTGATCATGATCACCCCGGCGGCCACCAGCCCGGAAATCACCGCGCGCGGCTACAAGATGGTCTTCCGTACCATCGGCCTGGACAGCGCCCAGGGCCCTGCGGCCGGCAACTACATTGCCAAGTTCGTGAAGCCCAAGCTGGTTGCCGTCATCCACGACAAGCAGCAATACGGCGAAGGCATCGCCACCGCCGTGAAGGCCACCCTGGAGAAGGACGGCATCAAGGTGCCGGTGTTCGAAGGCATCAACGCCGGCGACAAGGACTTCTCGTCGCTGATTGCCAAGCTCAAGCAAGCCAACGTCGACTTCGTCTACTACGGCGGCTACCACCCCGAGCTGGGCCTGATCCTGCGCCAAGCCAAGGAAAAAGGCCTGAACGCCAAGTTCATGGGCCCTGAAGGCGTGGGCAACGACTCCATCTCGCAAATCGCCCAGGACGCTTCCGAAGGCCTGTACGTGACCCTGCCGAAATCCTTCGACCAGGACCCGGCCAACAAGGAACTGGCCGATGCCTTCAAGGCAGCCAAGAAGGACCCGAGCGGCCCGTTCGTGTTCCCGGCCTACTCGGCGGTTGAAGTCATCGCCGACGGCATCAAGGCTGCCGGTAGCGAAGACACCGCCAAGGTGGCCGCGGCCATCCACGCCGGCACCTTCAAGACGCCTACTGGCGACCTGAGCTTCGACGCCAAGGGCGACCTGAAGGACTTCAAGTTCGTGGTCTACCAATGGCACTTCGGCAAGCCGAAGACCGAAGTCAGCCCTCAGTAAACGCTGCCTGACACGCCACAAAGCCCACTGCGCGAGCAGTGGGCTTTGTTTTACGAGGTATCGGGCCGCCGTTCCGTGATCCGGAAGGCGGCCCACCTGAAAATCTCAAAACCGTCACCAGCGGTTCGCTGGCATAAAGCTTCGCATCCGTGCCCGGCCCTGTGCGCGAGCGGGAAAATGACTCCACCAGTGAAATGCGTATCAGGTTTTTAGGAGCGCGGTAATGCCTGACATCTATCACTTCTTCCAGCAGCTGGTTAACGGCATGACCGTTGGCAGCACCTATGCCCTCATCGCCATCGGCTACACGATGGTCTACGGCATCATTGGAATGATCAACTTCGCCCACGGCGAGGTCTACATGATCGGCTCGTACGTGGCGTTCATCGCCATCGCCGGCCTGGCCATGCTGGGCCTGGACAACGTGCCATTGCTGATGACCGCGGCGTTCTGCGCCAGCATCGTCGTCACCAGTGCCTATGGCTACAGCATCGAACGCATTGCCTACCGCCCCCTGCGCGGCAGCAACCGTCTGATCCCGCTGATCTCGGCCATCGGCATGTCGCTGTTCCTGCAGAACACGGTTCTGCTCTCGCAAGACTCCAAGGACAAATCGATACCCAACCTGATCCCGGGCAACATCAGCTTCGGGCCAGGGGGGGCACAGGAAGTGCTGGTCTCGTACATGCAGATCGTGGTGTTCGTGGTGACCCTGGTCGCCATGCTCGGGCTGACCCTGTTCATCTCCCGTTCCCGCCTGGGCCGCGCCTGCCGCGCCTGCGCCGAGGACATGAAGATGGCCAACCTGCTGGGCATCAACACCAACAACATCATCGCCCTGACCTTTGTCATCGGCGCGGCCCTGGCGGCCATCGCCGCGGTGCTGTTGAGCATGCAATACGGGGTGATCAACCCCAACGCCGGTTTCCTGGTGGGCCTGAAGGCCTTCACCGCGGCCGTGCTGGGCGGTATCGGCAGCATTCCGGGCGCCATGCTCGGCGGGCTGGTATTGGGTGTGGCCGAAGCCTTTGGCGCCGACGTGTTCGGCGACCAGTACAAGGACGTGGTGGCGTTCGGCCTTTTGGTTCTGGTGCTGTTGTTCCGGCCGACCGGCATTCTGGGCCGCCCGGAGGTTGAAAAAGTATGAACAAGACTCTTAACTCGGCGTTCTTCAGCGCCCTGCTGGTGTGGGCCGTGGCCTACCCGGTGCTGGGGCTGAAGCTGTCCATCGACGGCATCAAGCTGATCGTGGAAGGTGCCAGCACCACCACCCTGCTGATCATCGCCGCCTGCTCGGTGCTGATGTTCCTGCGGGTGCTGTTCAACGCGCAGATCAGCGCCGCCTGGCGCGCGTCGCCAAAAGTGCCGTCGATGCCAGCCGGTGCCAGCGACTTCCTGACCCAGCCCAAGACCCAGCGCTGGATCCTGCTGGGCCTGATCGTGGTGGCCTTCATCTGGCCGTTCTACGGTTCGCGCGGCGCGGTCGACCTGGCCACCCTGGTGCTGATCTACGTGATGCTGGGCCTGGGCCTGAACATCGTGGTGGGCCTTGCCGGCCTGCTGGACCTGGGCTACGTGGGTTTCTACGCGGTGGGTGCCTACACCTACGCCATGCTGTCGCACTACTATGGCTTCAGCTTCTGGGTGTGCCTGCCGCTGGCGGGCCTGGCGGCGGCCGTGTTCGGCTTCCTGCTGGGCTTCCCGGTGCTGCGCCTGCGCGGCGACTACCTGGCCATCGTGACCCTGGGCTTCGGTGAAATCATCCGCCTGTTCCTGCGCAACCTGACCGACCTCACCGGCGGCCCCAACGGCATCAGCAACATTCCCAAGCCGACCCTGTTCGGCCTGTCGTTCGACCGCACCGCCGCTGAAGGCGCGCAGACGTTCTACGACTACTTCGGCCTCGCCTACAACCCGGTGGGCAAGGTGATCTTCCTGTACCTGGTGGCATTGATGCTGGCCCTGGCCGCGCTGTTCATCATCAACCGCCTGCTGCGCATGCCCATCGGCCGTGCCTGGGAAGCGCTGCGCGAAGACGAGATCGCCTGCCGCGCGCTGGGCCTGAACCCCACCATCATCAAGCTCTCGGCCTTCACCCTGGGCGCCTGCTTCGCCGGTTTCGCCGGCAGCTTCTTTGCCGCGCGCCAAGGCCTGGTGACCCCCGAGTCGTTCACCTTCATCGAGTCGGCCATGATCCTGGCCATCGTGGTACTGGGCGGCATGGGCTCGCAGCTGGGCGTGATCCTGGCGGCGATCGTGGTGATCCTGTTGCCGGAAGTGACGCGCGAGTTCGCTGACTACCGCATGTTGATGTTCGGCGCCATGATGGTGCTGATGATGATCTGGCGTCCCCAAGGACTGTTGCCGATGCAGCGCCCCCACATGGAGCTGCGAAAATGACGCAGAACATTCTTGAAGTAAGTGGCCTGAGCATGCGTTTCGGCGGCCTGCTGGCCGTCAACGGCGTGGGCCTGAGCGTGAAGGAAAAGCAGGTGGTTGCCCTGATCGGCCCCAACGGCGCCGGCAAGACCACCGTGTTCAACTGCCTGACCGGCTTCTACACGCCCACCGGCGGCACCATCCTGCTGGACGGCGCGCCCATCCAGGGCATGCCCGGCCACCAGATCGCCCGCAAGGGCGTGGTGCGGACGTTCCAGAACGTGCGGCTGTTCAAGGACATGACCGCCGTGGAAAACCTGCTGATCGCCCAGCACCGGCACCTGAACACCAACTTCCTCTCGGGCCTGTTCAAGACCCCCGCGTTCCGCCGCAGCGAGCGCGAGGCCATGGAGTACGCCGAGTTCTGGCTGGAGAAGGTCAACCTCAAGGAATTCGCCAACCGCCCCGCCGGCACCCTCGCCTACGGCCAGCAACGGCGCCTGGAGATCGCCCGCTGCATGATGACGCGCCCGCGCATCCTCATGCTCGACGAGCCGGCCGCCGGCCTCAACCCGCGCGAGACCGACGACCTCAAGGCGCTGATCGCCACCCTGCGCCAGGAGCACAACGCCACGGTGCTACTGATCGAGCACGACATGAAGCTGGTCATGAGCATTTCCGACCACATCGTGGTGATCAACCAGGGCACGCCCCTGGCCGACGGCACGCCGGAGCAGATCCGCGACAATCCTGAAGTGATCAAAGCCTATCTGGGGGAAGCGTAAATGCTGCTGTTCGAAAACGTTTCCACGTTCTACGGCAAGATCCAGGCGCTGCACAGCGTCAACGTCGAGGTAAAACAGGGTGAGATCGTCACCCTGATCGGCGCCAACGGCGCCGGCAAGTCGACCCTGCTGATGACCCTGTGCGGCTCGCCCCGCGCCCACTCCGGCAGCATCCGCTACCTGGGCGAGGAACTGGTGGGCCAGGAGTCCTCGGACATCATGCGCAAGAGCATTGCCGTGGTGCCCGAGGGCCGCCGGGTGTTCGCCCGCCTGACCGTGGAGGAGAACCTGGCCATGGGCGGTTTCTTCACCGACAAGGGCGACTACCAGGCACAGATGGACAAGGTGCTGGAGCTGTTCCCGCGGCTCAAGGAGCGTTTCAACCAGCGCGGCGGCACCATGTCGGGCGGCGAGCAGCAGATGCTGGCCATCGGCCGGGCGCTGATGAGCAAGCCCAAGCTGCTGCTGCTCGACGAGCCGTCGCTGGGGTTGGCGCCGATCATCATCCAGCAGATCTTCGACATCATCGAACAGCTGCGCAAGGATGGCGTGACGGTGTTC
This sequence comes from Pseudomonas imperatae, assembly GCF_057128625.1. Taxonomy (NCBI): domain Bacteria; kingdom Pseudomonadati; phylum Pseudomonadota; class Gammaproteobacteria; order Pseudomonadales; family Pseudomonadaceae; genus Pseudomonas; species Pseudomonas imperatae. Next base: position 55,544 of record NZ_JBSKHP010000010.1, on the reverse strand, counting down.
CTGGTGGAGCAGAACGCCAACCAGGCGCTGAAGATCGCCGACCGTGCCTACGTGCTGGAGAACGGCCGGGTGGTGATGCAGGGCACGGGTGAAGCCCTGCTGACCGACCCGAAGGTACGCGAGGCGTACCTGGGCGGTTAACCGCCCTTTTTGACCACAGACCTGTGGGAGCTGGCTTGCCAGCGAGCTGTTGAGGCCCTGAAAAGCTCGCTGGCAAGCCAGCTCCCACAAAGACAGCGCTGCTACAAGGTTTTGGTTACATCTCGACCTGGGTTCCCAGTTCGATCACGCGATTCACCGGCAGCTTGAAGAAACGCAGGTTGCCGTTGGCGTTCTTCAACATGAACGCGAACAACCCCTCGCGCCAACGCGCCATGCCCACCAGCTTGGACGGGATCACCGTCTCGCGGCTGAGGAAGTAGGTGGTGCGCATCGGGCTGAAATCCAGGTCTTCCAGGTGGCACAGCTTCAGCGCGCCCGGCACATCTGGCTCGTCCATGAAGCCGTAATGCAGGATCACCCGGAAGAAGCCTTCGCCGTAGGATTCCACCTCGAAACGGCGGTTGGCCGGCACCCGCGGGTCATCTTCGTTGACCACCGTCAGCAACACTACCTGCTCGTGCAGCACCTGGTTGTGCAGCATGTTGTGCAACAGCGCATGGGGCACGGCGTCGGAGCGCGCGGTGAGGAACACTGCGGTGCCCTGCACGCGGTGCGGCGGTTGCACGCGAATGCTGCTGATGAAGATCGGCAATGGCAGCGCGCCCTCGTCGATGCGGTCCACCAGCAGCTGCTTGCCGCGCTTCCAGGTGGTCATCAGGATGAACAGCGCGCTACCGGCCAGCACCGGGAAGGCACCGCCCTGGACGATTTTCGGCACGTTGGCGGCGAAGAACATGCCGTCCACCAGCAGGCAGATGCTCATTACCGGCACCGCGAAGAACGGCGGCCACTTCCACATCAATAGCATCACCGCCGACACCAGCAGCGTGGTCATCAGCATGGTGCCGGTCACGGCCACGCCGTAGGCCGAAGCCAGCGCACCGGACGACTCGAAGCCCAGCACCAGCAGGATCACCCCGCACATCAGCGTCCAGTTCACTGCGCCAATGTAGATCTGGCCCTGCTCGTCGCTGGAAGTGTGCTGGATGTGCATGCGTGGGATGTAGCCCAGTTGGATAGCCTGCTGGGTCAGCGAGAACGCACCGGAAATCACCGCCTGGGAGGCGATGACCGTGGCCACGGTGGACAGGCCGATCAGCGGCAGCAGCGCCCAGTTCGGCGCCAGCAGGTAGAACGGGTTGCGCGCCGCCTCGGGGTCGGCAAGGATCAGCGCGCCCTGGCCGAAGTAGTTCAGCACCAGCGCCGGCAGCACCAGGATGAACCAGGCGCGGGCGATCGGCTTGCGGCCGAAGTGGCCCATGTCGGCGTACAGCGCCTCGGCACCGGTCAGCGCCAGCACCACGGCGCCCAGCACCGCTACCGAAATACCGAAATGACTGATGAAGAAGCGCACCCCCCACATGGGGTTGATGGCTTCCAGTACCTCGGGCTGCTGGGAGATGCCGTAGATGCCGAGCACGCCCAGCACCAGGAACCAGGTCACCATCACCGGCCCGAACAGCTTGCCGATGCGCGCGGTGCCGTGGCGCTGGATCAGGAACAGCCCCACCAGCACGATCAGCGCCAGTGGCACGACCCAGTGGCTGATGCCATCGAACGCCAGTTCCAGGCCCTCCACCGCCGACAGTACCGAGACTGCCGGGGTGATCATGCTGTCGCCGTAGAACAACGCCGCGCCGATCAACCCGCACACCACCAGCATGGCGCTCAAGCGTGGGTAACCGGCGGAGGCGCGCCGTGCCAGGGCAGTCAGGGCCATGATGCCGCCCTCGCCCTGGTTGTCGGCACGCAGCACGAACAGCATGTACTTGATGGACACGACCCAGATCAACGACCAGAAGATCAGCGACAGAATGCCCAAAACGCCATCATGGTTGCTGGGAATACCATAGCCACCGGAGAACACCTCCTTGAGGGTATACAACGGGCTGGTACCGATATCGCCGTAGACTACCCCGACGGCGGCCACCAGCATCGCGAGCGGCTTTGCCGCCGAATGACCGGCTTGCGCCTGACTACTTGCCTGAACCATCAACCACTCCTACAACCTTGGACTTTGGGTGTTTCAAAATACTTCGAGACTCAACGCGGCGAAGCATAGCGCAGCACTCGTCGTATTTCCCTGCATAAAGCTGGTCAAGTGGCTTTCTCGTCGCTAGAATTGCGCACTTTTTGATCAGAGGCGCGTAAAGTGCCCGTCAGGGTTGCCTATGGCAGCTCTAATTAACACCGAGGTTAGTCATGTCCACCACTCCCGCGCCGTCCGCCCCCAAGGTTGGCTTCGTCTCCCTGGGCTGCCCAAAAGCCCTGGTCGACTCCGAACGCATCCTGACCCAGCTGCGCATGGAAGGTTATGAAGTCGTACCGACCTACCAGGACGCCGACGTCGTGGTCGTCAACACCTGTGGCTTCATCGACAGCGCCAAGGCCGAGTCCCTGGAAGTGATCGGCGAAGCCCTGGCCGAAAACGGCAAGGTCATCGTCACCGGCTGCATGGGCGTGGAAGAAGGCGCCATCCGCAACGTGCACCCCAGCGTGCTGTCGGTCACCGGCCCTCAGCAGTACGAACAGGTGGTGAACGCGGTCCACGAAGTGGTGCCACCGCGCCAGGACCACAACCCGCTGATCGACCTGGTGCCGCCGCAAGGCATCAAGCTGACCCCGCGCCACTACGCCTACCTGAAGATTTCCGAAGGCTGCAACCACAGCTGCAGCTTCTGCATCATCCCGTCCATGCGCGGCAAGCTGGTCAGCCGCCCGGTGGGTGACGTGCTGAGCGAGGCCGAGCGCCTGGTCAAGGCCGGCGTCAAGGAACTGCTGGTGATTTCCCAGGACACCAGCGCCTACGGCGTCGACGTGAAGTACAAGACCGACTTCTGGAACGGCCGCCCGGTGAAGACGCGCATGCTGGAGCTGTGCGAGGCACTGAGCAGCCTGGGCGTGTGGGTGCGCCTGCACTACGTGTACCCGTACCCGAACGTCGACGACGTGATCCCGCTGATGGCCGCCGGCAAGCTGCTGCCGTACCTGGACATCCCGTTCCAGCACGCCAGCCCCAAAGTGCTGAAGCTGATGAAGCGCCCGGCCTTCGAAGACAAGACCCTGGCGCGCATCAAGAAATGGCGCGAGCAGTGCCCGGACCTGATCATCCGCTCCACCTTCATCGTCGGCTTCCCTGGCGAGACCGAGGAAGACTTCCAGTACCTGCTGGACTGGCTGACCGAAGCGCAACTGGACCGCGTTGGCTGCTTCCAGTACTCGCCGGTCGAAGGCGCCCCGGCCAACGACCTGGACGCCGAGATTGTGCCTGACGACGTCAAGCAGGACCGCTGGGACCGCTTCATGGCCCACCAGCAGGCCATCAGCGCCGCGCGCCTGCAGATGAAGATCGGCAAGGACATCGAAGTGCTGATCGACGAAGTGGACGAACAGGGCGCCGTGGGCCGCTGCTTCTTCGACGCGCCGGAAATCGACGGCAGCGTGTTCATCGAAGGCGCCGAAGGCCTGAGCCCGGGCGACAAGGTCATGTGCCGCGTGGTGGATGCCGACGAGTACGACCTGTGGGCCGAGCGCATCTAAGCGCCCTGCTCCCCTGAAAAAACCTGCCCCAGCGGCAGGTTTTTTTATGCTTTATTTAATGCCAGCAACCTGTAGCCGCTGCCGCCAGGCTGCGCTGGCCCTGAGCCACACTGAAGATCTCCAGCGCACTCAAGGCCCAGCGCAGCCTGGCGGCAGCGGCTACAGTAAAGGTTCAAGGAGAGACCGATATGGGCAAACATCTGCTGGTGCATACCCCCAAGGCCAACGACTACGCCGAGCTGACCCGGGTCTGGGAAGCCTCGGTGCGCGCCACGCATCACTTCCTGCCGGACAGCTACATCACCCTGCTGGGCGAACTGGTGTACAAGCACTACCTGGACGCGGTGATGCTGATCTGCTGCCGCGACGAACGCCAGCGCATCACCGGTTTCGCCGGGGTGGCAGCGGGCAAGGTGGAGATGCTGTTCATCCACCCCGACCACCGCGGCCAGGGCATCGGCAAGCGCCTGCTGCACTTTGCCATCGACCACCTCAACGCCGACCAGCTGGACGTCAACGAACAGAACGAGCAAGCGTTCGGTTTCTACATGAAGCAAGGCTTCGAAGTGGTGGGCCGCTCCGAGGTCGACGGCATGGGCCAACCCTACCCGTTGCTGCACCTGCGCCGGGTGCAGCGACAATCTGCGCGGGCTTAACCGGGCCGGGGCGAGTACACTAGCGGCCTTCTCTTGTTACGGCTCTTGTCATGTCTGATCCCATTCGCCTCTCCAAACGCCTCATCGAACTGGTCGGGTGCTCCCGCCGCGAGGCCGAACTGTTTATCGAAGGGGGCTGGGTGACGGTAGACGGCGAAGTCGTCGACGAGCCGCAGTTCAAGGTGGCCGACCAGGTCGTGGCCCTGAGCGCCGACGCCAAGGCCGAACAGCCCGAGCCGGTGACCCTGCTGCTGCACCAGGAAGCCGGCCAGTCCCTGGACGACGCCCAGGCCAGCCTCGGCGCCGCCAGCCTGTCGGCCGACCACAGCTTCAGCAAGCGCCCGCTCAAGGGCCACTTCCTGCGCCTGACCTGCGGCGCCGAGCTGCAGCCCAACGCCAGCGGCCTGCAGGTCTTCACCCAGGATTGGAAAATCCTGCGCAAGCTGACCGCCGACGCGGCCAAGATCGAGCAGGAATACGTGGTGGAGGTCAGCGGGCAGATGTCCGAGCACGGCCTCAACCGCCTCACCCACGGCGCCACCTACAAGGGCAAGCCGCTGCCGGCCGTGAAAGCCAGCTGGCAGAACGAGACCCGCCTGCGCATCGCCATGAAGAACCCGCAGCCGGGCATCATCGCCCAGCTGTGCGCCAGCGTCGGCCTCACCGTGGTGGGCATGCGCCGCATCCGCGTGGGCGGCGTGTCGCTGGGCAAGGTGCCCGCGGGGCAATGGCGCTACCTGGCCGGCAACGAAAAGTTCTGATTCTTCTTTTTTCGCAACACTCGGGATTCACACCATGATTCACAATGACGTACTGCGCAGCGTGCGCTACATGCTCGACATCAGCGACGCGAAAGTGGTCGACATCATCAAGCTGTCCGGCATGGACGTGGCCAAGGCCGATGTCATCAGCTACCTGAAGAAGGACGAGGAAGAGGGCTTCGTGCACTGCCCCGACCTGGTCATGGCCCATTTCCTCGACGGCCTGGTGTTCTTCAAGCGCGGCAAGGACGACAGCCGCCCGGCCCAGCCGATCGAGACGCCGGTGACCAACAACATCATCCTGAAGAAACTTCGCGTGGCTTTCGAACTCAAAGAGGACGACATGCACGCCGTGCTCAAGGCCGCCGATTTCCCGGTGTCCAAGCCTGAACTGAGCGCGCTGTTCCGCAAGGTCGGCCATAACAACTACCGCCCGTGCGGTGACCAGCTGCTGCGCAACTTCCTCAAGGGCCTGACCCTGAAAGTGCGCGGCTGAGTCATCAACCCCTCTATTGATTGTCGCTGTGGGAGCTGGCTTGCCAGCGAGTTGTTGGGCCTCAAAAGCTCGCTGGCAAGCCAGCTCCCACATTTCCAGGAGTTCGACATGTTCACGCGTCTATTGCTTATCGCTGCAGTGGCGTTTCCGTTGCTTGCTTCTGCCGGCCAGGCCCCCTGGTACAAATGGCAGAGCATCACCCAGAACGGCGCCATGGTCTGCTCGCAAACCAACCCCGGTGCTGGCTGGCAGCGCATGTCCGGCCCCTACGACAACGCCGGTTGCCGTTGAACCCTGCCCATGACCTATAGCGTTTCGCCGATCGGCTTCGTCCGTTCGTGCTTCAAGGAAAAATTTGCCATCCCCCGCCAGCCGCAACTGGCACCCGCCGCCCGGGGGGTGCTGGAGCTGGTCGCGCCGTTTGACCAGGGTGAGGCGGTGCAGGGCCTGGAACAGGTGAGCCACGTGTGGCTGCTGTTCCTGTTTCACCAGGCGCTGGAAGACAAGCCACGCCTGAAGGTGCGGCCGCCGCGCCTGGGCGGCAACAAGTCCATGGGCGTGTTCGCCACCCGCGCCACCCACCGGCCCAACGGCATCGGCCAGTCGGTGGTGCGCCTGGACAAGGTGGAGGCCGGCAAGCTGTGGTTGTCGGGCATCGATCTGCTGGACGGCACCCCGGTGCTGGACATCAAGCCCTACGTGCCCTACGCCGACAGCCTGCCCCACGCCCGCAACGACATGGCTGGCGAAGCGCCAGCGGCGATTGCCGTGACCTGGGCGGATAGTGCCCTGGTTCAGGCGCACGCGCACGCCACGCGCCTTGCAGAGCCCCTGGTGGCGCTGATCGAGCAATGCCTGGCCCAGGACCCGCGCCCGGCGTACCAGGTGCCGGCGCCCGAACGTGAATACGGGGTGCGGTTCTGGGACGTGGAGGTGCGCTGGCACTATCCGGCGCTGGATACCATCCGAGTTCTGGAAGTGGTAACCGCGTAGCCGCTGCCGCCAGGCTGCGCTGGCCTTGATGGCCGCTGGAGATCTTCGGTGAGGCACAGGGCCAGCGCAGCCTGCGGCAGCGGCTACGGGTGCATGGCGCGTTGAAATGACGGGCATAAAAAAACCGCCCCTCGGGGCGGTTTTTTTATTGAGCGAGGGCTTACTTCTCGACGAAGGCGCGCTCGATCAGGTAGTCACCCGGCTCGCGCATGCGCGGCGATACGGTCAGGCCGAAGCTGTTCAACACTTCGCTGGTCTCGTCGAGCATGCTCGGGCTGCCGCACAGCATGGCGCGGTCGTCCTGCGGGTTGATCGGCGGCAGGCCGATGTCGCGGAACAGCTTGCCGCTGCGCATCAGGTCGGTCAGGCGGCCTTCGTTCTCGAACGGCTCGCGCGTCACGGTTGGGTAGTAGATCAGCTTCTCGCGCAGGGCTTCGCCGAAGAACTCGTTCTGTGGCAGGTGCTCGGTGATGAACTCGCGGTAGGCGACTTCGTTCACGTAGCGCACGCCGTGGCACAGGATGACCTTGTCGAAACGCTCGTAGGTTTCCGGGTCCTGGATCACGCTCATGAACGGCGCCAGGCCAGTGCCGGTGCTCAGCAGGTACAGGTGCTTGCCGGGCTTGAGGTCATCGAGTACCAGCGTGCCGGTGGGCTTCTTGCTGATGATGATCTCGTCGCCTTCCTTCAGGTGCTGCAGCTGGGAAGTCAGCGGGCCGTCCGGCACCTTGATGCTGAAGAATTCCAGGTGCTCTTCCCAGTTCGGGCTGGCGATGGAGTACGCGCGCATCAGCGGGCGGCCGTTGGGCTGCTGCAGGCCGATCATCACGAACTGACCGTTCTCAAAGCGCAGGCCCGGGTCGCGGGTGCACTTGAAGCTGAACAGGGTGTCATTCCAGTGATGGACACTGAGTACACGTTCGTGGTTCATGTTGCTCATGTACGGGGGCTCCTCAGAAAACGCGTGCGCCGAACGAGAGCGCGATTGCGCGATATTCTAACGGCAGCGACAATATCTGTTAATTGAATTATCAAGATATGGGTTATCGGTTATATAGATATGCGATTTACTCTACGCCAGCTCCAGGTTTTCGTCGCTGTGGCCCAGCAGGAAAGTGTTTCCCGCGCCGCCAGCCTGCTGGCGTTGTCGCAATCGGCCGCCAGCACCTCCATCACCGAACTGGAGCGCCAGTCCAGCTGCCAGCTGTTCGACCGCGCCGGCAAGCGCCTGAGCCTCAATGCCCTGGGCCATCAGCTGCTGCCCCAGGCGGTGGCCCTGCTCGACCAGGCCAAGGAAATCGAAGACCTGCTCAACGGCAAGTCCGGCTTCGGCTCCCTGGCCGTGGGCGCCACCCTGACCATCGGCAACTACCTGGCCACCCTGTTGATCGGCAGCTTCATGCAGGTGCATCCGGAAAGCCAGGTGAAGCTGCACGTGCAGAACACCGCCAACATCGTGCACCAGGTGGCGCACTATGAAATTGACCTGGGGCTGATCGAAGGCGACTGCAACCACCCGGATATCGAAGTGCAGCCCTGGGTGGCCGACGAACTGGTGGTGTTCTGCGCCCCGCGCCACCCGCTGGCGGCGGTGGGCAAGGCAACCCTGGACGAGCTGACCCGCGAGGCGTGGATTCTGCGCGAACAAGGCTCAGGCACGCGCCTGACCTTCGACCAGGCCATGCGCCATCACCGCTCCATGCTCAACGTGCGCCTGGAGCTGGAACACACCGAGGCCATCAAGCGCGCGGTGGAGTCGGGGCTGGGCATCGGCTGCATCTCGCGCCTGGCCCTGCGCGACGCGTTTCGCCGGGGCAGCCTGGTGCCGGTGGAAACCCCGGACCTGGACCTGACCCGGGAATTCTTCTTCATCTGGCACAAACAGAAGTACCAGACCCAGGCCATGCGCGAGTTCCTCGAACTGTGCCGGGCCTTCACCGCCGGGGTGGCGCGCAGCGACGAGATCGTGCTGCCGGCCATCCCCTGAGCAGCGCCGGGTCAGAGCAGGATCACGCCCCACACCAGGGCGATCATGCACAACACCACGAATTGCGCGGCGCTGCCCATGTCCTTGGCGTTCTTGGACAGCGGGTGGCGGTCCAGGGAAATGCGGTCGATAGCGGCCTCGACGGCCGAGTTGAACAGCTCCACGATCAGCGCCAGCAGGCACACGGCGATCAGCACGGCCCGCTCCACGCGGCTCACGTGCAGCAGGAAGGCCAGCGGAATCAGCACCACGTTGAGCAGCACCAGCTGGCGGAAGGCGGCTTCGCCGACGAAAGCGGCGCGCAGGCCGTCCAGGGAATAGCCGGTGGCGTTGAAGATGCGTTTCAGGCCGGTCTGGCCTTTATATGGAGACATGAAGGGTCAACTGTTACAAAGAAAAAGGGAAGCTAATGCAGCATTTGTCAAAAAAGTGTGAAGGCAAAGTGCCTTACGACGACGAAATTGACTCAAGTTGTTGCAGCAGCAGCGCGGCCTGGGTGCGGGTGCGTACCCCCAGTTTACGGAAGATTGCCGTGACGTGGGCCTTGATGGTGGCCTCCGACACGCTCAGTTCATAAGCGATCTGCTTGTTCAGCAAGCCCTCGCAGACCATGGTCAGCACGCGGAACTGCTGCGGCGTCAGGCTGGCAAGGCCTTCGCTGGCGGCCTTGGCCTCGGCCGAGACGCTGACCGCCTCGAACGCCTGGGGCGGCCACCAGACGTCGCCATCCAGCACGTTGCGCACCGCTTCCTGGATCACTTCCAGGGGGCTGGACTTGGGGATGAAGCCGCTGGCGCCGAATTCGCGCGCGCGCACCACCACCGCCGCCTCTTCCTGGGCGGACACCATCACCACCGGCACCTGCGGGTATTGCCCGCGCAGCAGCACCAGGCCCGAGAAGCCATAGGCCCCCGGCATGTTCAAATCCAGCAGCACCAGGTCCCAGTCGGCCTTGGCGGTGAGCTGCGCTTCCAGCTCGGCAATGCTTGCCACTTCCACCAGGCGGGTGTCAGGCCCCAGCCCCAGGGTCACGGCCTGGCGCAAGGCGCCACGAAAAAGGGGGTGGTCATCGGCTATCAGGATGTCGTATGTGGCCATCGATCTAATGATCCTGTTCTGTGCAGGCACGCAAGGAGTCGGTGCCTGCCGAGGCGACTCGAGCTTTATTTTAACGCCAACTCACGGTCAGGGTTGGCGATTGCGGCAGTTCAGGCGCCCGGGTCGGCGCCAAGGATGCCGACGCCTGACAGGGTGGTCAAGTTCGGTGGTTTGCGGCTAAAGTCGCAGCCCGTTTTTCGCCACCCTTCACAACAAGAGAATACCCATGCGTCGCCAAGCCTTGCGTGCTGACCTGCTGATGTTATTGACCGCCATGATCTGGGGCAGCGGCTTCGTCGCCCAGACCGCCGGCATGCAGCACATCGGGCCCTTCCTTTATTCCGGGCTGCGCTTCGCCCTGGGTTCGCTGTGCCTGCTGCCCCTGGTGCTGGGCCGCGGCAACTCCAGCCAGCCGCCGCGTGAACCGTTCATGACCCGCGGCCTGTGGCTGGGTGGCGTGCTGATGGGCCTGGCGCTGGCGCTGGGCATCAACCTGCAGCAGGTGGGCCTGCTGTTCACCAGCGTCACCAACTCCGGCTTCATCACCGGCCTCTACGTCATTGTAGTGCCTGTGCTGGGCATGCTGATGGGCCACAAGACCGGCATGGGCACCTGGCTGGGCGCGGGCCTGGCAGTGCTGGGGATGTTCCTGCTGAGCGTGGGCGACAACTTCCACGTGTCGTCCGGCGACTGGCTGCAGCTGGCCGGCGCCTTCGTGTGGGGTGGCCACGTGGTGCTGGTGGGCGTGTTCGCCAGCCGGCATGACCCGATTCGCCTGGCGTTCCTGCAATTTGCCACCTGCTCGGTGGTGAGCCTGGTGCTGGCGTTGGTGATGGAGCCGATCGCCCTGGACGCGATCATCGCCGCCGGCCCGGCCTTGCTGTACGGCGGCATCGTCGCCGTGGGCATCGGCTACACCCTGCAGGTGGTGGCGCAGAAGGACGCCATCGCTTCCCACGCGGCGATCATCCTGTCGCTGGAAGCGGTGTTCGCCGCCATCGCCGGGGCGTGGCTGCTGGGTGAGTCGCTGCAGATGCGCGGCTACCTGGGCTGCGGGCTGATGCTGGCGGGGATGTTGATTGCGCAGCTGTGGCCGCAAAAGCACTCTACCCCCGTAGCCGCTGCCGCAGGCTGCGCTGGCCCCGAGCCACGCTGAAGATTTACAGCGTACCGTCAGGCCAGCGCAGCCTGGCGGCAGCGGCTACGCAGAATGCATCGTTTCAGGAAACCAGGGCCTGCAGGCGAACATGGACCTCGTCCTGTTCGTCCAGCGGCAACTGGAACTTGGCCGCCAGGTAGTGACCGGTGAACACGTCCAGCCAGGCGTCGAGCACACTGGCCGCCTGCTGGTCGCCGGCCAGTTCCAGGCACAGCGCCGCCACTTCCGCAGTGCAGAAATGATCGTCGCGCTTGGAGCGCCGCAGCTTGTAGCGTGACAGCTGGTCGCTGGCCAGGCTCAGCACCGGGAAACGTTCCAGGTACGGGCTCTTGCGGAACATCTTGCGGGCTTCGGTCCAGGTTGCGTCCAGCAGGATAAACAGCGGGCGCTTGCCTGGGGTGGCGGCCACCTGTGTCACCACCCGCTCCGGGGCCACGAACTCGCCCGGGAAGACGATATAGGGCTGCCACTGCGGATCGTCCAGCAGCGCCAGCAGCTGTTCGTCCACGTCGGTACGCGACCAGGTGAAGGCCTGGGTATCAGGCAGGATATCGGCGATCAGCCAGCCGGTGTTCGACGGCTTCAGCGGCTCGACGTCGTGCATCAGCAGGCACACCGCGCCATGGGCCTCGACCGTCGGGCGGAATTTGCACAAGCAGTAATCGAAGATTACCCGGCAGCCTGGGCAACGCGGCGCGCGCGAACCACGGGCGGTGAACGGCTGGAGGCAACGGGCCAGGCGTTCGGAACGCAGGCGGGAAACGGCGTGGGACATGGGGCTACAGCACTCGCGGGCAACGACTGGCAACGGCCGCCAGCCTGAACGAGCGTGAGTTTATCAGAGCTTTGACTGCCGGACCGTCGGGTTTGCCCCTATAATCGGCGGCTTTATGAACGCACAGTCCGGTTGCTGGTCCAACGGCCAGTCACCGAATCAGGAGAGTTTCATGCTGCGCTTTATCGCCCCCCTTACCCTCTTGCTGGCCCTGCCCCTGGCGTCCCAGGCCGCATCGTTGCAGGAGTTCGAGCTGGGCAAGCTGCTTCAGCAGGTCGCCGAGCAGAGCAACGCCGGCACCCCGCGCGAAATCAACGAGAACATCCTGGACCAGGGTTACACGGTTGAAGGCAGCGAGCTGGTCGACCACCTGAGCGTCCAGCAGGGCGAGGCCGCCAACATGCGCGCCAACCCTGAAGCGGTGCGCGTGCAACTGGGCCGTAGCGTGTGCAGCAACAAAGGCTTTCGCAACCTGATGAACAAGGGCGCCGCCCTGCGCTACGAGTTCACCGAGAACCACACCAACCTGGCCGTTACCACCCAGCGCTACACCGCGGAGCACTGCGCGATGCTGGATAACAAGGGCGGCAAGAAGAAGTAATCAGCCGATGCGTTCGCGGCGTTGCGCGTCATCGGCGCGCAGCTCCGCCACCAGTGCCTGCATGTAGCGCGAGCGCCGCTGGGCGCCGTCCAGCCGCCGCAGGCATTCCTCCTCAAGCGTGACGTTATTGGCCTGGGCCGCCCGGTTCAGCAGCACCAATAACTCGTTGTCCACTTCCAGGCTGATTCGCTTCATCCTGCCTCCGTGCGCCATTGTCCTTCGACGACATTATTTTGCCATCTCTGTTTAACCAGTAAATCAGAGCTTTCGGCCTATTGGATCCGTCCAGACGAGCGGTCATCGCCGGCGCATAAGGCGCATCTGCCCGCCAGCAGCTAGATTTACATCAATGCCCCTCGTGGGCTGACTGCAATGTCCATGGCGTAGCCTGGACGGCCAGCGACACAAGCCGTGTCGCGGCCCGGCCGAACTGCTCGGCGCGGGCCAAAGGTTCATATGCAGAAGGAGATGGTTGAATGCCTTACGAACCGAATGATTTCCTGTCCAGCCACTTCAACAGCAATGGCCTGGACCTCACCCGCCAGGTGGAAGCCCAGCTCAGCCTGATAGCCCCCAACAGCCCGAACCTGGCCCTGTACCGCGACATGATGCTGACCGTGCTGCGCATGGCCCAGGACGACCGCAACCGCTGGAACGCCAAGATCACCCTGCAGGCCCTGCGCGAGCTGGAACATGCCTTCCGGGTGCTGGAACAATTCAAGGGCCGCCGCAAGGTCACCGTCTTCGGCTCGGCGCGCACGCCGCAGGAACACCCCCTGTACGGCCTGGCCCGTGAGCTGGGTGCAGCGCTGGCGCAAAACGACCTGATGGTGATCACCGGCGCCGGCGGCGGCATCATGGCCGCTGCCCACGAGGGCGCGGGCCTGGCCCACAGCCTGGGTTTCAATATCACCCTGCCCTTCGAGCAACATGCCAACGCCACCATGGAAGGCAGCGAGCAACTGCTGCCCTTCCACTTCTTCTTCATCCGCAAGCTGTTCTTCGTCAAGGAGGCTGACGCACTGGTGCTCTGCCCAGGCGGCTTCGGCACGCTGGACGAGGCCTTGGAGGTGCTGACCCTGATCCAGACCGGCAAGAGCCCACTGGTGCCGGTGGTGCTGATCGACGCCCCGGGCGGCAGCTTCTGGCAGGACTGCCTGGACTTCATCGCCAAGCAGCTGCGCGACAACCACTACATCCTGCCCACCGACCTCAAGCTGATGCGCCTGGTGTACAACACCGAAGAAGCCGTGGCGGAGATCAACCAGTTCTACGCCAACTTCCACTCCAGCCGCTGGCTGAAGCACCTGTTCGTGATTCGCCTGCGCCATGCCTTGAGCGACGACGCGCTGGCCCAGGTGCGGCAGCGGTTCGCCGACCTGTGCCTGAGCGACACCTTCCACCAGCATGGCTATGACGGCGAGACCTTCGAAGAGCCGCAGTTCAGCCACCTGACGCGCCTGGCGTTCACCTTCAACGGCCGCGACAACGGCCGCCTGCGAGAGCTGGTGGACTATCTCAACCTGCCGGAGAACTGGGCCGCGGAAGCCGCCAGCCCGCCAGCGAGCGCCGGCGCCCGCCCGCGGAAAAACGCCAAGGTAACCTGATCAGTCGTCCAGGCCACGGCCGCTGAGCAGGCGGCCGATGAGGTCCATGGGGTAGCCCCGGTAGGCCAGGAAGCGCGTTTGCTGGGCGCGGCTGCGCGGGTCGACAGGCAGTTGCCCGGCGAACTTGCGCTGCCAGACCTCGGTCAACTGCGCTGCCCAATCGAACCCGCTTTCACGCAGCGCCTGCTCGACGTCCGCGCGTTGCAGGCCACGCTGGCCCAGCTCTTCGCGAATGCGCGCAGGCCCGTAGCCGGAGCGGGCCCGGTAGTTGATGAAGGCTTCGAGGTAACGGGACTCGGACAGCAGGCCCTCTTCCGTCAGACGGTCGAGTTCCTGTTCGATCAATTCGGGAGGAGCGCCACGCTGACGCAGCTTGCGCGTCAGCTCGACCCGACCGTGCTCGCGTCGCGCGAGCAGGTCCATTGCAGCCCGTCGCACCGCGACGGGGGTATCCAGGATGACAGCCATGACGTGATTAGAAATCGACGTCGGCGTCTACCATTTCGTCTTCGGCATCCGCTTCTACCACGGGTGCTTTCTTGGCATCGACACCGCCGGTCAGCAGCTTGTCGCGGATCTGCTTCTCGAGGGCCGCACCGATTTCCGGGTTATCCGCCAGGAACTTGGCCGAGTTGGCCTTGCCCTGACCGATCTTGCTGCCCTGGTAGCTGTACCAGGCGCCGGCTTTTTCCAGCAGGCCATTGGCCACGCCCAGGTCGATGATCTCGCCGTTGAGGTAGATACCCTTGCCGTAGAGAATCTGGAACTCGGCCTGACGGAACGGCGGAGCCACCTTGTTCTTGACGATCTTGACGCGGGTTTCGCTGCCGACCACTTCGTCGCCTTCCTTCACCGCGCCGGTACGGCGGATGTCCAGGCGCACCGAGGCGTAGAACTTCAGCGCGTTACCACCGGTGGTGGTCTCCGGGCTGCCGAACATAACGCCGATCTTCATGCGGATCTGGTTGATGAAGATGACCAGGCAGTTGGCGTTCTTGATGTTACCGGTGATCTTGCGCAGCGCCTGGGACATCAGGCGAGCCTGCAGGCCCACGTGCATGTCGCCCATCTCGCCTTCGATCTCGGCCTTGGGTACCAGGGCGGCCACGGAGTCGACGATGATCACGTCAACGGCGTTGGAACGCACCAGCATGTCGGTAATTTCCAGGGCCTGCTCGCCGGTGTCCGGCTGCGAGACCAGCAGGTCGTCGACGTTCACGCCCAGCTTGCCGGCGTACTCAGGGTCCAGCGCGTGCTCGGCGTCGACGAAGGCGCAGGTGGCGCCCATCTTTTGTGCCTGGGCGATCACGGACAGGGTCAGGGTGGTCTTACCCGACGACTCAGGACCGTAGATCTCGACGATACGGCCTTTTGGCAGGCCGCCAATGCCCAGGGCGATGTCCAGGCCCAGGGAGCCGGTGGAGATAGCCGGGATGGCCTGGCGGTCGTGGTCGCCCATACGCATTACGGCCCCCTTGCCGAATTGACGTTCGATCTGACCCAGGGCCGCAGCCAAGGCTTTCTTCTTGTTGTCGTCCATTAAAGTCCTCTCTAAAAATCAATAAGGCCGGAAGGCCGGATAACTGTATAAGTAGCCAGTATTATTCCACAGGGAGCCGGGCACGCCTACCCCCGTGTTGAGATTTCTCCTGCTACAAGACGTATCAGCCCCTCTAGCGCGGCCTTTACCGTTTGTCGGCGGACCTCATCGCGGTCGCCGGCGAACAACTGGCGCTCGGCAAGCACCCGCCCATCCACCGCCCAGGCCAGCCACACGGTGCCCACCGGCTTGCCCGGCGTGCCGCCGTCCGGCCCCGCAATGCCACTGACCGCCACGGCGAACCGCGCCCCGCTGCGGGCCTGGGCGCCCAGGGCCATGGCCTCGACCACCTCGCGGCTGACCGCGCCGACAGTGGCGAACAAGGGCTCGGGCACGCCCAGCTGAGCGGTCTTCTGGGCGTTGGAATAGGTGATGTAGCCAGCCTCGAACCACGCCGAGCTGCCGGGGACGCGAGTGATGGCCTCGCCGATGCCGCCGCCGGTGCAGGATTCGGCGGTGGTGGCCTGGGCCCCCAGGGCCTTCAGCCCTTCGCCCAGCGACTGCGACAGTTGAGTGATCAGGTCCATCGGGTGCTCCATGGCAAGGGAAATTGCCCGCTACCGTACACCAAGCGGCGCAAGGCTCGACAGCCTCACAACCGCTTGCGCCGCGAAACCGCGCCCAACCCCAGGCGCTTCACCAGCCAGCGCTCATAGAAGCTGACCGCCACATCGGCACCCGCCATTGCCGTCATGCAGCCAACCGCGGTGGCCGACCACAGCGACAACCCTGCCCCGTACAGCAGCATGGTGCCCGTAAGCCCGCAGACCATGCAGGCGCCGGAACGCATCAGTACCCGGCGCAGCAGGCGCCAACCATGAGTGCCTTCCTTGTCGGCGCGCCACAGCTCGCCAGTGACGCCGCCGAGCAGGGCCAGCAGCATCACCAGCCAGAGTGGCACCTGGTGCAACAACGCTTGATCCATTTGCATATCCGCCCCTCCTGGTGAAGACCTTCAACAGAAGACTATGCACTGATGCATATTAAATCAATGCATAAATGCATTTTTATGACCGACGTGAAAAGCACGGGCATCGAGGGTCAGCGGGCGTACATGCCCCACCAGAACACGTGGCCGAGGATGGTGATCTGTTCGTCCTGCATCTGCGCGAAGCTATAGTCTTCGTCGGGATGCTCTTCACGGTTGAAGCTGCGCAGACGGATGCCGGTAGGCAAGCGGTACAGCTGCTTCACCCGCAACTGGCCGTTGTGGTTGATGGCGTAGAGGTCGCCATCGACGATATCGCCGATGCCACGCTTGCCCGAGTTCACCCCCACCGTGGCGCCGTCGCGCAACACCGGCAGCATGCTGTTGCCACGCACGGTCACGCACTTGGCCTGGTCGAACTGCACGCCATTGTGGCGCAGGCTGCGCTTGCCGAAGCGCAGGCTGGCGCGTTCGCTTTCCTCGATGACAAAGCGGCCCGAGCCGGCGGCCAGTTCCACCTCGCGCAGGAAGGGAATGGACACCTCGTCGTCCTCCACGGGCGTGTCGTCGTCCCACAGGCTGATGTCGCGCAGCTCGGCATGGCCGCCCCCTGCCGCCGGCAGGCTGGCGCGCCCCCGCAGCTGGTCGGTGCTGACGCGGAAATAGTCCGCCAGCTTGGCGATGTGCTTGTCGGCGGGGTCGACGATCTTGCCGCCCAGGATGCGCGACAGGGTGGACTGTGGCACGCCGGTACGCCGGTGCAGCTCCGTGGCGGAGAGACCTTCGCGGGTGAGCAGTTCCTTGAGGACGGTGGCTACGGTACGTGTGTGCATGCAATGCATAGTGCTACCCCCTTGTGCATTTTGCAATGCTGGCGGGCATTTCCCACATATAGAAGCAACGCACAGGCGGCAAGCCGCGAAAAATCCCTGTAGTATTCGCCGCTTGCCTTTTGACACACCCGCCACTGCGAGCCAAGTTTCTGCATGAGTGATCTTTCCAGCCACACCCCCATGATGCAGCAGTATCATTGAAACTCGGCTACAGGCCACGTCACCCGTGGCCTATGCATTCACGCTGTCTAAAATGCATAGGGTATTTAGGAGTATCTAGGGCCAACAAATACGCTATTTGATGTGGTTGTTTTAGACGAGATTTTTTGGTGCTTATGCATGGACGCGGGGATGCATAGACAGCACACCCCCGCGCACATCGCGTCAGGTGACGGCCTGCTGGAATGCGGAGATGATCGAGGACCTGGCCGCCGCGCCGGCCGCTGGCGTGGCGACCTGGCGGCGAACTGCGTACCACCAGCCCACCGGCAAGAAAGCCTTCATAGGCAGGCGCAGGGTGTTTGCCATGCCGATGGTCAGGGCGATGCCGGTCAACGACTGGCCCGCCTCATCCAGCGCCACGCCCGAGGTGCCCGCCTCCACCCCGGCCTTGTCAGGGCCAATCCGCAGTTCAAGAGTGTCGGTCTGGGTACCGGCCACGGTGATGGTCTGGCTGATCAGCACGTTTACGGTGAGCAGCGTGGCCCGCGTCGGGTCAGCTGCCTGGTAGGCCGTGCCCATCACCGGCGTCATTGCCGATGGCGCGGCGAAGACGTTACCCATATCGGTCTGGATTTGCTGGACCTGGGTTTGGATATTCTGGGTCAGCCCCAGCAGCTGCTTGATCAGCCGCAGGCCGGTGTTGGGATCGCGCATCGTCATGGTCAGGTCTCCTGCACGAAGAACTTGGGACCGTTGATGGTGGCCCTGACCCAGACACCAGGTGAGCCCTCGGTGATTTCGATCTCTTTCAGGTAGGTGATGACCCGCCCGTCGTAAACGTTCTCCCCCGGGTTGGTGGCGCCTTCCAGCACCAGCAGCTCGTTGTTCTTCTTGTTCTGGATGATCATGCCCTTCCCCGGGGTGATCCCGGACAGGGCATAGACGTCCAGCCAAAGCGTTGAAGCATTGTTTACGTCGAGCATGGTGGGTCTCCTACTGTGGTTTCAGGCAGCCCGTCTGCACCCAATCCTGCAAGGCGCTCAGTTGCCTGATGGCGTCGTCACCGTCGTTGACGATGGCGATAATTCGTTCACCAGCCGCGGGGTCAATGTCGGCTCGCGTTTCTGCATTAGCCACGCCGGCGGCGCCGGGGGCGGTTCGCACGACGGGGCAGCTGGCCGCGATTGACAGCCGGCGCTTGCCATCGCGCACATCGCGGCGCAGATCAGCATTGTTTTTCTGGGCATCTGCCAGCTCCTTGGTGTGTTGGGTGTCGAGATCGGCCAGCAGGGCCTGGGTCTTTTTGCGGGATTCGATGGCGTTGGAAAGCTCGGTGACCTTGTCCTCGGCTGCGCTAGCGCGCGTCGAGAGGGTGTCGCTGTGCCAGAGCAGGCCCAGCACCACCATGACCAGGACGGCGGCAACGCAGGCGAGGATCTTCATGCGCCGTCCACCCCCGCTAGGCAAACCTTCTGCTCAGCCTTGCGGCGATTGAACAGGCCCTGGACGAACTTGCCGCCGGCATTCACCCACTTGGTCAGCTCCAGGCAGGCGCCGCGCCGGTCTCCGGCGTTGAGCTTGCGCTGCAACTGGGTGTTCCCGCACATCAGGATGGGGCCCAGGTTGTAACCCGCCGAAACGTAGGCGCCCCGCTCCTTGGCGCTGATCTTGGTGGTGATGCAATCCTCGATGTACCCGTTGGCACGCTGCAGCTCCACCGCCAGGCTGGCATCGCACTCGGCTCCCGAGTACTTCGCCCCAGGCTTTACACCACGGGTAATGCCGTCGCAGGCAGTCCACACCCCAACGATGTCCTGGTAGGCAACGTAGCGCTTTCCTTCCGAGGTCATGATGGCGGTGGAGTCGCGCCCCTCCCAGGGCACCACCAACCCCATGGCGGTAACCAGCGCGGCGCCGCCCAGGGCGACACCAGATTTACGTCCGATCTTCGCCATTGATGCGCACCTTCGTCTGAGTCAGTAGGCGGAACACGATGCCGGCGATAGCGGCCAGCACGTACACGATGGCCTTGGTCCAGAGCGGCCAGTCCAGGTAGTCCCAGGCCAGGGACAGCAGATCGCCCAGCGAGCCGAGCAGGCCCAGCAGGGCGATGGACCAGACGCTGTACATCCTCCAGGCCTTCTTCCATTCGGGAATCAACTTCAAGACCCCATCCCCTTGGCCAGCAGCGGCCAGACCTTGTCGAACATCACCATGAAGGCCGCGGCTGCACCCAGGCCCCAGGTGATCTTCATCCCCATTTTTTCGACTGCGGCGTTGATCTTGCTGATGCCAGCTTCCATATCGTCCAGCTTCTCGGACTGGTGAGCGAACTGCTGTTCGAGCTTTGCCAGGCGCTCGGGCGAGTGCTGGTGCCTTCGGTCCCACTCATTGAGCCGGTGCGCTACCACCTTCATGTCCTGTTCCAGGGCGCCTACGCGCTCGCCAATATTTCGATTACTTTCCCGTTCTGCGGAGTGCATATGCTCTTCCCTTTGTCGCCTGACCATTAATGGCTCTCTGCTCTGGGGTCACCGACGACATACAGCCCGCCGTCCCAACCGGTTACAACTTCCTCATCAGATTCAACCGCACCATCTGGCATTGGGTTGCCGATAATGGTTACTTCATCACCAGCAATATCAACTTCGATTGAAGTCAGATAATCCCAATCGCCAATATTGATAACGACACCATCCTTATTTCGGATAACTTTCATTTCGCCACCCAACCGGTATTGCCGGTTCCTGATTCTTTAACGTAAAACGAAGTTGCAGCACCCCCGCTAGTGCGCATGTAGATGGAGCCAACGGAGGCAGTTACGGAGCCCTCCGGGCTACTTCCGCCTACGTTGATGCTTGGGCCGTTTGCAAGGATCAGCTTCGCGGTGCGCAGGTCTGCCTGGGTTAGCGTTGTGGCTGATCGAGTTAGAATCAGCGCGTTGGCATTGGTGGTCTCTGCGTCGTTGGTCATTTGCAGCGCCCACGTTGTCGCACTGGTCGAGGCTTTCCAGATCTTTTCATCGACCGCGCTACTGATGCGCCGCCAGAGGTACTGGGGCGTGCCGCCCTCAGGGATCACGTTGCGCTGGTTCTGCTGAATTGCGCCGGCCGTGATAGTGCCGTCATCGGTGTAAGGCGTACCTGTGAATGTTGAGACCTGCGTATACGCGCCAATCCGACTTGAACGGGTGTTGGAGACAGCGCGGAACAAAACATCGGTAGCAACGTTCTGGAACGTCCTGGTTCCATCGACATAGACCATTGTGCAGTTGCTCATATACAGGCCGAAGTCGATACCAGGGTTCACAGTCAAACCATCAACATCCACGCCGCCGCAGGTATTTAGTTGCACGCCGTACATGCTGCCAGTAAATGCACCGCCCGATTCATCGGGGGCAATCTGGCAATCGCGCATCCATACATAGTTGCAACTATCACAAACAATACCTTTCCAGTCGTATGTTGCCCCCTTCCAGCCGAAACGATGCCGACGCACAACCACCCCGGATAGCTCCCTGGTAGCAATTGCGTTGAAATACACGCCGACGTGTTGCGCGTTGATGTTGCCGTGCAACACCTTACTTTCGCCGTAGGCATTGCCCGCCGCACTGATCTGGAAAATCCCGTCGTAGGAGTGCGCAATGTCGAAGCGGAGAATCTGGAAGAACACCCGGTCCCCGATCTCCACGCCGCGGTAAACGTTCGTGGCTGTGAACTCGCCCGCGTACGCCGTAAGCAGCGCGCTGGCGGCGGTGAGGCGCAAGAAGCAGGACTGAGCCTGGGCAGCAGGATCGGTGTCAGACCGGTAGTTGCCACGGAAATAAATGTTGGAGATATGGCAACTGAAACCGTCGCCCTGTTCGATGCCGCACAACCAGGTCTCTACGGTTTCGAAGGCGTTGTTGGTCCCGGCCACTGGGCTGTTGGCCCCAGCAATCAGCAGGTTCTTCCAGCGCCAATTGGAATACAGCGTGCTGTATTGGGTGGCGTCATAGGGGGTGGAGAACGCCTTGCCGCCATTGCTGCCGTTGGCCAGCATGGCAAGCGATTCAGCGCCGCTAGTGGTCTGATAGGTCACCGGAGCGAAGACGATGCCGTTGGCGCCTGCCAGGCCTGTGAATACCAACTTGCTTTGGTGTCCCTCCCCTAGAATTAGGCCCTCCACTCGATAGAGGGTGCGCGTGATTTTGTATGTGCCAGCAGGAAAGAACACCGGCTTGCTGGTGGACAGGAAGGCGGCCTGAATGGCGTCCGAGTCGTCCGTTACCCCGTCACCCACCGCGCCGAAGTCCTTTACCGATACGGTGTCGCGCATCTTGGCTTGGAAGGTTCGCTGAATCGCGCCGGTACCGGCCTGCAAAAACCAGCCGTACCCCCCGACCACACCGGCCACTGCAGCTTCGATGTAGCTGCGCATGGTTCGGATGTTGGTTGCGTCCTGGTCCGCTACGGCATCGCCCAGATTCGAGATCTTGTAGCCCTGGGCGTCGAAGTAGTTCTTGAAGAACGGCCGGACAAGCGCACGCCCAAGGGTGCGGCCCACATCCTGCAGCACGCACCAGATCCGGTCGAAGTCCAAGTTGATTGTCTTGGCGAGCAGATCGCCATTGGTCTGGTAGTCGGTAAGCCGCTCCAGCGGTACCTCACGGATCAGCGACAGAGTGCCGGCCGCAGGTGCCACGGCGAAGGTAATCTGCCCGGTATTGGCCCCTACCCCGGTGATGGCGTAGCCGGCGACCAGCTCTACCCCGTTGAGGTACACCCCCAGATCGGTAGCCTGGATCAGCCGGAATGGGATGGCGAAGACCGTGGCCACGCCGTTGGCGGCGTATTCGACATAGGGTTGTTGGTTGGATACAGCCATGGGAGCCCTCGCTTTGGCGGGCTCAATAATCGACTTGCACCTCGTGCACGCCCGCATCTGGGCGCCAATCGTCCCGCTGGGCCTCTGTCGGTTTCCCGACTATTCGCCCAATTCGCACGGGGGTTTGGCTGACAGCGCCGGCGCCGGAGTCCAGGTAATCGTCTGGCTGGTCGCTGATGGCCGGGTTGAAGTCGCGCATCTGGTCCCACAGCGGGCCGCGCAGAACATCCACATGGGCCCACAGGAAGCGCGCCGACAGCGGCGATTCGAAGGCATCCAGGATGCGTTTTTGCTTGTTGGTGCTGGAGTGTTCCTCGCGCACACCACACCCCGTGCCCTTGAGCGCCTGCTTCAGGATGTTCGGCACGAAGCCGCCCGGGCCGTTGGTCTCCACCACCACGCAGGGAATCTGGTACTTGAGCACGAAGGCGCGGACCTGCCAGACCTGGCCGCCTATGATCCGGTCTTTATCGTCGAACTCGGCCAGTTCGCCGGTGAGCCCCTCACAAACGTGCCAGTACAGCTGTCCCCTGGCGTCGGTGAGCAGCAGCGAGAAGGCCGATGCATCCGACTTGATCTTGCCCAGGGACACGTCCCAATAGGCTACCGCGCCCACGATCTGGGTGGTGCCAAGGAACATGCCCACCCCGCCGTTGGCGGTTCGGATCGTCGGGTGAACGTCGTATGGAATGATGCGTGCCGGGTCCAAGCGCACCTCCGCAACGGGTTTGGAGTGGAGCTGGTACTGCGAGTCCCATTCGTTGATGGTCCGGGTCTTCTTGCGACGGTCTGCAAGTTCCTCGGCATTGAATCGTTCAGGCCAGGCGCTGCCGGCGTAGCAGTCCACCAAGGTGCCGGGCGGCGTAAAGAAGGCAATACCCGTCTTGGTTAGCTGGTAGTCCTGGCCCCGCACCAGCAGCTTGGCGTGCTTGCCGATCCCCGAGAACACCACATCCGGCACGAAGGGCACATCGTAGGCATTGAGCTTCGCCTCTTCTATGCGGTGTTCCTGGGCGAACATGCGGATAGTCAGGCAGTCGGCGCCCAGGCCCTCGACCTCATCATAGAGGCTGTCGTGGGTATGCGGGGTGCCGATGTACAGCTGGCGCGCCCCGGGCACCATGATGTGGATCTGCTCGCCCAGGCGGTACCGCATCTTCTCCCGCGCCTCAGGGGTCTGAATGTTGCGCGGCACCTCCACGTCATCGTTCTGGCACTCATCAGCCCGCGCCGACGTGACGTTGGACAGAATGCCCTTGGAGAACATGCTGGCGTTACGGAAGTCCGTGGCCCCTTCCACCCACCATTGCTCAACCGTGCCCTGATTGGCCGGCAGCAGGTGGCGGGTCAGCGGGTGGTTGCGGATCACGTTTTGCGTGTCGCGGCTGGTCTTGTAGGCCGTGGGGTCAGATTCCGACTGGTGCAAGATTCGGTAGGTCGGGTCCTTGTAGAAACGCCAGGCGTTGTAGACAGCCAGCAGCGTCGACTTGCCGAACCCACGGAAACAGCGAAGCACCGCGAGGTTGCCGCGGTGTTCCAACCAATAGCAGGCCCTGACGTGGATGTCGGGCACCTGCCAACGCATGCGCCTGGCCCACAGGGTGAAGAAGACCAGCAGCGATACTTTCGGTTTGTCAGTGGACATTGCCACCCTGCTGTACACGCTCCAGCATGGCCTGGGCCTGGCGCTCTGCAGCGGCCAGTTCGCTATCCAGTTCGTCGTCTGGATTGGTTTCGCCGGTCTTCCCACGGCCCATGATGCCGGCAATGTTCACGACCTTGAGCAGCAGCGTCATTGATGCTGCTGCGTTCTTCTTGCTCCAATACCTGTCGCCACGTTCCTCCTTGGTCATTTCGTCGGGCGGCTTGCCGGCGCCGGGCCAGCCTTGTGGGTCGGCTTCCGAAATGACGACGTCCGCCAGGCTTTCGCTGAGTTGCTGTAACCGTGTGATTTGATCTTCGCGCATGTCAGTTCCCCCCCACTGCAGCGCCAAGGTCTGGGCCGCGATCCGGAATGGGTTGGCCTGGCTCCCACCAGTAGCGCTGTCCGAAGTCCTTCTGTGCCCGCCGCGTCATTCTGCTCAGGTACCCAGGCGAGAAGAATTCCTGCAGTTGGTGGAAAATCAAGTGATCGGTCGCCGCCTTGGTGTACCAGAGATTCGCGCCTGGGATGTGCCCCTTGGCGAAGCGCACCAAGTTGCCGCCCAGCTGATCACCCTGGCCCTGGGCTGCATCGCCCTTGATCTTGAACAGTGATTCGATGTCGCCGGCGATGGGGCCGCCCAGCGAAGCCAGAGCGGAGTTCCCACCCTGGGTCTGGTCACTGAACAGGAAGTCGCCGTACAGGCCCAGAGCGCCGCCCTTGAGGAATGAGGCAAGGCCAAAGCGCAGGCCCGGCACACCCAGTGCCTTGTCATCTGTCATGTTCTTGGGATCGCGGCCGGCCACCACCTCGCCCAGCTGGATTGCCATGGCGCCAAGTACCGTGGTGCTGGCGGTAAGCGCAGCCAGGTACCCGGCCTTGCCCCAGCCGGTCTGCTGCGCCATGGCGCGCCGGAAGTGGCGCATGATCATGGCCACGGAAAAGCTCTTGAACTGCCAGAACGAGCGGGCAATTTCACCCTTGACGGTACCGCGCTCAAACCCGCCATGCATCATGACCTTCTCGCGGGTACCAGGCTCGATTATTGCGAGGTTGGTCTCGTCCAGCACCGTGCCCAGCAGCTTGGTAGCGGCCTGGTCCCGCAAGCGCGTAGCGCTGGTGCCCACCGATTCAGCAAGGCTCTGCAGGTTTGCATCGCTGATGCGGTAGATGCTCGCGGGCGTAAGCACGGTGTCCCCAGTGCCGCGCCAGTCCTCAGGCTGGGCCAGGCGCCACACCTGCCAATCGGTTTCGGTAACGCCCTGCCCTTTCAGACGAACCCGGTCCGCCTCGTCCATCATGGACAGCGAGCGGTGCTTGCGGCTCATTTCCCCTAGCGTATCCAGCATGGTGGCGCCGAATGCACGTTGGGTGCCTGCAGTGAGGGCGTTAATGCCTGACGCCTGCAGCACCTTGCTCGCGGCCGTCTGGGAGAACTTCGCGACCCTCCCCGAGATCTCAGCAGTACTGCCCAGCCCATCGGCCCCCCAACGGTTTAAGCTGCCGATCAGTTGGTTCAGGCCCAAGCCAGCGCGCATGGCAAGGCGACGATCGGCAGCGTTTGCTGGATTGAGCATCCGCAACTCATTGGCATAAACCTGCATCACCGGCATGTTGTTCATGTGGGCGGTGAGGCCAAGCGTGCCTTGGTCGGTGACCGAGGTGAGCACCGCCGAGCCCAGGCGGGAAGCCACGTTCAAGGCGCGGTAGGTGTCGAAGCCATTGGCAATGCTGGGGCTGGCCGGCGGATCACCAGCCCCGGCTATCTCCTCGTAAAGCCGCTCGATCTTGCGGCGCTGGCGCTGGTTCTTTGGCGCGCCGGTTGGCGCCATGACGTCCGCTGCCTTCTGCTGGGTATCAAGCCAGTAGCGCAGCTGGTGGTCTGGGTTCGGGCCGAAGCCCTCCACCAGCGCAATATCGGTGGCGGCCTTGTGCAGGTGGCCCAGCAGCAGTTCCAGCAGGTTCTTCTCGCCATAGCTCTCCTGGGCGGCGATGAATGATTCTGCATCCTTGTAGTGGATCTGCCGCGACTCGCTGCCGCGATTGGCACGCATGCCGTCACCGCCAGCCCGGCCTGGCTCGAGCTTACTGGTGCCGCCGGTGGCCAGCGTCAACCAGGCCTTCCCGAGAAACTCCCGCAGCTCGGTGTCGTTCATGGCTGCGCCATCTTCCTTGATGTACTTGGCGCGGTTGGCCCACCGTACATGGTCGTTCACCCAAGCATCCTTGCTCTTGGCAACGCGGATCTGGGAGTGGTCACGCGGCATGGCCCAGTCATCGAGATACCCGACGTCACCACCCGCGCGGTTGAAGCGCTGCCGTAGGGACTCGGCCACATCCCGGAACTGCTTGGCCGCAACTTTGGCTTCCGGCACCCCAGAATCGGTACCGTGGAGCTCACGCACCAGGGCGAGATTGCCCACCTGGTCCTGCATCAACCCCAGGAATTTGCCCTTGGTGAGATCAATCACATCGAGCATCCGGGACACCGCCTCGTCGCGGATCGCCCGGCCAGCAGACTCGATGGACTGGATGCCGCTCTTCCCATCGGAGCTGAACGCCATCATGCGGTCCAGCCCTTCCAGCGGCGCGGTGGGGAAACGAGCGACGTAGTTGGCAACACGATCATGGGCCAGGATGGTCAGCGCAACACGGCGTTTCTTGAGCGCCTGCTCAGCAACCAGCTCACGGGCCGCAGCGGTCGCGGCTTCGGTCAGGCGGTCGGCGGCGGATTTCGACTGCCAAGTCGGATCGCGCTGCGCCAGCTGGCGCATGTTCATGCGGATGCGGTTTTCGATGCCCTGGACTTCGGGCTGGGTGAGGGTTCGGCCTATCGCCTGGGTGACGGCCTTGATGCATTCGGGGCGCATGGCTTGCCTCCTGTTGGGATGGAGGCAAGCCTATTTGGCGCAGACAGACGGTTTCCCGACTATTTGGAGGTACAGTCATTGCCGCGATAGGACCAACGAGTGATTTTTCCGCCGGCAAGCTCAAAGGTGGTCATGCAAGTCATGCTTAAATTCATGTTCGGCGATCCACCATAGCTGTTGGTGTAAGCGGTATTGCCGATCACCGTTGTCTGATAAGTCGGGGATTGCCCTGGTATGAAGACTTCGCGATTGCTGGAGTAGACAAGAAACTTGTGGTCACCAACGTCATAGCTCTGCTGTGGAGGCCCCCATGCCCTAACAAGGTCGAGGGCGTCCGAGCCAATCCAAGTATCCAGGGCAGCCTTGTATTTTGCCTCAGTCGCGCATCCGGCCAGAGCTATTGCGGCCAGTAGAAGAAATAATCCCTTCATGATTTCCTAGGTCTCCTTTGCGGCCACTGGCCATTATTTCGGGCATTCAATCAATTCCCCGTTGCAAAAAGCAAGCTGCAGCCGCCAGAAAGCCCTTGGTGTCATTGTGGGCCTGCTGCAACTGCGTGTCCGCTTCGGCCAGCATTTCCCGGGCAGACACGGTGACGGGGTTTCCCTCAGCATCGAGGGCGCCAGTTGGCAGCCGCAGGTCTTCCATGTGGTCAACAATGCCCTGCGCCAGTTGCACCTCAGGATCCGCATCGGCCGGATTTTGATGCACATTTTGCGATTCCTGTTGCACTTCCTGGCCTTTTTGTTGCGCTTCCTGCCCCTTTTCATGCACAGAAGGCGCTGGCTCATTCAGCACTTCCCTGGCTGCCGCAGGCATGCCAGCCAGGGTATCGGCTGGTGCCGTGGGCTGGATCTGCTCCCGGTCGATCTCGTCCAGTGCCCGGCCAATCTCCTGCTGGGCGATTTGCCGGAAGGACATGCGATTGCCTGATTGGATGCTGCTCGCCAGCGGGGTCTTTTGAAACCCACGCTCGATCTCGTCGGCCCGCTGGTTGACACGCTGCTCGAGCACCTGCGATGGCTCGTTACGATCCAGGCGACCCAGCTCTGCCTTGGCCTGCTCAGCGGAACGGTTGAGGTCCAGCGAACTGTTGATCTCGTCCTGACGCGCGTTGAGTGCCTGGCGGTCCTGTTCGATGGCGGCGCGGGCTGAGGACTCCGCCGCCTTGCGGCCCTGGCCCTGCTGCTGGAACTCTTTCGCCCGGTCACGGAATGAATCATCCAGGCCAGCCAGCGAACGCTGCACACCGGCCAGCTCGCGGCGCAGGTCGGCCACGTTCCCCTGCCGCTGTGCGGCCTGCTGCAGCTCCTCCCTGTAGGCCGGCTCAACGTCCTGGCGCGCAGCAGTGACCGCCACTTCACGCCCTGGCGCCACGGGAGCACCCTCGTCACCTGTGCGCAGGAAAGTGGCGTCCATGATGCGCGATGGCAGGTTGACGGGTTCGCCGCGGGTGATCTGGTCAATTGCAGTGCGCAGCGCCTCCTGGTGGCTGACCGACGAAACCGCATCGACCGGCACGCCAGGCGCGGTGTCCACCTGGGCGTTCTGGGCATTGCGCTGGGTGAGCGCTGAATCAACGGTCGTTCGGCTCATGCCTCGGGACAATCCCCAGAACGCGCTGCCCATTACCAGGTCAGCGGCGATAGACGCTGCATCAAAGGCCTTGTACTGCTGAGCCTGGGCCTCGTAGCCGTTGGCGCTGAGCAGCGCGCTGAGGCCTCCACGGTTGGCTACCCCAAGAGCAACGTTGCCGCCAGCGGTGACAGCCAGGTCCGCCAATTTCCCCGCCACCACGCCGCTACCAGGGATCATGCCGCCCAGGCCGATGGTGGCACCCTGAATCACGGAAGCACCAATGGCGGTACCGGCGCCCACCCCCTGATTGACCAGGTCGGCGCCGGTGTTCAGGCCCTCGGTGATCGACAGCCCAGCGATACCGCCGGCGGTTAACTCGGTGAGCATCTGGGACACCCCGCCCAGCAGCCGGCCCGCTGAGCCTGTCTCCTGCGCGCTGGGCGTCCAATACTTGATGGCGTCCGTGGTCAGGTCGTCCATCGACTCAAACCACGAATCCTGAGCCTCGGTACCGCCGGCTACCGCGTCATAGGCGATGGGGACCGTGGACAGCGCCAGCATGCCTGCGCGGGCTGACCGGGCGAAGCCGGCCATGGCGGAACTACCCACCGCCTGGCCTGCGCGGTAGAAGGTGGGCATGGCCACAGCATCTGCGTCCAGCGGGTTCAGCGCTGCGCGCTCTGCCTGGACACGTTGGCCATCAAGGTCGAGATCGAATACAGAGCTCATCAGTTACCCCCGCCCACTTTAATGATGATCGGCTGGCCCTTCTTGTCCCGCAGGTAGTCGCCACCCTGCACAACGCGATAGGTGTCGCCGCTGGCGTTCTCCAGGCCGAAGATGCCGAAGTTGTTGGTCAGGGCCTCAGGCATGCCGTGCTTGGTCATTTCGGATTGGAACGAGCTCTTGGCCTGGTCGTAGAAGCTGTCTTCGTCCATCCCCCACGGGGTCAGCACGGCAGGGCCACCGTTGACCTTGGTGGGCGTGCCAATCACCGAGGACACCGCCTGCTTCATGCGCTGAGGGTTGATCTCACCGGACACATCGCCATCCTGCGCCGACTTGCCGGTGTAGTAGGAGCGCACCGCCTGCATGGCAACGTTGAATGCTTCAGGCCGGCCGGCGAACACGTTGCCCGCCAGGCTAGCGAACTCCGTGCGGAAGTCGCTTTCCTTGGGCAGGGGGAAGCTGACAGCCTTGCCGTCGGTAGCCTTGTCGCCCTTGGTCTTGTTGAGGATGTTCTCGCCGGTGAGCATTGTCTCAGCGACATCACCGCTGCTGGCCTTCACGTCGTCGCGCACCCAGTTGTGCTGCAGGGTGATGTCCTTCTGTTTCGAATAGATCATCCCTGCCAGCGCCTTCACCGGCGCGTCTGGGGCGATCTGCTGCATGGCCCCCTGGAAGGTTTTGTCATCCTGGAAGGCATCCTTCAGCATCCCGAACAGCTGGGCCTGCTGGCGCGGCGTGGCTTGCTGGAGCGCGCCGGCAAGCGCGGTGGCCTCTTGAGGCAGGAACGGCCGCATCTTCACCCCACTGCCGAACATGTTTTGCAGGCCGGTGATGGTCGACGCGCGGTCTGCCAGCTGCATGCCCAGCTTCGATGGGTCAGCGCCGGTCACCAGCTGGGTGACGTCCAAGGGCTGAACCTCCACGCCAGTGCGTGCCTGGGCGTACAGCAGCGGCTGGTCCTGCAATTGCTTGATGTTGTTGTTGACCGCGGTTGAGAGCCTGGCCAGGGTGGCGCCGTCCTTCACGGTGCCACCGCCCTCCATCAGGGAGGCCTGTTTCTTCTGGACGTAGTCCATCTGCTGGGTGACAGGCAGCCTCAGCACGTTCTGGATTTCGCCCTCGGACTTGACGATGTCCTTGTAGTCGCCCTCGAAGCTGGTACCGCTGACAGCCTGCCCGACCTTGTCCCAGTAGCCCGCCGGCGCCGGGATGCCGCTGGCGATTTGCTGCTGGGCCTGGAACATGGTGCGCTGGGCCGAAGCCTCACGCTTTGCTTCCTGTGCCATGGCACGGTTCTCCAGCCGCGTCTTGAAGCCCATGATGCTGTTGAGGGCCGAGGTGCGCTTGTTGGCGTCAAGCTTGGACGAGTAGTAGCCGTCCTCGGCGGTGAGTTCATGCTCGAGCTTGCTCAGCTCCCCCATGCTGTCCCGCGCAGCATTGATGCGCTGGCTAGCGTTCGTGGCGTAGACGTTGTCCTTGAAGTTCTGTTTCTGGCGATCCCAGTCTTGGCCGTAGGCCATGCGGCCTGCGGTGTCGATGTCCTCAGCATCCATGCGGCGTACCAGGGCGTCAGGATCGCTACCGGGCATACCTGCGTCCTTGCCCAGCATATCCATACGCGATGCCAGGTCGCTTCGCGCCTCAGCAATCCTGGTGGTGCTGGCCAGCTGCTGGATGCCCAGGCTTCCATTGGTTTGCAGTCGCTTGAGGGACAGGTTGAAGCCCTCCATTTCTGCCTGGTCCAAGCCCTTGGGCATGACGGGGTCAAGGCTGCTGACCGCCTTCTCGTAGGCATCTCCCAGCTGGTCATGGGTCAGCTGCCCGGTGCGAGCCTTCTCGCCCAGGTCTGCAGTGATGGTCTTGAGCTGGGCCTCGCGATCCAGTATCTGGTTGCTGGCGCGCACGCGGGCCAGGGCCTTGTCTTCCTGGTTCTGCTGGTCCATGACCGTCAGGGCAGCACCCTGGACTGTGCGGGCCAGGCGATCTGCGGCGTGGCTGACCTGGGTGTTATCGAATGCTGCTGAGCCCGGGCGCACCTCTGGTACGACCTGGCCGAAGTTGCCGGTAGGGATGCGCATGCGTCAGGCCTTCGTGGTTGTGGTGGTTTGGCTCTTTTTCCAGCCGGTGTATGCGGCAGCACCACCGCCAATGAGCGATGACGCGGCGTTCAAGGTGCCAGCAGTGGCGGCCTGGTTGCCTTGGATCTTCGCGGCAACACCCTGCTGTACGGTCTTCGCCGCGCTGGTGTTGGCGTTCATGATCGTCATCGAGGCGTCTTCTTCTGCGTCGCGGTAGATGCCTTCATCGATGCGCATGGCTGTCCCCTCGCCCACCTCTACGCCCGATGCGGCCAGCGAGGCATTCGCCTGGCCTGCCTGCGAGGCCGCCAGCTTGCGGATTTTCTGGGCCTGTACCTGCGCGGCGCTGACCTGTGCGTCGGCGTCGGCCTGGGCCTGGTCGGCTTGGTACTCGCCCATGGCCTTCTGTTGCTGGCCAGACTGGTAGGCCACGCCGGCAGAAAGTACAGCGGCTGCGGCTACCGCAGCGGTGGTGTATCCCGACATGGTTATTCCCCTGTGCTGATGGTGGTGTTTCCGGCCTGATTGCGCGAGGCCAGCAGGTCGACTTCATTGGTGAACTCGGCTTCGGCATCCTCGACGGTGGTGGCCGCGGTCGCGAAGGTCATGGTCAGGTCCGTATCGGCATGAGCCAGAAACGCCTGCTTGCGCCCGGCCTGCGCCGGCAGCACGTGGTAACCGACCAGCTCCAGGCACTCGCCACCGATGAAAACCGTCACGTGGCCCGAGACCACCAGCAAGGTGGGGATCTTGATCAGGGCGCCGGTGATCATCACGCCAGCTGGGATACGGATGGTTCGGACGTACAGGCCTGCATGGAAGTGGTGCGTGG
Source organism: Pseudomonas imperatae (assembly GCF_057128625.1). NCBI lineage: Bacteria > Pseudomonadati > Pseudomonadota > Gammaproteobacteria > Pseudomonadales > Pseudomonadaceae > Pseudomonas > Pseudomonas imperatae. The sequence goes on along the minus strand of NZ_JBSKHP010000010.1, from coordinate 23,591 downwards.
TCTTGATGGGCACTTGCTCGGCCTGCATCAAGGTCCTTTCCAGGCGCTGCACGCGCTCCACGTCATCGCTGGACATCGACGGCAGGCCTGGCTGGGCTAGCAATAGATCGTTCACGGGAGCGCCCTCACAAACACGCTGCTGCTCTCGCGATAGCCCTGGCGCGGCAGCACCTCCTGCAAGCGGCCGCCGGCCGGGGCGCTGACCATCAGGGCGCGGGCGTCCAGGTCGCATGCCTTGGCCTCGGCGGCACGCAACAGCTTGAGCCCGGCGCCGGTCTCGCGGGCCTCAGGCAGTACGAAGAACGATTCCATGGCGCAGACCCGGTACCCGCCGTAGTGGGGCAAGCCATAGACGATCAGTACCGCCAGCCCCACCAGATCGGGTGCGAAGGCACCGATGATGTGCAGGGCGCCGCTGGCTTCCATGGCGTTGTACATGGGGAAGCAGGCCTGCACCTTGCCGAACTCGGGGCTGCTGGACTCGCTGGCGTATTGCTCCAGCAGCTTGGCCATGGCGCCGGACTGCTCGACCTCGGCAACGGTGGTGCTTCGGATCTCGATAGGCACGGTTAGATCTCCATCTTGAACATGGGGTGCTCGGACTTGAACCCGAGCGACTGATACAGGCGGGTGATGCCCTCGACGCCCTGGCCGGTGGTGACGCCGGCCTCGATGTGTTTGGCGCCTCGAAGCTGCCCCCACTTGATGAAGGCCCGCAGCAACTTGATGGCGGTGAGCCCATGGCGGCGGGATGGCTCCACGAATAGGGCGATCTCGAAGGCGTAGAGGTCGTCGTTGAACCACTGCTGGCCCAGCGCGCCAGCGATCCCGCCAACCACCACACCATCAATTTCGGCGAGGAAGACCACACCACCGCCGCTGATCAGCCCTGCGATGAACTGGCCGGCGCGCTCCTGGTCGTAGCGCAGGCCGGAGTAGTTGGTAGTGGCATGCATGATTGTCCCGAGCTCGAGGATGCGCGGGATGTCGCTATGGGTGGCTGGCCGGATCATGACTGCTGGAACCCCTTGATAACGGCAAGAAGGTGAAACGGGAGCGGCTGGTCCTGGGTGATCTCCAGGGTTGCCTCCCCACGTTCCCACCCCAGGTTCTCGATCCGATGGTCACCGGTGAACGGCTGCAGCGGGCTGTCGAGGATGGCCGGGCCGAACTGGCGGAACGACACAACTTTGCCGTTCACCTTGCAGCCGATCGTGTCCAGGAAGCGCAGGGTGACTTCGCTGATTCGCATGTTGTTGCCTTGGGCTGTACCCGTCTGGCTGGCCAGCTCGGGCGTCAGGGTCTGGATCTTGGTGGTAAACGGCAGCCCGATCTCCACGGCATTGGCGGCGCGCGGCAGAGTGATCTGGCCGCCGGATACCACCTGCTGCGGCATGACCACCCCATCAGCAACGCAATCGACGGTCTTGCCCTCCAGGTGTGCCAGCCCTCCCCAGGTGTCGCTGCCGCCCACGCTGGTACCGGTGATGGATGCGTGGGTGTAGGCATCAACGTCGAAGCGCTCCAGGTACTTCACCGCGGCGCCGTTGATGACCCGGTCGACAATCACCCACACCGTTTCGCCGTCATCCACGGGGATGCTGCCCACGGCACGGTACTGGCCGTCGGTGAGCTGTCGGGCCCAGCCGATGACGTCCTGGTCGCGGTCAACGGTCATCGTGGCCATGACACCGTCGGCCCGGACCTGCCACAGGATCGACTCAGGCTCTTGCTGGTAGGCCATATCCACGATGCCAGACGCGGTGGCCTGCTCCGACAGCACGGACATATCCGGCGAGCCGTAGGCATCGGTCTCGTACTTGTAGGCCATGGCCCGCAGCTTGCGGTTGGCGCGCTGCATGAAGTACAGCTCGTTGCCAATCCGCAGCGGGCGCACACCATTGCAGCCATAGACCGACTGGTTCTTGACCTGGATGTTGGTGGGGGTGATGGGCTTCTCGACGCCACCAGTGAGCGTGAACTCGCCGCCGTAGGTCAGCGCGATCAGAGTCTGGATCTGCCCCATGTGCACGATGGGGTTGATCTGGTTGGACGAGACCGTGAACGACATAGCGTCGTCATCGTCGGTACCGATCTCGAAGTTCAGGTATTCACTGGTGCGGGACATCCAGACTGTTTGGGGGAAGCCAGGCGAACCCGCGCAGACCAGGCGCTGCTCATGCAGGGTGATGGACGAGGGGTAGCCGTTGTCGGCGTTCCACACGGTGGACTCCAGGGTCCAGGCGTTCGCCTGGGCGCCAACCGTAGCGGACAGAGCCACCTGGATCTTGCCCTTGGCCACCAGGGTTGGGTCGAACGTTCCGCCCGAACCATCAGATCCACCCAGGCTGGTGATCAGCACCAGGCCGCTGTTGATGCGCACCCATTTGCCAACGTCCTCAGTACGCCACCCAGCAAGCGAAAGGGTCAGGTTGATGGTGTCGCCTACGTTCTCCTTGGCCGATGGCGTCAACGTGGCCTGCGGGCTGCCCTTGAGCGACCACTCGCCCGATGCCCAGGCGGTTTGGTCGAAGGCGATCTTGTTCTGGACGGTCACTGTGGTGGTGCTGGTGTAGGCGGTGATGACCGCAACGCCGGTACCGGCCCAGATCTCGCGCCCAACATCTGCAGCCATGAACACAGCGGTGCTGGCCGTCGCGGTGATGCCGGTACCCACGGCGCCGCTGCTGAGCGTCAGCGTGGCCGCGGGAACAATGCCTATCTCGTCGAAGGGCTCAGTAACGAACGGCGCAGGCGCGATAACCCACACGGTGTTGCTCGAGCGGCGCAGGCGATGGATCGGCAGGTCCGGGTGCGCCAGGAACATGGTGTCCGCCCCCTGCACGTACGACAGGTCGTCCAGCATAGTCTGGTCGTAGGGCGAAACCAGCTCTGTCAGCAACGCGCCATCGCGGCTGTAAACCCGCAGGTACAGGTCGCCGAACTCCACCATGTACGACTGGTCGCGGTTGAACACGTACGGAATGAGGATGGTCTTGCGGTCGGCGTACTTGGTGGCGGCCACCATCCTGGTGCCCCAGGTACGGATCACGCCGCCATGGATCATGACCAGGCCGTTCTCGATCACCTTGGCGCCGTTGCCATAGCGGGCAATGTCCACCCGGCCCATCATCCGCGCCGACAGCTCGCCGGCGGTGAAGTTGGTTTGAATCAGCGAGACCTTAGCCATTACCGCCCTACCCCCGCGCTGTAACGAGCGTTCAGCAGCGGGAAGTCGCCCAGGGTCTGCGGTGGGTCTTCCTGCCCATCGACGGCCCGAGCCTTGCGCAGGGCGTACTCCAGCGCCTGCTGCCGTGCCTGCGCCTCGCTGGTGGACGAGGTGATGGCGTAGGCCATGCGCGCCACCATGGCCAGCGTCATGATGTCCACTAGGGCGCTGTCCCACGTGGCTTCCACATCGTTGCGGAACACGTAGCGCAGCTCGAGCGAGGCGCAATCGGACAGGATCATCTGCCCCTCCACCAGGTAGTCAACGACTGCACGGCCGGATGTCACGCTCAGGACGCGCAGGTAATCGCCCGGGAGGTTGAACTGGAACTGGTACCCGAAGGCCGGGGCCACCACGTTGGGCGCCAACAACACGCGCTTGATGGCGCAGTTCCATGGGTGGGCACGGAGCATATCGTCCCGGGCCGACTCGTAGAGGTTGGCGGCCAGCTGCGCCCGCGGCAGGTCCTCGTCCAGGTCGTTGATGGTCTGTGCGCCAAGCATGAGCAGCGCGTTGGAGCAGATCGAAACGGCAGTTGCCATGGTTCACCTCAAACAAAAACCGGGGCACGCGGCCCCGGTGTTTAACCGCCCATTGCGGACGACCTGCGATCAGTTGGGCCCGGCGAAGAGCACAACCACGGTGATGACCTGGCCAGCCTGGAGGGCAGCACCAGCAACCACGGAGCGCAGCTCGCTGAGGTCGGTGGCATCGCCAGGCTTCACCACGGTGACTTCGAACAGCGCGCCGTTGGTGTACTGGGCCTCAGCCAGTGCGCTGCCAGCGGTGGCCACCGAAGTGGCTGCCAGGTAGCGAGCTGGGACCACTGGGTCACCCAGGGTGATGGTGGAGCTGGCAGCGCCCACGGCGAAGAACACCTTGGAGCCCGGCATTACCCGGGCGCCGAAGGGCAGGTAGCCCCACGAGATGATGTCGCCGATGGCCTGGCCGCCGGCCGGGACGGTGTAGGTGGAAACGAAACACTGCAGGTCGCCGTTCTGCAGGTTCATCTTGACGTTTTGCTGCGGCAGTGCGGCGCGGGCCGCTGCCAGGGATCCGAGTACGGTTGCCATGATGGGCTCCTGATTGCTGAGGAAGACGGAGAAAACGAGGCTTACGCCTCGTTCGCTGCGATCTCCACGACCTTTTCTTCTTCCACGCGGACGGAGCCGATGGACATTTTGGCGTAGATGCGGACGTTGAAGCCTTTGCCCGGATCCTCGCCAACCTTGGTGGTGATGTCCTTGCCCTTGCCCAGGGTGACGCCAGACTTCGACCAGGCGTACAGGAAGCGGGTGGTGCTGGTCTTCGGCAGACGCTCCGAAGGAATCCAGTTGAAGCCCATCCACTTGCCCTTGAGCGTGCCCTCTTGAAGCATCCGGCCGGCCAGGAAGTCAGCCGAAGTCAACGTGGTGTCGGCCAGGATGTCGGCCAGCGCTTGCGAGCTGTAGGCGATGTACAGCTCTTCGCCGTTCTCCTCGTCCGCCTCGTTGGCGCGGAAGATCTTCTTGGCCTGGATGATCTTGGCCTTGGTCAGGCCGACACCGCCCACGGCGATCTTCTGGGTGCTCGGCAGGATGATGTTGCCGGTCGAGCTGCGGGAGTTGCCGCCCAGGCTCGCAATCACCACGTCATCCTTGGCGCGGTTCAGGCTGGACACCATGGCCTTGACGTAGTCCGACTGCGGGTCAACCAGCATGCGGATCTTGTCCTGGTCATCGATCATGTCGCCGTCTTCCCAGTCGAACAGGTCGACAAAGCGGGTGGAGTGCGGCTGATCGTTGATCGGGGTGTCGCCGTGGCGGGAGGTGCGGCGCTGGGCAGTACGCTGGCCCAGGCGGTTGATGGACTTCGACATGCCCACGATGTTGGGCTCAATGGTGACGCACGGCTCAAAGCGGCTGATCTGCTGCTGTGCGACGTGCATGAAGTTGTCCGCAAACTGCTGGACGAAGGCTTCGGTGATCTGCTGCGACATGGCGCTCGCTCCAAAAAATTATTGCCGCCTTGTGCAGGGTGTCCGGTGGCCGGGCCTGATGTACGGGGTGCGTCGGCGTCGTGCCGCACCTACGGGCGTTTGGCGGGTATCCGCGAGCCATCGCGGGCCGCCCCTTACGGGATTGCCAGCGATGGTCGGACAGGGGGACTGTCGGTTTCCCGACATTTGGGGATCAGCTGCGAGGGGAAAGCGCGGACTTCTTGGGGGTGTAGCGCTGCTCGTACATTGCGTCGAGCTTGGCGCGGATCGGTGCACGGCGTGCATCGTGGGTTGGGATCTGCTCGAGCTGGGCGCGCAGCTCGGCCACCTGGGCGTCGAAGTCCTGGCCGGTCATGGCGTTGGGGCTGGCTGGGCTGTCTTCCTGGATCTCCCGGCCGATGCGCGCGGTGAACGCGATGAAGTCAGGGTCGTTGCCGTACTTGGCCATCAGCTTGCTCATGCTGCCCAGGCCGTCACCCTCGGCGCCGAACGCTTGGGCCGCGCGGTAGGAGGCCTGGAGGTTCTGCTTGAACTCGGCGTCGGTCTTCCACTCGCCCTTCAGGGCTTCGGTGGCTGAGTTCTGGTCAAGAGCGGCAGCGCCCTGCACCAGCGCTGGGGCACGGTTCAAGTATTCGCCCAGGACGAACGACAGCTGGTCGTTGGTGATGCCCTTGGCGTGCGCGCCCTTGATGAACGTCTGGGTGTCAGGGTCGGCCTTGAACTCGTCCCAGTTGAAACCCTCGACGCCCTCGACCTTGGGGGCGTACTCGTCGACGGTCTTGGGCGCCACGTCGCCGGTACCCAGGCGCTTCTCCAGGCTACCGTAGGCCTCAGCCATCTTGCGGCTGGACTGGGCCACGTCCACATTGCCGTCGGCGCCGGTGACGCGGAACTTCTCCGGGATGTAGTCGTTGCCAGCACCCTGGTCCATCAGGCTGCCAGTGGCCGCAGGCGCAGCGGTAGTCAGTGCCGCGCCGCCACCTTCGCCGCCGCCTTCGTTGGCTTCGTCTTGCAGGTAGTGGCCCAGCATGCGGTGGACAAACCAGTTCATGCTTCACCCCCAAACGCCGCAACACGCTCGCCGAGGATGCGCGAATAGGTTTTCATCGCGTTCCACTGAATCGAAAGCCGGTGCTGCTCGTCGCTTGGCAGCCTGGCGTGCAGATCGGTGGACTGAAAAGCGGTCAGCTTGTTGATACGGTCGTCCAGCTGGGCCTTCTCAGCAACCACGCGCAACTGATGCGGAGCCAAGCCTGCTACGTCGCCAACTTCCAAGTAGGCGTTGTCGAACTGTTCCTTGGGCGACCAGCTGATGTATCCAGCATGATCTGGGTGGTTCGGCGCACCGACATCGGTGTATTCGACCAGGTAGCCAGGATCGGTAGGATCCCCGGCGTCAGGATTCGGTGACTGGTTTGGGTAGCGGTACGCGACGAATTCGGCGCGGGACATTGCCAGCGCCATGATGAGCTTGCTGCCGATGAAGGTCTTCATGGTCATTCCTCGTTGTGGTCTTGGTGCTCGAGCACGCCGTTTGCACGGTTGATGCGGAGCATGATGTGGTCGAGCACCTCGCGGTGCCCGGCCTGCATGTAGGTTTTCAGGATGGCGTCGATGCCGCCGCTGGTGACGGCGTTGCGGGCGAAGCGCTGGATCAGCAGGTCCAGGCACAGGCGCCCTTCGTGGTGATCCTCGAACACCCGCTTGAACATCGCGTCGATCTGCTCAGGGGTCATTGGTTGGCTACCTGCTTGATGGCTTCCTGGCCTGCGGACATCTGCAGTTGTTGCTGCACCGCCTGCTGTTGCTGCTGCTCCTGAGCTTGCTGCCGTTGATCACGCTTGGCCTGAACTGCGGCCTTGCTGCGGATGATCGAGGACGGCACGCCCAAGGCTTCACCACGGAATCTGGCAGCCTCGTCGAAGTCGATGTTGTCCAGCACGCTGGTGTCCTGAGTGCCGCCAGCCACCTGGATGGCACCGGCAACGAACTGGTCGATGGCGCCGACCTCCTCCAGTTTCTGGGCTCGGGCCAGCGGGCTGATGTACTTGACGGTGAACTCGCGGTTGCCCAGCGACTGCGGGGCGGCGGCGAACACGCCGGCACGGAAGGCCAGGCCGAAGCAGCGTTCAATCAGGGATTGCAGGTACTCAGCCTGCAGGCGACCGTACACCGGGCCCAGCAGCTGGCGGATCAGCGCCACACGCACGTTCACTTCGGTGGCCGTCATGGCCGGGCCGTCCTGAGGCTGCAGCTGGTCGGCCATCATCACCTTGCGGATCGAGGCGCGGAGCTGGTCGGCCTTGGTGAACGCCACGTTGAAGTCGGCGCCGGTCTGCAACGGCTTCATGCTGTCGACGCTGTTGGCCACGATGATCTTGCGCGGGCCCACCTTCACGGTGCGCGGGTTCAAGACACCGTCGTCCTCAGCGATCCACATGCCGGCGATGGCCAGGTCACAGTTGGCGAGCTCCATGCGCACCAGACTGTTCAGCGTGCGGGCGTCCGGCAGCGCCTCGCTGACCGGGCCGATGGCGTAGACGCTGTTCGGGATCTGCATCCAACGCGGCACCACCACGGGCATTTCGTGGTAGCCGCTCTCGCGCACCAGCTTCTTCTGCCCGACCTCGATGTGGTACGACGCCACCGGCATGTTCTTCGCCAGGCGGGCGCCGACCATGTAGGTGCTGCGCGGCTGGATGGCGTGCACGAACTCCAGCTGCTCGTCGGGCTTATCCTTGGCCAGCTTCTGCGCGGCCTGGCTCAGGTTCTCCAGGCCGAACTCGTTGGACGCCTGCTCGGCGGTCAGCTTGTAGCAGCGGTACACGATGTCGATCTTGCCGTCAGGCTTGGAGGTGGCGCAGTACACGCTGGAGATGGGCCAGAGCGCGAAGGTGAAGCCCCCGCGCTCGCGGTCCTCGTCGATGTACATGGCGAACCAGCCGGCGCACACCAGGTCGATCATCCCTTCGTACCCGGCGGCGTCGAAGTTCGCGGAGTGGATGTTTTCCCATAGCAGTTGGGCGCTGTCGTCCAACCACCGGCGCTCGTCGTCGCTTTCCTGCCCGACGTCCAGGTTGAACCATCGGGAGTTGGCCGGCGTCATGCCAGCCATGATTGCCGAGGCCTGCAGGCGCGTGGCGTCAGTGAGCGTCGAGTCGGCCAGGCGGGCAATTCGTGCCTGCACGTCCGTGGCGTCATTGAGGGTGGTGTCCAGGCCGTCACCGCGAATGGGGTACGTGTGGTCGAAGCAATCCCGCCACACAGGCTCATGTGGCTGGCGCAGCCCTTTGAGCGAGGTGAGGCGCTTGCAGATCTGGGCAGCGGGGGTTTCGTTCATGATCCCAGTGTGTCCTTGGTGGCGGCGGTGGACAGCAGGCTGCCACCAGTGGTGGCGGTGGTGGCCACGCCCTGGGCGCCGGCGGACGACAGCAGCGAGCTATCAGCCTTTCGGCGCTTTCTGGTCGCGGTCTCGGCGTTTGCCTTTGCGGCCGCCTCGTTGGCGGCTGCATCTGCCTCGGCAACGGGGTCGGTCGTTACGACCTTCGGGGTGGACTTGCTTCCCATGTTTCACTTCTCCGGGCACAGCCAGCCGTGCTCGGTGAGCTTCGGGGCTTTGAGAGTGGTGGGGTCGATTTCCTGGCTGGCGGTGGTGTTGGCGGCCTGCTCCTGTGCCAGGTCCGCATCGCCGTCGCCATTACCATCGGCACTTACGAACGGCTCGCCACCGGCGTTCAGGCGCTCCACCTCGGCCAGTGCTTCATCCTTGGTGCCGATGAAGTCACCGATCTTCACGGTCTTGCTGTCCACCAGGTCGGCGTTGTTGTCGATGACGACATAACGGCCGCCACCACGGTGCTCAATGGCATACGCGGTGACCGCCTGGCTGGCGGTGGTGTTGGCGGTGGTGTTGGCGGTGGAAGTGTTGGCGTTGGGATCGCCGGGGGTTTGAATGTTCAGGTCTGGTGCTGGGGGCATGGCTCGGGCCTCGTCATGGGGGATGAACGAGGCCAAGCATCAAGGGTTGAAGGTGTCGGTTTCCCGACTATTGCGCGGTCTGGGCTGGCAATTCCTTATGCTTTTGAGTGATATGCCCACCAGTCGCTTACCGCGACCATGGGCAGTGCTGTGCGTTCTCGGCCAAGCACCCGGCACCAGAAAGCGACAAGACGCTCGCCCTCCGTATACCTGGGCTCGGCCCCTTGCTTCCATCCCAGAAGGGTGGTTCTTGCCACCCGGATTGAATCAGCTACCGATTGAGGCGAGTAACCAGCACGGGACAGGCTGGTGATGATCTGGAACCAGTCCACTCGAAGCTCGGCGGCGGACCCCATGCTCAGCCCCCAAACGCGCGCGCACGCGAGGCAGGCAGCGATTTTCGTCCATCAATCCCCATCCTGATCGTGTTGCTCATCTCGGCAATGACATCGGCAAACGAAATCATCGGCTTTTTCGATTCATCGAACTGCGGCGGATAGACGGCGCGTCGGCAACCCAGTAGCGACTCTGGCTCTCCCGGCTGCTCAAGGCTCGCATCGGCGCAAATCAGGACCCAGCCATCGACCAGCGGGTACACGTACCATTTCAGAATTGGCATGCGAGCTCTCCCTGTCCGAGGTAAGCGCTGGCCGCCAGGACGGCCCAGAAGGCTGCGGCGCATGCCGTGCAGATGATCGCTATCTTCATGCAGCCCTCCGTGGCGGGGTTGGGTCGCGGTCAAGACCGAACAGCTCGCGCAGGAGCTTATCGGCCTGCTTGCTCTTGGCGTTGCCCTCAACAATCCATGCCTTGGCATACGCCTCGAAACCAACGTTGGCCCTTGACTCATGCCATTCCACGACGATGTCCATCAGGGCGGCAGCGGCAAGTCGCCCGTGGGTCTCCTCCAGCAGCATCCGATTGCCAGCCTTGAGAAACTTGCACTCGATGGCGGTGAGGTTCTTTCGCGGCAGCGCCGCAGTTACGTTACCCATGGTTCTTTCTCCCCTTGGCGCGGTCGGCGAAGGAGCGGCCCTGCTCCACCTCCTCCCAGTTCGGCTCTCGGCCGGCGAAATTGACGAATCGGGCGTACTGGCCCTGGCGCTGCACAAGACACGACCCTGTCGGCGCCTGGCGGCCCTTGTCGAGAATCAGCTCGGTGACGCCCTGCTGCCCGGCCTCCGACTCAGGATCATGGTGCACAAGGATCACCGCGTCGGCGTCCTGCTCGATCTGGCCAGAGTCGCGCAAGTCGCTGGACTTCGGCTTCTTGTCGGGCCGACCGGCCGGGTTGCGGTTTAGCTGCGCCAGCACCAGCAGCGGAACATCCAGTTCTTTGGCAAGGTTCTTCATGGCGATCGACACCTTGGCCACCGCGTCGGCGCGGTTCTGCGCCTTCGCATCAGTGCCCACCAGCCCCAGGTAGTCGACCATCAAGATATCGAGCCCCTTCTCCCGCTTTAGGCGGCGCGCCTCCATGCGGATGGCGCCCATGGTCAGGCCCGGGGTGTCGTTCAGATAGAGCTCCGCCTCGTTGATCTTGCCGGCGGCGACGGTGATACGCCCCCACTCCTCGCCGTCCAGGCACTTCACCTCCTCCATGCGGCGCAGGTCGATGCCGCCCTGAGAGGCGATGGTGCGGACGGTCAGCTCCTCCTCGCCCATCTCCAAGGAGATGACCAGGCCGACCCCGCGCCCGCGGATCGCCACATGGTTGACGATCTGCAGCCCGAGCATCGTCTTGCCGCTGGCAGGCCGGCCGGCGATCACGACCATGCTCTTGGGGCGCAGGAAGCCGATCAGCTTGTCCAGGTCGACCAGCCCCGTGGAAAGCTTCGGCGGGGCCTTGTCGTTCAGTACGTCATCCATGTTGTCGAGGACCTTGGGGATCACATCGGCCATGCGCTTATAACCGGCCTTGCCAGCCGACTGCAGGTCGCGCAGGTCAGCCATGGCCTGCTGGGCCTCGGTAATGATCTGCGGGGCCGGCGTGCCCTCCTTGACCTGGTGCGCAGCCATCTGACCGATCTCGATGATCCGGCGCAGCACCGCCCACTCCCGCACATGCCGCGCGTAGACCAAGGCGTTGGCCGTAGAGGGCACGTTGTTACTGATGGTGGCCGCATAGACTAGGGTTTGCTCCCCGCTGGGCAGCGAGCGCTGGACGGCGGACACGGTGACCGGGTCGACGGGCATTCCTTGCGCCAGGCAATCGCTGATCGTGTCGAAGAGCGCGGCGTTGTCCAGGTGGTAGAAGTCCGCCGAGGTCAGTTGGCCAACGATGTCGTCCATCAGCCCCCGGTTACCATCCAGCGATGCAAGCATGATGGCCCCCAGCACGCCGTGTTCGGCCTCGGGCAGGTACAGCTCCCGCACTTGGCTCATACGCTCGCCCTCGCAGATGCCCAGGTGAAGCCAACGGCCTTGCCGCCTCCCTGGCGCAGCCGGTCAATGGCGCGCTCGCCAATGTAGGCCTTCAAGTCCTCCACCAGCAGGTTCGACACCACCACCGTGGGCAGGATCAGTTGATAGCGACGGTCGATCACCTCATGGACCAGGCCCAGTTCGTATTCGCTACCGCGCTGGGCGCCGACCTCATCAATGACTAGCAGATCAGCGTCCGCCAGCTCGTTGATCACGTCGCGCTCGTTGTAGGTCGCGCCCTTGGCCATCGTGCCCTTTGCCACCCGGACGATCTCAGCGACGGGCACCACCCGGGCCTTGACGCCGTGCTGCCGGATCACGGCTTGGGCCATACCCGATGCGAGGTGCGTCTTGCCGGTGCCCACACCACCCGCGAGGATCAGCGAGCGACCGGCCAGGAAGTTCTCTTCGAAGCGGTCAACGTAGGCCCGGCACGTCTCCAGGGCCTTCACCTTCTGCGGTTCGCCACCGGTCACGAACGTCTCCAGCGTGCAGTCACGGAAGCGCGGCGTGATACCAGAGGCCACCAGCAGGGCGTTCAGGCGTTCGGCGCCCCTGCGCGATTTCTCGGCCTTGTGGGCCAGGCTGTCGACTGGCGCAGCGTTCAGTGCCTCCCAGTTGCAGCTCGGGCAACCAGTGGCCAGCCAGGTGCCATCGAACTGCTCTACGTGCACGTTGATGAATGGCGCGTGCCCAGCGTGGGGGCAGTTTTCCCGCAAGGTCTCGCGATCATCAGTGCGAGGCGCCGGGCTGAAGTTAGAAGTTTGCTTGGCCATCTGGCGTCTCCTGATACATGTCGGCGGTGTGCTGGGGCAGGTTGTTGTAGGCGCTGGTTTTGGCAGAGCCTGGCGTCAACTCATCCTCCCAGCGCTTGCCGTTCAGCCAGGTGGCCGGGTGCGGGATGTACAGGCCGCCGCTCTTGAGCCAATCGATGCTGGTGCACTGTTTGGCCAGGGCCTTGGCGATCACAGCGAACAGGTCTGTGGTGACCTTGAGTTTGTTCCAAGCCTTCTCGGCGGCGGCCTTATTCGCTTTGCGGGGGTACAGCTTCCAGAACACTTCGAACTCCACCAATGCCTGTTCACCTTTCGCCATAGGTTTAGGTTCATTGACTGGTTCAAAAGAGTGACTGGTTCTGGTGCTTTCTGGGCCTACACCCCCTGTGCTTTCTGGGCCTACACCTGTGCTTTCTGGGCCTACAGGGGGGCTGTTTTGGCCTATACCCCGAAGGTTCAGGTGATACAGGTTTGTCGAGTTGCCTTTGGGGCCGTCACGGTTCTCGATTCGGAGAAGCCCTTGAGCCTCCAACTGCTTGATATGCTTACGGACAGTGCTGCGATCAATCTCACATTGGTCAGCGATATGCTGGTAGGACGGCCAGCACTCGCCCTGGTCGCTGGCGTTGTCGGCCAGCTTGACCAACACCAGCTTGCGCAGAGGGTTTCCGACTTTTGTCTTCATGGCCTTGACCATCAGATCCATGCTCATTGCAGGGTCTCCGAGCCAGGGGCGTTGGCTATCGGGGTTTCGCGGGCGTGAGTCAACGCAACACCGCCAGACAGCCTTTCGATCAGGACCGTGAGCGCGCCCAAGGCATCAAGCGAGTGAGCGCGGGCAAGATCCAGCTCAATCAGCTGCGGACAGTTCCCCTTGATGTGCTCGTGCGACCGACTGACGTAGTTGAACCCGACCTGGGCCAAATCCGCAGTCGGAACCCCCTTAAACGCCTCGGGTGGGAGTGGTCTGATCGCAGGAGGCCTCACTGGAATAGGCAGGGTTTTGAGCTCAACCCCACCCATCAGGCACTGCCGCTGATGCGCGAGGTGGTCGGCGGAAACGGTCTGCACGTCATGCCCCGTCCTGCGCCTGAACATCACCGCCAAAGCCATGCACGCTTCCACCAGGCCAACGTGGGTTTCGTCGCGTAGATGGATCTCGCCACCCTCTTCGAGCACTTCCACCGCGTTCGCCAAATTCTCGAAGGCCGTCAGCATGAGCGCGGCGTCTTCGAACTTTTCGAAGAAAGTCTCGTTGATGACTTCAGCAACGGGCGTCTTTGGAAAATCGATCACTTTGCTCATGGCTTGACCTTCTGGACCAGGCGGAACCGGCCTTCAAAATATGGGTGGGTTGCCTGGGTGGCAGATTCCATCTGGCACTCGCTGACAAAGCGCTTGAACGCAGCAGTGACGAGGGTTTTAGTCCAGACCATGTACTGGCTGCCCTTGGCATCCTCATGGCCGTTGCGGACCATGCCAGCGGGGTTTGGCTGGTGCGGCCAGGACTTCAGCACGTAATCGACCAGCGGCCCCGATAGCCCATACCGCTCGTTCATCACAGCCTTCACGCCGGTCAGAGAAAGGCAGTTCTGTGGGCAGTAGTCCCAGACGTGGAAGCGACCAAGGTTGTCCACCTTTCGCTCATGCTCATCTAGGCGAACCTCCACCCGCTCCAGGGCGGCCTGCTGCTCGCGCTGCTGGCGCTCCATCTCCACCAGGTGGTTGGCATTAGCCGCGGTGATCTCGGCCTGGGTCATCGGGCGGGCGGCCTTTTCCTCAAGCTCCTGCCAGCGATCAACCAGCCTGGCAGTGAACTCGGGGCTGAGCTGGGCGACTACGACGAAGCTGTCACGCTTGTTCACGTGGTAGACAGACTCGGTGCGTGGACGGCCAATTGAGTCGGTTGATGGTTCGTCCACCATTGGTGGTTGGACAATCACTCGCTTTTCCACCAGCCGCTCGATGGTGCGTTTGACGCTGTCGTGACGAGAACCGACCAGATCGGCGATCTCTTGGGAGGACATGGTGGGGGCGTTACTGGCGACCACATTCATTTGCCGGCCACCCCGCGCGCGCCACGATTTGATGAGGTGCCGTTTTGTGGCGCGCACGGGCCTTCAGCGATTACCTTGAAGTGATCGATTGCGCTATCCACGCCTGCAAACCCCGTGTCATCCAGGAACTTTGCAAGCCCCGCGAGAGCGGCAGCGTGACGCCCGCCGTCATGTGCGTAGCTCAATTGAATTGCTCCAGCCAGGGCCGCAAGCCAAACCAGTTGATCCTTGGCCGCCAGCAACTGAAATTCAGCCTCTGCCGCAAGGTCTACCAGGGAATTATTGGGGCTAGTCATTGGGCACCGCCTTGCGCGCCATCGCGCTGATCTTCAAGGCTCTGCCGAGCGGACCTGTTCAGTGTGGACACCACGTCAGCGAGAAAACCCAAGGCGCGGACCTCCGCGCAGTAGGCGATCTCGCCGTTGTTGATGCAATCGTCCAACCGGCCACAGAGCTGACTGATGCCTTCCGCCAGGTCATGCGCCAGCTTGAGGCCCTCAATCAGATCCTGGCCTTCCCGGATACCCAGCAAATCACTGTTCTGCCCGCCAAACGCGAAGGCAGAGAGCTTGGGGAGTTGCGCTGCTGGTTCGTCAATGGTATTTTCGAGGTGCATGAAGTCGTCTCCTAAGGACGAAGAAGTACCAAAGGTCCCCGGCAAGGGACCGGTTTAAAGAAACCCGCCGGCAAGCGGGTTTTCTGCTTTCTGGGATTCAGAAAGTCAGATTTGTTTGTGCTGGCAATGACTTAAAACCGCATTGCGCAACCACGATGTGCTTTCGATTCGCAGTCCAAAATCCCCTCCCAACAGCCTTTCCTGTATAAAAAAACAGGTACTTTGAGCGCTGATGCTTTTAGCCCCTCAGGGATTATCATTCTTCCCAGTTGCACGACTGATCGTGCGGCGCTGCCCAGGGAAGGGTTTTTCCTCAATGGCGGAAATTCCGCCATCAGGCTGCTCAATCACAAAGATCAAGCGCCCCTCTCGAATGGCTTTGCTCAGCGAGCCTTGACTCATGTTGAGTCGGCTGGCGGTTTGCGCATGACGCTTGGCCGCATACTCGGCAAGTGGAATACGTTGCACCTGGCTATCTCCAGATTTTTAATCTATGCAAATAGTGCTCGCGGGATTTTTTAATGTCAATGCTCGCGGGATTTGTATTTAAATCCCGCCAGACATATGGTGCGCGAATGAAGAAAAAAGACCTCTCTCCAGTTGCATTACAGGAATGCGCGGCGCTCAAGGAAATTTTCATGAGCCGACGCAAAGAGCTCGGCCTGACCCAGGAAAAAGCCGCCGCGATCCTCGGGATGAATCAGGGCTCGTTCAGTCATTACCTAAATGGCCGGAACGCCCTGAACACACCTTTTGCCGTGCAGGTTGCGCAGATGCTGCAAGTTCCTGTGGAGAGCTTCAGCCCGCGCCTCGCCAGGCTCATTGAGCAAATGACCAAGGCCGTTTCTGGCGAAAGTCTGGCAGACATGCATCGAGGTGAGCGGGAGGAGATCGAGAACGTAGCCCCGGTCAGACAGCCATGGAAAGCCCCAAGGAGATACCCACTGATTAGCTGGATAGCCGCAGGGGAAAGGGCTGAATCCCCAGATAGCCTGGGTTCTCTGAACAGCGTCGAGTATTTGGAGACGACTGAAAACGCAGGCGAGCACGGCTACTGGCTGGTCGTGCGCGGGCCATCCATGACCGGGTCTGGATCGCCCAGCTTTCCTGAAGGTACCCGCATTTTGATCAGGCCAGAGGGTTTCGATCTGGTCAGTGGCAAATACTACGTCGCCCGTCACCGGGATGGGGAAATGACGTTCAAGCAGTATCTGTACGATGTGGGCGCTCAGTACCTGGTGCCACTGAATTCATCGTTCAAGGCCATCGAGATGGACGAAAACTGGGCAATTATCGGCCGAGTCGTCGACGCAAAAATCCCCGGTCTGTAGAAAATAGTGCCGCAGGGATTGACTTAACCTAGTGCCGCGAGCACTATTCGCCCATCTTCCACGGATTATGGGCCTTCAATCATGCAGATCATCACCTTCGGACACCTGTGCGCACCTGTCGGAAAAGGTCTTGCGCCGCGCGAACTCGAATGCCTCCTTGCCGTAGCTGGCGGTCAAACTGACAAGCAAATAGCTCAGCGTAACGGCCTATCCCCGCGCTCTATCAAGGGCCGCATCGAATCTGTGATGCACAAACTCGGCGTGTTCAAGCGTTCGGCTCTCGTCGCCGAAGCGTTCCGCCGCGGGCTCATCATATCGAGCTCGGCATTGGTGCCAAATCCAGACCATCAGCACCAAGAAAAGCCAAACAACGAAGGCGTGCTGCTGGCGTAAGTAGCGGCGTGCGCCTGGTCGCGGGCGCAGTCCGGTGATGTAGCCAACACACCTCCCAACATTTTTTGCGAATGCCAACAACGCGGCCGGGGATCGGCTTGCCTGGAGAAAACCATGGAAACCTATGAGGAGAGCTGGCCAGAGACTGCGAGCCGCGCCGAAGTGCTGCGAGAGCTGGCTAAGCATGACGTTGATGTAGACGAGTTTTTCGAAGATCTCGGCATTCGCGACGAGTACAAGTCGGCTGATGTTTTGGCGTGGCTGGGCTATTAAAAATGGAGCGTCCCATGATTACCAATCGAGTCACCATCGTTCTCAAGGCCCGCCAAGGCGAGGATCTCGCTGACCTGCTTCCATTCCTGCGCCTGGGGTCGACAGTCGTTGTCGGAAGAAAGGGGGCCGTTATCTGCGCGGCCTCCGACAGCGACCAGATCGAGCAGGCGCACCTGCTGGAAAATCAGCTGGTTCTCGCAGAGGCCGCAATCAAGCGCGGGGTTCGCCAGGGTCGCGGCCTGCGCATCGACGACTGGATCGCCACCGTAGCCAATGCCCGCCGCTACGAGTTCCTGCGCGACCACGCCTTGCAGACCGGCAATGCCAACGTGCCCATGGTGCGCAGCGGCATCGGCGCCCCGTTCAGGGGCGATGCCTTGGATGAACTCATGGACTTATTCCTAGCCCAGCACCAGGAGGTGCAATCATGAAGCGCCGCGAGATCAACCAAGCGACCCTGCCAGCCATTGGCCAGCCCCTCGCCGGCGGATTTTATGCCGGGCGGATCTTCTTCGATGGTGCCGAATACGCCCTGATCGACGCTGGACGGGAATACGAATGCGAGGCCCATTGGTGGGACCGATCCGGCCCGCGGCCGCGCATTCGTGGCGCCACATCCCGATTCGACGGGCTGGCCAATACCAAGGCCATGGCCGAGGAAGGCAGTGCAATCGCCACGAAAGTCCTTGCCTTGAACGTGCGCGGCACCTGGGGCTGGCACATCCCGTCGATCGAGGAGTTGCAGGTAATTCGCTCAAACCTGCTCCAGCTACCCGACTGGGATCATCGCATGTGCAACCACGCGCCGCAGGCCTTCAGCAGTCATCAGTACTGGTCCAGCACCCAAAAGGAGAATGCCGCGACCGCCTGGCTGATGGGCATGTACCCGTGGGCCATCCCTGACACTAACTGGGTGTCAGGATGCAATGGGGTGCGGCCCGCGAAGGTGTTGAAGATCAAGGATACGCCCTTCGTTCACGCGCCACATTTGAACGACCCTGAAATCGTGGCGCCAGATCTGACTGGATTGGCTGATTCGCCATTGGTTGCTGAGGTGCTGGGCCGCTTTGTGAACGAGGATGCTGGGCGGTTCTACGGCCGCGCCGATGACCTGGTGACCGAGCTGGCCAAGATTGCGGGAGGGGCACGGCCATGATGAAAACTTGGGCCATCACCCTCCTATTGCTTGTGGCAACGGGGGCCAGTGCCAGCCGAGACGCCCCAGTCACGGAGGAGCTGAACGTTATCAGCGTCCAGCACGACAAGCAGCGCCAGGTCACTTGCTGGGTGCTGAACGGGGTTGGTATCAGCTGCCTGCCAGATAGTTCGCTCTCGCAGCAGGCCGCCACCTCAAGCAAGGCTGGCCGGGCCTCCCAGGCCAGCGACGAGGCTGAAAACCTGCCACAGCAGGCCGCCCCGCTCCCACAGAACGAGAGGATCCAGCTATGAACCGCCAACCAAACGGAGCACTCGGACACCGCCTCATGCTGTTGTGGCAATTGCTCCAGCAGCCCACCACCACGTTTGGCGAAGTGCTGACCCTGTCAGCCGCCTGCGGCATCGACGGCCGCCAGGTGCTGGCCGACCACTTTGCAGCGCCTGCGGTAACCGTCAGCAGCCTGGAGGCATAGCCGTGGGCAGAACAGTTCTTCGCGCACGACGAGACGGCGTGTCGTATTACCTAAACACCGAGTCATCCTCGCCCGCAACGGGCCACAGGAACCGATACCGGCTGTTCAAGACGACTGACTTTGGTCGCAACAAAGCCGGATGGGTGCAGGTCGGCTCAATTGCCGGGCAGGCCCTGATCGCCATCGCATCCGAGGCCGAGCAGTTCGATGCCTGTGTCGCTGCTTTCGAGAGCAAGAAGCCGCGCCCCTATGCGCAGCACGGGAAAATCCGTGGCGCGCCTGGGCCATGGGAGGGTGAAGCATTCCCCGTAAGGCGATCCGGTGCCTGATGCGCCGCCCCAATGCAGCCGCCTGCCGTGCCCAGGTGAAAAGTTACGGCGCGGGATGGAGATAGCTATGTTTTTAACAGCAGAAGAAGTTGCCGAGTTGACCGGCTACGTGAAGGTGTCAGCCCAGATCAAATGGCTGGAAGCGGAAAAGTACGGGTTTGCAATTGGCGGCGATGGTCGGCCGAAAGTTCTTAGGGAGGTTGTCCTGGGGCGCCTCGGCGGAGTTCAACAGCGCAAAGGGCCGGAACTTCGGCTTGGACGAGGGAAGTAAAAAATGCGGCCGCGTAAAACTAATCGTCACCTACCCGCGTGCATGTATCAAAAGCATGGCGCTTATTACCTGGTGCGCAAGGGAAAGTGGGAAAGACTGGACTCTGATTATCAGCTCGCGCTTATCGCGTATGCGAAGCGGGTTGGCGCGCCAGCAGGTGGCGGAATGGCCGAGTTGATAGACACGGCCCTGAAGCACATGACCAAGAAGCTGAAGCCTAACACCATCAAACAGTACGAAGCTGCCGCCGCTAGGTTGAAGGAGTACCTTGCTGAGTTTGAGCCGCGCGAAGTGCTTCCGCGTCACGTGGCGGCCCTGAAGATGCACATGGAAGACACGCCGAACATGGCAAATCGCGTGATTTCCTTCTTGCGCATGGTGTTTGCTTACGCCCTTGAGCAGCAGTTGGTCGATTCAAACCCATGTACCGGAATCCGCCGACATGAAGAAAGGAAGCGCGACAGGTACGTGACCCACGGCGAGTTCCAAGCCATCTGTGCGGCCGCGTCGGAGAACATGCGGGTGATTTACGAAATGTGCTACCTGACCGGGCAGCGGATCGGCGACGTACTGGCCATTCGACTGGCGGATATCAGCGATGAGGGCATCGCCTTTTCTCAGCAGAAGACCGGCGCCAGACTGGTCGTGCGCATGACCCCTGATCTTGAGGCCCTTATAAAGCGCATCAAGGCCCTGCCGCGCAGGGTTCGAGGACTGACGCTGTTCACCGCGCGGAGCCATGGAAAGCCCATCAGCTATGAGACGGTTAAAGACGCCTTCGCCACTCACCGCAGGAAGGCTGGCGTGGAGAACGTCACGATTCACGACCTGAGGGCGAAGTCACTTACCGACACCGACAAGCAAGGCAACGACGCCCAGAAGCTTGGTGGCCATACCGATGCGAAGATGACCAAGCGTTATCTGCGCCTACGCGAAATCGACGTGGCACAGCCTCCAGCAATGCCGAAAGAAAGCCTGTAGTATTAGACAATTCGCAATTGTCTAATAGACACACAGCTCCAAGGCCTTGAATGTCCAGTCTTTCCGAACACACACCAATGATGCAGCAGTACTGGAAGCTGAAGAACCAGCATCCGGATCAGTTGATGTTCTACCGCATGGGCGATTTCTACGAGATCTTCTACGAAGACGCGAAGAAAGCGGCCAAGTTGCTGGATATCACCCTCACGGCCCGCGGCCAGTCGGCGGGGCAGTCGATTCCCATGTGTGGCATTCCGTACCACGCTGCCGAGGGCTACCTGGCCAAGCTGGTGAAGCTGGGCGAGTCGGTGGTCATCTGCGAACAGGTGGGCGACCCGGCCACCAGCAAGGGCCCGGTGGAACGCCAGGTGGTGCGCATCATCACCCCCGGCACGGTCAGCGACGAGGCCTTGCTGGACGAGCGCCGCGATAATCTGATTGCCGCGGTGCTGGGCGATGAGCGTCTGTTCGGCCTGGCGGTGCTGGACATCACCAGCGGCAATTTCTCGGTGCTGGAGATCAAGGGCTGGGAAAGCCTGTTGGCCGAGCTTGAGCGCATCAATCCGGTTGAGCTGCTGATCCCCGATGACTGGCCCCAGGGCCTGCCGGCGGAAAAGCGCCGTGGTTCGCGCCGCCGCGCGCCGTGGGACTTCGAGCGTGACACCGCGCACAAGAGCCTGTGCCAGCAGTTCTCCACCCAGGACCTCAAGGGTTTTGGCTGCGAGAACCTGACCCTGGCCATCGGCGCCGCCGGCTGCCTGCTGGGCTACGCCAAGGAAACCCAGCGCACCGCCCTGCCCCACCTGCGCAGCCTGCGCCACGAGCGCCTGGATGACACCGTGGTGCTGGATGGAGCCAGCCGTCGCAACCTGGAGCTGGACACCAACCTGGCGGGCGGGCGCGACAACACCCTGCAATCGGTGATCGACCGTTGCCAGACTGCCATGGGCAGCCGCCTGCTGACCCGCTGGCTGAACCGCCCGCTGCGCGACCTGAAGGTGCTGCAGGCGCGCCAGAGCTCGATCCGCTGCCTGCTGGAGGGCTACCGTTTCGAAAGCCTGCAGCCACAGCTGAAAGAAATCGGCGACATCGAGCGCATTCTCGCCCGCATCGGCCTGCGCAACGCCCGCCCGCGCGACCTGGCGCGCCTGCGCGACGCGCTGGCGGCGCTGCCGGACCTGCAAGTGGCGATGTCCGACCTGGAAGCGCCGCACCTGGCGCTGCTGGCGACCATCGCTGGCACCTACCCGGAGCTGGCCGACCTGCTGGCCAAGGCCATCATCGACAACCCGCCGGCGGTCATCCGTGACGGCGGCGTGCTCAAGACCGGCTACGACAGCGAGCTGGACGAGCTGCTGGCCCTGAGCGAGAACGCCGGCCAGTTCCTGATCGACCTGGAGGCACGCGAGAAAGCCCGCACTGGCCTGGCCAACCTGAAGGTCGGCTACAACCGCGTGCACGGCTACTTCATCGAGCTGCCCAGCAAGCAGGCCGAGCAGGCGCCAGCGGACTACATCCGCCGCCAGACCCTGAAAGGCGCCGAGCGCTTCATCACCCCGGAGCTGAAAGAGTTCGAGGACAAGGCGCTGTCGGCGAAAAGCCGCGCCCTGGCCCGCGAGAAGATGCTCTACGACGCGCTGCTTGAAAACCTCATCGGCCACCTGCCACCGCTGCAGGACACCGCCGCGGCCCTGGCCGAGCTGGACGTGTTGAGCAACCTGGCCGAGCGCGCGCTGAACCTGGACCTCAACTGCCCGGTATTCGTCGACGAGCCCTGCCTGCGCATCAACCAGGGCCGCCACCCGGTGGTGGAACAGGTGCTGACCACGCCGTTCGTGGCCAACGACCTGAGCCTGGACAACGACACCCGCATGCTGGTGATCACCGGCCCGAACATGGGCGGTAAATCCACCTACATGCGCCAGACCGCGCTGATCGTGCTGATGGCCCACATCGGCAGCTTCGTGCCGGCCGCCGGCTGCGAGCTGTCGCTGGTGGACCGTATCTTCACCCGTATCGGCTCCAGCGACGACCTGGCCGGCGGGCGCTCGACCTTCATGGTGGAAATGAGCGAAACTGCCAACATCCTCCACAACGCCACAGACAAGAGCCTGGTGCTGATGGACGAAGTGGGCCGCGGCACCAGCACCTTCGACGGCCTGTCGCTGGCCTGGGCCGCCGCCGAGCGCCTGGCGCAACTGCGCGCCTACACGCTGTTTGCCACGCACTATTTCGAATTGACGGTACTGCCGGAAAACGAACCGCTGGTCGCCAACGTGCACCTGAGCGCCACCGAGCACAAGGAGCGCATCGTGTTCCTGCACCACGTGCTGCCCGGCCCTGCCAGCCAGAGCTACGGCCTGGCCGTGGCGCAGTTGGCCGGCGTGCCGAACCCAGTGATCGCCCGCGCCAAGGAACACCTGGGCCGCCTGGAAACAGCGAGCCTGCCACACGAACCAGTCGCCAGCGCCCCGGGCCAACCCCAGGTACCGCACCAGAGTGACCTGTTCGCCAGCTTGCCGCACCCGGTGCTGGAGCAACTCAGCAAGACCGACATTGATGGCCTGACGCCACGTCAAGCAATCGAATTGCTCTATACACTGAAGACTCGGATCTAACGCAGCAGCGCACAAGCTGATAGAATCCCGCGCGGTTTGGGAATGCCACGGGCTCTTAGCCTGGTCCGCCGGCTGACCAGCCCAAACCAAGCGGCCCTGGATCAGGGGCTTCGCTGCCGCCTTGAGGAGATATTTTGAAATGACCTTCGTCGTCACCGACAACTGCATCAAGTGCAAATACACCGACTGCGTCGAAGTCTGTCCGGTGGACTGCTTCTACGAAGGCCCGAACTTCCTGGTAATTCACCCGGATGAGTGCATCGATTGCGCACTGTGCGAGCCTGAGTGCCCTGCCCAAGCCATTTTCTCTGAAGACGAAATCCCGGCCGGGATGGAGAACTTCATCGAGTTGAACGCCGAGCTGGCAGAGGTCTGGCCCAACATCACCGAGCGCAAGGATGCCCTGCCTGACGCTGAAGAGTGGGACGGCAAGACCGGCAAGATCGCTGACCTGGAGCGCTAAGGCGTTCGAGGTTGCAGAAAAAGGCCCCGTGAAGGGGCTTTTTTTTTGCGTGCTGCGCACGCCCGGCACCAGCCATCCAAGTTGTAGCCCACGGCTGATCGAACGCATGATCTGGCTTCTGATTTTGATCTGGCTTCTGATTTTGATCTGGCTGTTGATCTTGATCTGCTTTTGATCTGGCTCTTGATCTTGATTGTATGCCCCGTAAAGCGCCCGGGCCGACTGGAGGCGTCGATCAACGGG